>DATEJO010000092.1:0-8528 GCA_035277905.1 Candidatus Sulfotelmatobacter sp.
CGCAGTCGTTGTCGGCGCTCATCGGCACGACTGGAAGTCGTGCCCTTCCCGGTTCGCCTTTATTGGTCCGCTTCGCGACCTTGGCTGCGAATTCCACCACGCGAAACGTCCAGGTCGTTACACCACGTCGGTCCGCCGCAAGTTTTCCACAGCCGGCACAACCGTCTTGTGACATCTGACCTTGCATTCCACAGGCTCAAGATCAGAGCATAGCCACGCCGGGAGGCAGATTGCCGGAATAGAAGTGCACGATGTAACTCCTTATTCCACAAGATTTTGCCTATAAGCCCAATAATTGCAATATTTTGCGGACCGAAATGCTCGCAGAATCCGGTAAGTTCTTTGAAATCTAGATTTTGGCTGGAGTGATCAAAAAATAATTTCGCTGAGCGCGGGGCAGTTTCTACTAACCCAACTACTTTCTCTTCAACCTCCGCCCCACAACCTCGAACTTTCCTTCCAACACGATCCGAATCGCCTCGGTATAGGCGAGATGCTCCTGCTTGAGGATGCGTTCCGCGAGCGAATGTTCGTCGTCGTCGTCGAGGACCTGCACCGCTTTCTGCACGATGATTGCGCCGTGATCGAGTTCTTCGTCGACGAAATGGACGGTGCATCCTGAAACTTTCACTCCGTAGGCGAACGCCTGCTCCTGCGCTTCGAGCCCGGGAAACGCGGGCAGAAGCGACGGATGAATATTCAGAATGCGGTGCGGAAATTGCCGGACGAACCACGGCGAGAGCAGCCGCATGTATCCGGCCAGGCAGACGAGATCGACTCCGTTTTGCTTCAGCGCGTCGACGACCTCGCGATCGTGTTCTTCGCGCTCTTTGCCCTTGGAAGGAATCACGAGCGCCTTCAGGCCGCGCTCGCGGGCCGTGCCGATGCCGGGGGCCGCAGCCCGGTTGGAAATGACGACGGAAATTTTCGCGTCCGGGATGCGTCCGGCGTCGATGCTGTCGGCAATAGCGATGAAGTTCGATCCGCGGCCAGAGAGAAGAATGCCTAATGATTTCATGGGAGCGTCAGCTTCTCAGCTTTCGCTCCCATCATAATTCACCGGCAGAGTGAGTCACGCGTGGAGACACGCAAGCTCACTGCGCCGGGGCCTGAGTGCTCGATGTCTGTTGCGCTCCGGTCTGCAGTTCGGCGAGCAGCTTTTGATCCTGATCCGCGAGCCCGGACGGCAGCTTCGAATATTCCAGTCCCTCGGCGACGTTCTGGCCGTTGGTGATGATGTACTGCACGAATTCCTTCACGGCCTGCTCCCGCTCCGGGCTCTTGCCCTGCTTCGGAATCAGCAAGAACGTCAATCCCGAGATCGGATACGCATCTTTGGCCGATGCCGGAGGATTCACGACCGGAGTCCGCACGTCCTTCGCCAGTTCCGACTGGAAAGCTTCGATCGCAGCCGTCGCGCCTGCGGCCGTAGGTTCCACAAATTCTCCCGCGGTGTTCCCGATCTTTGCCACCGGCAGTTTGTTCTCCGTCGCGTACGACAGCTCGACGTATCCGATCGCGCCCGGCGTCTGCTTCACTACGCCGGTCACTCCTTCACTGCCCTTGCCGCCCAGTCCGACCGGCCAGCTCACGGCGATTCCCTTTGCAACTTTCTTTTCCCACGCCGGGCTCACCGCAGTGAGGTAGGTCGTGAAAATATTCGTCGTCCCGCTGCCGTCGGAACGATGCGCCACGACGACCGGATCTTTCGGAAGAGTCACTCCGGCATTGTCTTTCTTGATCCGCGGATCCTGCCACGTTTTGATCTCGCCCAGATAAATTGCGGCCAGCGTTGGCGAGCTCAGCTTCAGCGGTTCTTTCAGGTCCGGCAGATTGTAGGTGATGCACACCGGTCCAGCGCTCTCGGGAATCTGTACCAGCGGCGGCATGCTTTGCAGTTGCTGATCGTCGAGAGCGGCATCGCTGGCGCCGAAATCGACCAGCCCTTGTTTCAGCTGCTGGATTCCTCCTCCGCTGCCGATCGACTGGTAGTTGATCTGCACGTCCGGATGGATGTTATGAAAATCGGCAATCCAATGGGACATGATGGGATTGATAAAGGTCGAGCCGGCGCCAATGAGCATCTTGCTTTGTTGATTCTCGCCCTGCCCATTCTTCGATGAATTACAGGCGACGAACGTGACCGCTGCCGAAATGACGATGACGCAGAAAAATGCAATGCGCGAATTGCGAATGCTTTTCATCAGATAGTCCCCTCCCGATTCTTCCTTTGTAGGATGGACCAGTTTGGGCGGGGAAGTGTTAAAGGAGTGTGAAAATCGCGGGTTAGGATGGCTAACTGTAAGTAACTTTGCGCTCGCCTTTGATGATGCGGCCGATCGTGTAGGCTTTCTCGCCGACGCGCTCCAGCACGGACTGCGCCTTCTTGAATTTCGCGGAAGGAATCACGAGCAGCATCCCCATGCCCATGTTGAAGGTTCGCAGCATTTCTTCCTGCGGAACTTTCCCGAGCTCTTGCAGATGCTCGAAGATCGGGAGCACCGGCCACGATCCCAGTTCGATCGCCGCCGCCGTGCCACGTGGAAGCACGCGCGGAAGATTTTCCGTGATGCCGCCGCCGGTGATGTGCGCCATCGCCACCACACATTGCGCGTCGATCAGTTTCCGCAGCGAAGGCCAGTAACTCTTGTGCGTGCGCATCAACTCGTTCCCGACTTTGTTTTTGATCTCGTTTACGTAGGTCTCGGGCGAATAGTGAGCCACCTCGAACAACAGCTTGCGAGCCAGCGAATAACCGTTGGTGTGCAATCCGTTTGAGGGCAGGCCGAGAATGATGTCGCCGATCTGCACGTCTTTGCCGGTGATGATCTTCTCGCGATCGACTACACCGACAATGAATCCTGCCAGATCGTATTCGCCATCGGGATAAAAGCCGGGCATCTCGGCCGTTTCTCCGCCGATCAGCGCGCAGCCGTTGTGCTTGCAAGCGTCTGCGATTCCTTCGACGACTTTTTCGGCCACCGACGGATCGAGCGTGCCCGTCGCGAGATAGTCCATGAAGAACAGCGGCGTCGCGCCTTGGACGGCGATGTCGTTGACGCAATGATTCACGAGGTCGGCGCCGACGGTCGAGTGCAGGTCCATGTCGAATGCGATCTTCAGCTTCGTGCCGACGCCGTCGACGCTTGAAACCAGCACCGGATCGGTGAATTTCGTTTTATCGACCGCGAACAGGCCGCCGAAGCCGCCAATCTCGCTGAGCACTCCGCGCGTAAAAGTCTTATGCGCCAGATACTTGATGCGCTGCTTGGTGCGGTTGGCGCGGCTGATATCGACACCGGCGTCGGCGTAGGTGATCGGGGTCGGACTGGGCGTGGGAGTCTTGGGCACAGCTTCTTCCGCCTATGAGTTGGTACGGTGTGGGATTCAGTGCCGGATGCCGAAGCAACTATCCAAGGCCGCCAATTGTAGCACGTTCAAACCTGTGGCTTTTGTGTGCAGAATGTATCGCGGGGGAATGCGAAATCCGCAACGCACACTTCCACCGTGTTCCGCAGGCGCTTACGCCCGTTCGCCACTTCTCAACCTGGACTAGTGAGCGACGAAGTCCGAGATGAAGTAAGCCAACACCCCGAACAAGGCCAATCCGGAGATGCCGTAACAGGTCAGCACCCAGGCTCCGCGGCCTTCGTGAGGATGTGGTTTTGGTGTGGATGCAGACGAGGACTGCTGAACAGAAGAGACGACAGGGGCCCGATCTTCCATGCAAGACCTCCCGACGGAAAGATCGTGGCGCAAGTAGGTATGCGTCACGCCTGCCTCGCATCTCAGCGATGCAGGACTAACTGGGTGAATCTTACATCCGTTTCGAACCGGCTGAAAGGAAAATTGTGATTGAAATCACAGTATCTGTAGTTAAATTAATTTAATTAACAAGAAAACTAAAGAGTATTTAGCCAGTTCTTTCATCGCATCCTCGTCCTCTCGGATGAAGGTCCTGCGTGGGATAATGGTTCAGCCCATTCCAGTTATGTCCAATCGAATAGCCGCCGCTTTGTCTTGCTGTCTGCTCGCCGCCACTGCGCTTGCGCAGCAGCCCAGTCCAGTACCTCCAACGACCTCTGCTCCGGCAAAAGCCGCAGCCGCCGCGGACGCCACCGCTGCCTCGAAGCCCGATTACTCGAAGGAGTCCTTCGTAATCGAGAAGATGCACTCGTACTACCGCTTCGAGTCCGATGGCACGGGCCGCAAGGAGACGACCGCGCGCATCCGCGTGCAAAGCGAAGCCGGCGTCCAGCAGTGGGGACAATTGCTCGAAGGCTATAACTCCGCCAACGAGCGCGTGGAGATCCCGTACGTGCGCGTCGTCAAAGCTGACGGCACGGTGGTGAAGGCCGGAGACGATGCGGTCCAGGACTTGAGCGCTCCCATCGAACGCGAAGCTCCCGTCTACACCGACTACCGGCAGAAGCACATCACAGTGCCTGGGCTGCGTCCGGGAGAAGTTCTCGAATACGACATGGTTACGGTGATTCACACTCCGCTGGCCGCGGGACAATTCTGGGCCGACTACGACTTCGACAAGTCCAACATTGATCTGGATGAAAGCCTCGATGTCGATGTTCCCGCCGATCGCCCGCTGAAGCTGAAATGCAAGCCGGGCATGGATCCGAAGATCACGGAGCAGAATGGACGCCGCATCTATCACTGGGCGAGTTCGCATCTGCAGCGCGATGACGACACGAAGCCCGACGACGCAAAGAAGAAAAAGAAGCACCACCCTGACGATGACCGCCCCGACGTTCAGCTGACCACATTCGCGAACTGGGAGCAGGTGGGACGCTGGTATGCCAGTCTCGAGAAAGACCGCCGCGCGCCCACGGCTGACGTTCGCGCCGAGGCGGAGCAGCTTACCAAGGGACTGAATACCGATCTCGACAAGATTCAGGCGCTTTACGATTTCGTTTCGAAGAATTTTCGCTACGTGAGCCTCTCGCTCGGAGTCGGACGCTATCAACCGCACTCGGCGGCCGACGTTCTACACAATCAATACGGAGACTGCAAAGACAAGCACACGCTGCTGGCATCGCTGCTTGAAGCCGAAGGTTGGCACGCCGATTCGGTGCTGATCAACTCCAGCCGCAAGCTTGATCCCGACATGCCTTCGCCCTCGCAGTTCGACCACGTCATCACGATGCTGCCGATGGGCAAGGAAGAAGTCTGGATGGACACGACAGCCGAGGTCGCGCCGTTCCGCCTGCTCGCGTATTCACTGCGTAACAAGCAGGCGCTGGTGATTCCTCCCGCGGTTCCGGCGTCAAATGTCGCGCCGCATCTGGAAAAGACTCCCGCCGATACGCCGATGCCCGACTACGAACGCTCGGTCATCGAGGGCAAGGTCAACGATATCGGCAAGCTCGAGGCCCACATCACCTACGAATTTCGCGGGGATGAAGAACTCCTGCTGCGCTCTGTTTTCCGCCGGGTGCCCGCCTCGAACTGGCAGAGAGTCGCCGAAAACATCAACGGCGGATTGGGTGGCGACGTCACGCATCTCATCGTCAGCGATCCGGCTGCGACGCGCGAGCCGTTCAAAATGTCGTACGACGTCTCAAAGCCGAACTTCCTCGACTGGTCGAAGAAGAAAACGCAGATCATTCTGCCGCTTGTTCAATTCAGCCTGCCCGCCGCCGGCGATAGCGACACCGACAACGATCCCGATGCCGAGCCGATCAAGCTTGGCCCCAAGGGGGAATATTCTTACAAGATCAAGCTCGAACTTCCCGCAAATTACACAGCGAGCGCGCCGCTCGCCTTCTCGCTGAAGCGCGATTACGCGGAATACGACGCCAGCTATCAGCTGCAAGGACACACCTTCACGGCCGCCCGCGTTCTCACGCTGCATCAGGACGATCTTCCGGTGGCTCGCACTGCGGATTACGAATCGTTCCGCCGCGCTGTTGGCGCCGATCTCGCGCAGCAGCTCTCGGTGGAGAACACCGTCGCGGGAGCTATCGTGCCACCCGCCGATATGAAGGTCGACGATCTGATCGAGAGCGCCCGCGCTTCCGCCGATAGCGGCAATCTCGCGGTCGCCGAAGCGCTATTAAAACGCGCCACAGAGCTGGATCCCAAGAATAAATATGCGTGGAATAATCTCGGCCTGATATACCTGCAAGTGCGCCGGAACGACGAGGCCATCACCTGCTTCCAGAAGCAGATCGAAGTCAATCCATATGACGAGTACGCGTACAACAATCTGGGCCGCGCTTATTGGCAGGAACGCAAGTATGACGATGCCGTGAAGGCGTTCAATAAACAGCTGGATAACAATCCGCTCGACAAGTATGCCCACGCCAATCTCGGGCAGATGTATGAAGAGTGGCACAAGTACGATTTGGCTGTGCCGGAATTGGAGAAGGCGCTATCACTTGCAACGGGCTCCGATGCAAATTCGCAGGCGCAAGCTAGCAGCCTGCAGGTCAGCTTGGGAGATTCCTATTTGAATCTCGGACAAGACGATAAAGCTCTGGCGGCCTTCGATCATGCAATCGAGCTGAGCGCCACGCCTTTGGTCTGGAACAACATCGCCTATCAGCTCTCGCTGAAGAAATCTCATCTCGACAGGGCGCAACAATATGCCGAATCGGCTGTTTCGGCGACTGACGCTGCTCTGCGCAACGTCTCGCTTGATCGCCTCACGCCCAATGATCCGCCGCTTGTGCGGTCGCTAATCGCGTACTGGGACACCTTGGGCTGGGTCGAATTCAGCGAAGGCCATCTCGACAAGGCGGAGAAATACGTCGCGGCCGCATGGCAGCTCGGCCATCATGGAGAAGTCGGAGATCATCTCGGACAGATCTACGAAAAGCTCGGCCAGAAGGATCTCGCGCTACGCACCTACGCGCTATCGATGAGCGGTCTGCGTCCAACTCCGGAAACTCGCGGACGCCTCGCCTCGCTCGCCGGTGGAGACGCCAAAGCGGACGCCGCCGTCGCGCGATACAAACCAGAACTCGAACATCTCAGCACTATCGATCTCGGTAAAGCGAAGCAAACCGGCAATGCCGACTTTTTTGTTTTGCTAAGCGGCTCGAATGGAGAAGCGGCGAAAGCCGAAGCCGTGAAATTCATCAGCGGCGATGAAAAGCTGAAGACGTACACGGAAGCTCTGCGGACGGCGGATTACCACTTAACTTTCCCGGACGACACTCCGGTCAAAGTCCTGCGCCGTGGAACGCTTTCCTGTTCGGTGACGACCGGCAGCTGCAATTTCATCCTGACGCTGCCCGACGACGTAACCACAATCAATTAGAAGGGCAGTGCAGAGAAACGGAGTGCCCCATTTTCTGGCCCATGTTGCCAGCAGTGGGGATTTCGAAGAATCGATCCAAGGTTGGTTGTCCCATCCTTGTCTCGCGGTTTAAGCGAGACAGGATGGGGCTTTTGATTCTTACTTCACGCACTTACTCAAAATATCGTTCGCAATTGCCTGCGCGCCATCGAGCACATTCGGGATTGAGTGCGGCGCATCGGCAATGCACTCCTGTCCCTTCGAAGAGCTCGTAATGTGATTGAACCAGTCCTGTCCGATCGGAATGGCTGAACTGGTGTCCTGTCCGCCAAACACCAGGTTCACGTAAGTATTGGTGAAGTTGTAGGTGGCGCCGGGAGCCTCGGCGCTATCGCCGAGGAAGAAATTCAACCCTCCTGGCGGGAGGGTTCCATTCACCGCCGCGGTACACACACCGGTCGAAGCCGTGGGATTGTATGCCGGATCCCACACCGGCGCGTCCGCCGTTCCGAAGCACGTGCCCATGGTCGTTGTCGCGCCGCAGGAGACCGCCATCTTGCCTTCCTGGCATCCACAGCCCCAATCAAGACGTCCCGTCGGAGGGCCGCTCGTGACTTCGGCCATGGAGAGGATGTCATTCGATCCGTACTGCGACAAAGCGTAGGCGAGCGCGCCAGCGCCGCCGCTATTGGCGGTCGCGCACATTGGAAGGGCGGTGTTGTTCTGAATGTTGTCGTAAATCCACTTCGTGACAGTCGCGTAACGGCACGCCGCCGTCAGCAGTCCGCCGGGGCCTTGTGCCCAGCCGTTTTTCTGATTGCTGTTGAACGGCGTTCCCCACGAGATCTGTACAGTGGTGAATCCGCCATTGATCACGTTTTGCACGGCGGTGCTGCCGTACGTAAAGATGCTCTCGTAAAGTCCGTTTCCGTCGGTGCCCGTCCCGTAGGTGACCGTGCCTTTCGAAGTTCCGGAAGGAGCGTTCGTCTTGACGTAAGCATCGACATCCGGAACTCCGGGACAGGAGACCGTCATCTGCTGGCAGACGCCGTTCGCGATCGAACCCGAGCAGGAAATCGTCGACACTCCGCTGATGGTGCCCAGTTGCCGCGTCGCTCCTGTCGCACAGGTTACGGAAAGGGTAATGTCCGAAGTAATCGTTCCGGTGAGATATGTAGGAGTGCAAGCCTGCGTGGCGGGTTGCGACGAAGCGTTCACGGTGTACGTCGCGCCACTGGTGTAACTGCTCGGGAAAGTAAGAGTGCTATTTCCG
>DATEJO010000093.1:0-51315 GCA_035277905.1 Candidatus Sulfotelmatobacter sp.
GCCGCAGGCCACGTCGAGCACTCTTGCACCGGGCGGGATTCCGATGCGGTCCACAAAATTCGCTGCTTCCTGCGCGGAATAATGCGCGATCTTGCCGAAATCCCCGGCCATCCACGTCGATTTCATGCGGGATTTGAGCTGAGTGAGGTCAGGCGCGGATGTTTGCATGGAATGGTTCTCCCCTTTAGATGCCCCAGAATTCAGATCGGTTCGCTACGGCGCAGAGTGCCGCTATTCTAGCCCCGCAGGCTGATAAAATCGAGGTGTGAGCAAAGTTTCCGCATGGCGAAAAGCGGGCATCGTCGCCCGCGTTGCCGGCCAGCAAGCTGGCCGCAGCCGCACGTTCAACGCGCTGATGGGCGCAATGCGCGCGACGGCGAAATCGTTCGGCCATGTCATGCACATGCTGTGGCTCGAAGTCACGGGAGTGATCTTCCTTTTGATGGCGCTGAGCTTCGCCGGCGCGAGCGTAAAGGAGTACGGAAAATATCACGCCGGACAAATCGGCCCCGGCCGCGTGGAAATCGCGATTACCTGCGCCGTTTTGTTTGCCTGGTTTGGACTGAGTTCGTTCTGGAGAGTGCACCGGAAAAGCCAGCGTCAATGACAGTGCATTCAGCAATCCCGTTGTCATCCTGAGCGGTGGTTTTTCGCCGCGAAGGACCTATGCATTTTGGCTGTTAGAAAATCAGACCCAACATTTTGGCAATAACGGATGAGCGAAAAATCAAAGTCCGCCATCGCTCCTGAAGTCGAAACTTCCTCGCACATTCCAGTCAAGCCACTCTATACTCCCGCCGACCTCAAGGGCACAGATTACGAAACCGAAGTCGGATATCCCGGCGAATATCCCTTCACGCGCGGGGTGCAGGCCACTATGTACCGCGGCCGCCTCTGGACCATGCGCCAGTACGCCGGTATGGGCGACGCCGAAGAATCCAACAAGCGCTACAAATATCTGCTCGCCAACGGCACGACTGGGCTTTCCGTGGCGTTCGATCTTCCTACGCAGATTGGCATGGACTCCGACCATCAACTCGCGATGGGAGAAGTCGGCAAGGTCGGCGTCGCCATCGATTCGATCGAAGACATGCAGCGCCTGTTCGACGGCATCGATCTGACGAAAATCTCTACGTCGATGACGATTAATGCTACGGCTTCGATCCTGCTCGCGCTGTATGTTGCGGTTGCGAGGCGGCAGGGCGCGGACATCCGCAAGCTTTCCGGCACGGTGCAAAACGACGTGCTCAAGGAATACATCGCGCGCGGCACATACATTTATCCGCCGCAGCAGGCGATGCGCGTCATCACCGATATGTTCGCGTGGGCGAACGACAACGTCCCCGACTGGAATACCATTTCGATCTCCGGCTATCACATGCGAGAGGCGGGGTCGACTGCCGTGCAGGAAGTCGCGTTCACGCTGGGAAACGGCATGGCCTATGTCGAGGCGGCGATCAAGGCCGGACTCGATGTCGACAAGTTTGCGCCGCGGCTCTCATTCTTTTTCAATGCGCATAATAACTTTCTCGAAGAGGTCGCGAAGTTCCGCGCCGCGCGGCGCATGTGGGCTCGTATCATGCGCGAACATTTCAAGGCGAAAAATCCGCGCTCGTGGATGCTGCGATTCCACACGCAGACTGCGGGATCGACGCTCACCGCGCAGCAACCGGAGAACAATATCGTTCGCACCGCGATTCAGGCTCTGTCGGCCGTGCTCGGTGGCACGCAGTCGCTACATACGAACTCGTACGACGAGGCTCTAGCCCTGCCGACGGAGCAAGCCGCTCGAATCGCCCTGCGCACGCAGCAGATTATTGCCTACGAATCGGGCGCTCCGCAGAGCATCGATCCTTTAGCCGGCTCGTACTACGTCGAATCGCTCACGAATGAAATCGAGACTCGGGCGGCAGAGTACCTTGGCAAGATCGAAGTTCTCGGCGGAATGCTCCGGGCGATCGAGCGGGGATTCGTCCAGCAGGAAATTCAAAACGCCGCCTACGAGTATCAGCAGACGGTCGACAATCAGGAACAGATTGTTGTGGGCGTGAATCGCTTCGAACTCGAACAGGAACGACCGATCCCGATCCAGCGGATCGATCCCGCGCTAGAACCGAAGCAGGTCGAGCGGGTGAGGGCGCTACGTGCGAAGCGAGATGCCGCTCTGTGGAAAGCGGCGCTAGCCGGAGTAGAAGAAACCGCACGCTCGGGAGCGAACTTGATGCCGAAAATTCTGAGCGCTGTGGAGGCCTATGCTACCGTCGGAGAGATTTCCGACGCCATGCGGAAAGTTTTCGGGGAGTACAAAGAAGCGGTAGTAATTTAAGAAATTGTTGATTGTTGATTTTTGATTGTTGAATAAAAACCAAATCCTGCAGCACTGAGGTTTTTCATTCAACAATCAACAATCAAAATTCAACAATGAATTAAGCGGGCTGCGGGGCTTCCATCTCGGCCACTGCGGCGTCCAGATGCGTCAGCGTCTCTTCGACAGTGAGCGAGTACATCTCGCGGCCGAGGCCTTCGCCGGCTTCCAGCGCCGATTTCAGATAATGCCCGGCAATTTCGACGCCGAGAGAATCGGTGATCATCTTCCCCGTGCGCTTGTGATATTCGACCCACGCCGGATGCGGAAGGGCGACCCAGACCCTGCGCCCGTCGACGAGAAATTTGTAGTCGACCGCATCGGCATGGCGCGTGGCAATCGCCACGATTTGCGCCTGGTACACGCAGTGCACCTGTTTTTTCGTCCAGCGGTCGGTCGTCTTGAAGTTCTCAAACATGCATAAAACTATAGCGGACGCGAAGGTTCGTGGGCAAACAGGCCGTACGTAGAGACAGGCGACTTGGCTGTCTGCAACTAAAGTATAGGTGCGGCGGCGTTCGTCCGCCCCGGCCGCAAGAGCCGCCGTCTCTCCCCATCCTGTAACATAGACACGTGGTGACCGGGGTTCTTCCAAAAAAATCCAGCAAGCCGTCCAAACTCCAGATTCTTCGTGCCAGCCAACTGAGCGCGCTGCCGTGGCTCGTCCACGGGTTCTCCACGCGCGTCGGCGGATTTTCCCGTGCCTACGGCAAAAGCGACCTGAATCTCGGATTCACGAAAGATGATGCGCGCTCGACGGTTGAGCGCAACCGCGAGGCATTCCTAAAGGAACTCGGCGCACGGAACGGATCGCGGTCGAAAAGCTCGTTGTGGCCGTTGATTACCCTTCGCCAAATTCATTCCGACCGCATCCATTGCATCGAGAAACCGCCGGCAGAGCAGTCCGCCGGTGACGGGCTGATCACCTCCACTCCTGGCCTCTTGCTCGCCATCCAGACCGCCGACTGCCTGCCCGTCATTCTGGTCGACACGAAGCATCGTGCCGTTGGCGTCTTTCATGCCGGATGGCGCGGCACATTAGCGCGCATCGTCGAGAAGGGCGTTGGAGAAATGTACCGTCACTTCGGAACCCGCCCGCAGGACCTCAAAGCTGCGATCGGTCCCGGCATTCAGGGCTGCTGTTATGCCGTCGGCGAAGAAGTTCGCACGAAGTTCGAATCGCAATTCGCCTACGCGGCCAGCTTGTTTCGCGAAGTGAAAGATTCCGATCCGGTGCGCGAGAAGTATCCGCTTCTCTTTCTGACCGCGCGCGCTCCCGGCCACAGTGAATTGCCGAAGACAATTTTTCTCGATCTCGTCGAAGCCAACCGCCAGCAATTGCTCGCGGCCGGCGTGACGAAAAAGAACATCGAAACATCGCCGTTCTGTACGAACTGCCATCCGGACCTGTTATTTTCGTACCGCGCCGAGAAGGGCAAGACAGGACGGCTGATGGGTGTGGCGGGAATTCGGTCCGGTTCCTAGGCACCGTGGCGAGCATGAAACCTGGAATCCATGTTCAAGTACTGTGGAGCGACGCTGATGTTTTCAAGATTCGCGTCTCTGCCTGGAATGGAGCCTTTGGTGGCTCGGTGAATGCCTACGTCGCCATCGGAGGCCTGAGAAAGGCAGCGGCCGAAATCGCTGGCTTCCCTAAGAATTCCTCCGATATTCGGGAATTATTGTTCGGCAATTTCGGTTCTGAGTGGGCAGGTGGCGCGGTTCGAGTCCATTTCTACTGTAAGGACGCTGCCGGTCACGCCTTCATCACGGCGAGCCTCGAGTCGGATTTCCAGAAGGGAGAGAAAGCTGAGTCCGTGACTCTCTTTGGAGCAGTAGAAGCCGCAGCAGTCGATGACTTCGTAATGCAGCTGAAGCAAGTGGAGGCCGAACAATATGGATCGGCGTTTCTTCGGATTGGTGACTATGTTTCGCTGTGAGGAACGAGGCCGAACTCTAGTCAGGAATGTGGGTCTGCCGGCCGCTTGCGTATTCTCGCTTTTGCTTCTGCCTCTTTCCCTTTCCGCCCAGGTTTCCTCCGCCCAGATCGATTCCATCTTTGTCCCGCTGAAATCCAGCAACGCTCCGGGCGCAGCCGTGCTGGTCGTTCACGACGGCCAAATCGTCTTTCGCCATGGATACGGGGTCACCGATCTCCGCACGCTGCATCCGATCACTCCGGAAACGGACTTTCGCCTCGCGTCATTCACCAAGCAGTTCACCGCCGCGTGCATCATGCTGCTCGTGCGCGACGGCAAACTCCGCTACAACGAGACCCTCACCGACATCTTTCCCGAATTCCCGGCATACGGCCGCCGTATCACGGTCCGCAACCTGCTCAACCACACCTCCGGCCTGCCCGATTACGAAGACATTCTGACGAAGCAATATCCGAATACCCCCGACGACAAGATTCCGCAGATTCACGACGCGGGCGTACTGAAGCTGCTCGAACAGCAGTCGTCGGGAAAGTTTCCTCCGGGCTCCAAGTGGGAATACAGCAACTCCGGCTATGCCACGCTTGCGATGATCGTCGAGAGAGTTTCAGGCGAACGCTTCGGCCAGTTTCTTCACGATCGCATCTTCGCCCCGCTGAAAATGGACCACACGCTCGCCTACGAAAAGGGCAAGAACGAAGTGCCGCACCGCGCCTACGGACACACCAAGGAAAAAGACGGCTGGCGTGAGACCGATCAGAGTTCGACCTCGGCGGTCCTGGGTGACGGCGGCATCTACACTTCCATCGACGATCTGGTGAAGTGGGATCGCGCTCTCCGCGAGCACACTCTCCTGACCGCCGCCGAGATGCAGCCTGCGCTCACCCCCGTACAGCCGACGTCAGCCAATGCGACGCAGCCGGGGGGCAAGCCCGTTCGCTACGGATTCGGCTGGTTTCTTGACCCCTACATGGGCCATCAGCGTATGTATCATGACGGCGAGACCGTCGGATTTCTTACGACGATCCAGCGATTTCCCGACGACAAGCTGACGGTGATCGTCCTGGCCAACCGTACAGACATCAGCCCAGAAGCCCTAGCGCTCAAAGTTGCGGATCTGTATCTAAAGAAGTAACCGCGCATCCGCATCTAAGGAAGTAGCTATCCACGTGGAATCAACAATCACCTGTCATCCCGAATCGCAGATTTTGGCGGCGAAGGGATGTATAGATTCGCGGCCGGCGCCAATGCTGCGAGCAAAATGCCTAGATCCTTCGCGCCAGAAACAAGGCGCTCAGGACGACAATGGTTGGGATGAATGCTGTAAGGTTGAATATTCTCGAACTTTCTCTGACAATCCCTACTGAAAAAAGAAAAAGAGACGCTGCAAGCAACGTCTCTATCGGTTCGAACTCAAATTCCAGACTAAGCGCTGGGCGGTGCTGCCGGTGGCGCCGCCGCAGCCGGAGCGGCTGTCGGAGTCGTCTCGTTCACAAGGTCCTTCAACTCCTTGCTGGGCTTGAAGAAAGGAATCTTCTTCGCGGGCACTTCGACGCGCTCGCCGGTCTTCGGATTCCGTCCCACGCGCGGCTTGCGCTGCCGCGTCCGGAAGCTGCCAAAGCCGCGGATTTCGATTTTGTCGCCCGCCCGCAGAGAGCGAACCACGCTATCGAAAATCGTCTCCACGATGACTTCACTATCTTTCCGCGTAAGTTCCGCCAAACGCGACACTTCGTCAATTAGATCGGCTTTGGTCATGACGCCCCTCTCAGCCCAAGCTTTTTGAAATTCGAAACCCTAAATTCTCCGGCGCAGAACTCCCGCCTGGCCACGGCAAGCCATGGCAGCACTCATAACCTTCTCAAATTTCAGGGGTTGGATGCAAGTTAACAATCTAGGAACCCGGTGCGTGACCACCAGATCGCAAAATCGGACCTACTTCCAGAGATAATAAAAGCCGACCTGCTGCTCCATCAGCTTTTCCCGGCTCGGCAGATACTGGGACACGTCGCCCAGCAACAAGTCCAGCAAGGTTCTGCGCTCCGTCTCGGGATGCACCAGCGTCGGCTCGCCGCTGATCCCCACCGATTTCGCCGTATCGGCAACCACGGTCTGGAAATCTCCGATCTTGTCGATGAGCTTCATCGACGCCGCTTCTTCGCCGGTCCACACCTTGCCGTTGGCGATCGCCTTGACGTCGTCGTATTTCATGCCGCGTCCGTCGGCCACCGCTTTGATGAACTGCCCGAACATATTGTCGATCAGCGACTGCATGTAGGCCTGCTCAGCCGGTGTCAGGTCGCGCGCAGGATTGCCGGTGTCCTTGAATTCGCCCGTCTTGATCACAACGTCTTTCAGCTTCGCCCACTTCAGCAGGTCGCCATAATTGACCCACTGCGCAATCACCCCGATCGATCCGACGATGCTACCGTTATCGGCGTAGATTTTGTCGGCGCCGGCCGAAACATAAAACGCGCCGCTCGCGCCGACGGTTTCGATCGAGACGACAATCTTCTTTTTCTTCTCCTCGCGGACTCGCTTCACCTCGCGATAAATCTCTTCCGAGGCCGCAACGCCTCCGCCCGGGGAATTCACATGCAGGATGATCGCCTTGATCGAGGAGTCATCGCCAAATTTCTTGAGTTCGTCAACGACGGGCTCGGGCGAGAGAATGACTCCGTCGAGATCGACTACTCCAATGCGGCCGCCGCCGAACCCCGACAGCCCAGATTCCGTGCCGGTCGCATGCAGCGTGAGATATACCAGCGTGAAGACCGCGAGGACGAAGAGGAAAAACGCTCCTCCGCCAACCAGAATCCAGAGTAAAGTACGCGAGCGTCCTTCAGACATGAGGAAAGTGTAGCACTGGCGTGTAGATGGGAACACGCGGTCAGAAAGGCCACAAACTTCGAGCGCTATGGAGCGATCACTTTCAGCGCCGCCGTTTGCAGCGAAATCTCCACTGGCGTGCGGCACACGTACTCTCCATCAGCATAGACATCGAGAGGATGTTCCGTTTCGACGCGTACTGCGGCGGTTTGAAAGTACTGCACCTCGCGAATCTTCAGATGGCGGCCGCCGTAGACAGTAGGGAAAAGGCAGAACAGTTTGAACGGATCGAGTCCCTGAACGATGCAAACGTCGAGCAGACCGTCATCCATCTTCGCCTGGGGAGCGATCTTCATCCCCCCGCCATAAAGTGGAGCATTGGCGAAAGCGGCCAGCATGATCAGCTCATCGCTTCGGACGTCCCACTTGCCGTTCTCGCCCGCCGCCAGAACTTTCATCGGAAACGGGGCGAAGGTGAAAATCGTCGGAACCAGGCTGAGAACGTAGCCGCCGTGCCCGCGCAACCAACGGGGCTGCTGGTTCGCACGGCGCGCCACTTCGGAGTCAAGGCCGACGCCTGCCACGCAGCAGAAGTAATGCTTCGCGCCAGTATCTGAGATCGTTCCGAGATCAATCGAGCGAGCCTGACTTGCACCCCCGCAGAACTTTTTCCAGGCCGACAACGAATCGCGCACCGAGCCGAGTCCCAGCGAGCGGGCAAAATCATTTCCGCTGC
This sequence comes from Candidatus Sulfotelmatobacter sp., assembly GCA_035277905.1. Classification (GTDB taxonomy): domain Bacteria; phylum Acidobacteriota; class Terriglobia; order Terriglobales; family Acidobacteriaceae; genus Sulfotelmatobacter. The sequence continues at coordinate 7,868 of DATEJO010000093.1, forward strand.
CTGCAGGCACAACGAGTACCGGCACTCCAAGCTTCACCAACTGCCCAAGATGCCGATGAACCGTCCCGTCGCCGCCAAGCAGAACGATGGCGTCAACTTCACCGCTGGACGAAGGCATCCCAATCTGCCATTCGACGCTCGCATCCGACTGAAATGGTTTCAGGTTTTTCGAAGAACATCCCAACCCGAGAATAGCTGCCGCCCGCATGTGCGCGGATGAGGTTAGCAGAATTCACCACGGAGACACAGAGGCGGCGGAGGAATCGCAGGAACACACATCACGTGAATGTCAGCCTGAGCGAACGAAGGATCCCATGTTTGCCTGTATCGTTTCCGGCCCATCTGGGCGTTCTCTTGGGGAATGCCGGGCGGAGAGCAAGAGTAGGTGTTCCTCGAAGATTCAAACTCTACAGACGTGGCGAGAACTCCCTGTCGAGCCTGTGCCGCTGCACGCGGGCAAGCGATCCTTCGCTTTGCTTGATTGCATAACGACGTTGGCTCGCAGGTGCGAGTAGATTGGTTGCGAATGAACAGACCAAGGCTCGAGAAGGAGCCAACGTCATGCTGATTATAGGGTGTGATTTTCATCCCGGGTTTCAGCAGGTCGCGATCTTTGACAATCAGACCGCAGAGTATGAGGAAAAACGGCTGAGTCATCGCCAGGAGGCGGAGGAGTTTTACCGCGGACTGGCGGGGCAACAGGTACGAGTGGGGATGGAGGCGTGCGGATTCTATCCCTGGTTCGAGGGCTTGCTGGCGGAACAGGGATTTGAGTTGTGGCTGGGAGACGCGGCGCAGATCCGAGCCAGCAAGGTGCGGCTGCAGCGGACCGACCGGCGGGATGCGGAACAGATTTTGCTGTTGCTGCGAGAAGATCGGTTTCCGCGGATTTGGGTGCCGAGCCTGGAGGAGCGGGACGTGCGGCAGTTGCTGGTGTAGCGGCACCGGCAGGTGCAGGCGCGGACGCAGATCAAGAATCAGCTGCACGCACTGGCCCTGAGTCAGGGTTTGCGGAAGCAACGCAAGCTGTGGACGAAGGCGGGGCGGGAGGAACTGGAGAAGTTGGAACTGCTGCCCTATGCGAGTGCACGTCGTGAGCAATTGCTGGCCACGCTGGATCAGTTGGAAATCAGCATTGGACAACTGAACCGGGAAGTGGAAGACGAAGTGAAGGGACGGCCGGAGGCGGTGAAGCTGATGACGCATCCGGGGGTGGGTCCGGTGACGGCGTTGGCGATGGTGCTGACGCTGGGACCGGCGGAGCGGTTCCGGTCGGGCAAGCAGGTGGCCAGCTACTTTGGGTTGATTCCGCGGGAAGAATCCAGCGGAGGAAAACAAAGGCTGGGACACATCACCAAGCAGGGCAGTTCGTTTCTGCGATTTTTGCTGGTGGAAGCAGGCCAGAGTGCAGCGCGCTATGACGCCGAGTTAGGACGCTTCTATCGCCGGCTGGCCGTACGGAAGAATCGCGGGCTGGCGAAAGTAGCGGTGGCGCGCAAGCTGGCCGTGAGGTTGTACCTGATGCTGCGCGAGGACTGGACGTACGTGCAGCTCTGTAAGGCCGTTGTGCAGGTGAGCCCGAGTCATTCTGTGGTCGAAGATTGAATCGAGTGCTTGAGTGGGCAGCCTGCCTCCCTACAAGGGTAGGGAGTTTGAAGCAGGAATCATGGGAGCAAGAACCGAAGAGATGGGTAGCGAGACCTGAGGTCCGCTGCCGGATTTGAGAACACGAGCCTTGGTCGGCAAAGTCAAAACCTTTTCTGATAGAGCGAAATGGCGCTTCTTCGCGTCGACGCTCTCGTGTTGCCAAAATCTGCTTGACTGCGGACACCGTCGTTAGAGACAGGATGACAGGGATAAGCCTCTGCCTTGGGCACAACCTGGCTGCTGTTTCCGCATAATCATTTGCGGTTCGTGGGCTTGGAGTCGACGATACGTATCTTTTTCATGCGTCGACCGACGCGCAATATGAGGTGCATGTCGAGGGGAACCCACGCCGCCAAATTCGGTGATATATCAATGGCCTGCAAGTCAGCCTTTAGCAACTCGACAGCCCCCTGCTTATGTTTCCCGGCAGCTTCAGTGTTGGATGCTGCAAGACCGACGAAGCGAATCAGCTTGTCCACGCGAATCGGCTTGAGATTTGCATTGCTGGAGTGCCCTCCGAGGGTCTGATTGACCCCAGTTAACACCACAGCTTCGAGAGGTACAGTGACGATCTCCAACTCCTCCGGCACCTCGTCCTTCTGAAACTGCTTCGCCCAGTCCTCCCCCGCCTTCGCTGCCGCGTCCGCCGAATGAAAGTCCGCCACAATCCGCCGCGCCAGATCTTTCTTCGCCTGCATCGGATGCGCTTCCCGCTTCATCTTCTCGATGTCCGCCACCTGTACATCCGTCAGCAGTTCGTAGTAGCGCCACATCATCTCGTCGGAAATGCTCATCACCTTGCCGTACATCTCCAGAGGCGACTCGTGAATCCCGATCGCGTTCCCCAGCGACTTCGACATCTTCTGAACGCCGTCGAGCCCTTCGAGAATCGGCGTGGTCAGCACGACTTGCGACTCCTGCCCGTACGCCCGCTGCAATTCGCGTCCCACGAGCAAATTAAACTTCTGATCCGTGCCACCCAACTCGACGTCAGCCTCCAGCGCCACCGAGTCATATCCCTGCACCAGCGGATACAGCAGCTCATGCACCGAGATCGGCTTCTCTTCGGTGAACCGCTTGTGAAAGTCCTCTCGCTCGAGCAATTGCGAGACCGTGTACTTCGCGGTTAGCCGGACGAAGTCGTCCGAACTGAACGCGCCGAACCACCGCCGGTTGAAGTCGATCACGGTTTTTTTCGGATCGAGAATCTTGAATACCTGCTGCTTATACGTCTCGGCGTTTTGCTCGACCTGTTCCCGGCTCAGCGGAGGCCGCGTCGCCGAGCGTCCGCTAGGATCACCGATCATCCCCGTGAAATCACCAATCAGAAAAATCGCCGTGTGGCCGAGGTCCTGAAAATGTTTCAGCTTCCGCAGCACGACCGTGTGGCCCAAATGCAGGTCGGGAGCGGTCGGGTCCATGCCCAGCTTCGCGCGTAGGGGCTTGCCCGTGGCGCGCGACTTTTCGAGCTTGGCGCGCAGATCGCTTTCGCGGATGATTTCCGCGGCGCCCTTTTTGAGATACGTGAGCTGTTCCTCTACCGGAGCGAAGTTTGCCATGGGAAAAGACATTATAAGGAACGCCATGCCAAACCATCGAGCGCGGCCCGTAAAATAACGGTGCGGCCGATTCATGAAGATTCAAATCAGAAAAGCGACGCCCGCTGATATTCCTCGGCTGGAAGAAGTGATTGAAGCATCCGTGCGCGGACTGCAGTCGCAGGATTATTCTCCCGCTCAGATCGAAGGCGCGCTGCAGAGCGTCTATGGAGTGGACAGCCAACTCATCGCCGACGGGACTTACTTCGCGGTCGAAGTTGCGCAAGACGGCGCCGAGAATGAAATCGTCGCCTGCGGCGGATGGAGCAAACGCAAGACGCTCTATGGCGGAGACCAATTCTCAGGCCGCGAAGATTCCTTGCTCGATCCCGCGCGCGATGCCGCCAAGATCCGCGCCTTCTTTGTCCACCCGCAATGGGCACGGCAGGGCATCGGCAGCCTGATCCTCGAAACCTGCGAGAAAGCCGCTCTGGACGCGGGATTCACGCGCCTCGAAATGGGAGCCACTCTCAGCGGTGTGGCCTTCTACCGTGCCAAAGGATACGAGGCCATCGAGGATCAGTCGGTCCCACTAAGCAATGGAGAGTCGCTGCCAATCGTGAGAATGGCGAAAACGGTCACCGGCGAACTCTGAAAACGAGTTGAAATTGCTCAGTTCAACCTGCTCAGTTGAACCTGCTCACCTGTGTTCATTCAACTCCATGTGCCGTATCATTTCGGGTTGAAAGCATCGGAGACCGAAAATGACGAGGCATATCTTCCAGGCGATTTTCACTATCCCGCTTGCTGTCATACTTTTCGCTGCAGCCGACAGTCCAATGGCGCCGCCGGTGGCAAAGAAAATCCCGCACGTTACGGAGATCAACGGACACAAGATGGTCGACAACTACGCATGGCTCCGAGAGAAAACGAATCCTGAAGTGCGCGCGTATCTCGAACAGGAAAACGCCTACACCGACTCCATCATGAAGCCGACCGAGCCGCTCCAGAAAAAGCTCTACGACGAGATGGTCGGCCGCATTAAGGAAACCGATGTCGACGTGCCGTACCGAGAGGGCGATTACTTCTATTACGTGCGGACCGAGGCGGGGAAGCAGTATCCGATTCGGTGCCGCAAGAAGGCGGCTGAGAATGCGCCGGAAGAAGTTCTGCTCGACGTAAACCAACTCGCGCAGAGCCATGCGTTCATGACGATTGCGGCGTTTGCTATCAGCCCTGATGGCAACCTGCTCGCGTATAGCTATGACGACACCGGATATCGTCAGTTCACGCTGGCCGTGAAGGATCTGCGAACCGGGAAGACTTTGACGGATCACGCCGAGCGCGTCGGTTCGGTGGTTTGGGCCAACGATAATCAGACGATTTTTTATACGCAGGAAGATTCTGTGGCGAAGCGGCAGTATCGGCTGTACCGGCACACGGTGGGGGCGACGGATCCGGACGCTCTGGTCTATGAAGAGCCTGACGAGCGCTTTTTACTCGAAGCGTTCAAGACGCGCAGCCAGGCATTTATCTTCCTGATTTCGCGCAGCCACACCACGAGTGAAGCCCGTTATATCCCGGCCACCCAGCCCGATGCGGATTGGAAGATCGTCGAACCGCGCAAACAGGGAGTGGAATATTATCCCGATCACAATGGCGACTCGTTCTACATTCGCGTGAACGACACCGGCCGCAACTTCCGGCTGGTGAGCGCGCCGGTTAGCGATCCCGGGAGCAAGAACTGGCATGAGGTGATGGCGCAAAATCCGGGAATCATGATCGACGATACGGACTTCTTCAAGAACTTCTGCGTGCTGTACGAGCGCGAGAACGGGCTGCCGCAGATTCGCGTCATCGATCTGCGGAATGGACAGTCGAAGCGCATTGCGTTTCCTGAGGCGGCGTATGCGGCCTATTCCTACATCAACCGAGTCTATGACACGACTGAGTTCCGTTACGGATATCAGTCGCCCATTACCCCGCCTTCGGTTTTTTCCTACGACATGGAGACTGGCGCGACGACGTTGCTGAAGCAGAAGGAAGTTCCGGGCGGATACGATCCGAAGAAATATGAAGTGGAGCAGATCTATGCGGTGACGTCGGATGGAGTGAAGATTCCGATTTCCGTGCTTCGGCTGAAGGACTCCAAGCTGGACGGCAAGGGCCCGCTTTATCTGTATGGATACGGCTCGTACGGCGTTTCGATCGATTCGTTTTTCAATTCGAACATCTTCAGTCTGGTCGATCGCGGAGTTGTGACCGCAGTTGCTCATATTCGTGGCGGCGGCGAGATGGGCAAGGCGTGGCACGATGCCGGCCGCATGATGAACAAGAAAACGACCTTCACCGATTTCATTGCATGCGCCGAGGATCTCGTGAAGCGCGGTTATGGATCGAAAGATCGGCTGGTCATCGAAGGACGAAGTGCGGGCGGACTATTGATGGGCGCAGTCCTGAATATGCGCCCGGATCTTTTTCACGCAGCGCTGGTCGGGATGCCGTTCGTCGATGTCATCAACACGATGCTGGATGAATCGTTGCCGCTGACTGTTGGAGAATTCGAGGAGTGGGGCAATCCCAAGGAGAAGGCGGCATTCGAGTACATGATCACGTACTCGCCTTACGACAACATCGAGGCGAAGGCCTACCCCAACATGCTGGTGAAGACCTCATTCAATGACAGCCAGGTTATGTATTGGGAGCCGGCGAAGTATGTGGCGAAGATGCGCGCGACGCGAACCGATCACAACATCCTGATGCTGAAGACGAACCTCAGCCCGGCCGGGCATGGAGGCGCGTCGGGGCGGTACGATCGCCTGAAAGATACGGCGTTCGATTATGCGTTCATCCTGACGCAAATGGGGATTCAAAATTAGCTCTGGCAGTGCGATTCAGATGAGCCCGGCGCGGACCCGGCGGAGAAAATCTTCGCCCTCAGTTTTGGCTCGCGCGAGCGTAGAGGCGTCATTTCTGCATTCCAGTGCCACTTCCTGCAGCATGAGTTCGACGGCATCTTTGGGCTTGAACCCTTGAGTAACTAATTTCCGGATGCGAGAGGTGTAGCTGGTGGAATCGGGAACACCGGCCCGCATGAGATGATCGCTGCATTTGTGGTCTCGAAATTTCGAGGCGGCGAGGCGGTCGTAGGCGGTCTTCGCTTCAGGATCATTCAGCAGGGTGGGCAGCGCGTAGTTCCACTCGCACTGTGAACAAGTCCAGCCCTGAAACGTGCGGTTCGAGGTCCAGATCAGTTCGCGAGCCGTCCTTGTGTCAAAACCGTGATCGTTCTTATGTTGTTCCACGTGCAACGCCACTCCGCACTAAAAAACCTGCGTGGCCCAGGAACTCTTTCTCAGGAAGAGTATTCCTGGCGTACACGTTTTGAAATATCGAGATCGGTTCGGAACACCGATCGGACGGAGAGGATGGAGGGAACAGGCTCTCCGCGTCGAACTCACTTCGCGAAAAAATAGTCGAACGACTTCACGGCATTGAATTCATCCTCGCGAATATCGAAGACGGTATAAAGCTTGGTCACGTTGAGGATGTCGTGAACCTTCTGGCTCAGGTTGAGCAACTTCAACTCGCCTCCGGCATTGCGAACGGTGGTGAAGCAGCCGACCAATTCTCCGACCCCGGAACTATCGATGTAATCGACCTCGGCGAGGTTGAGAATGATCTTCTTTTTCCCATCTGCGACCAGGTTGCGAACGCAATCGCGAAGGTCGCCGATTTCATCCCCGAGGACGATCCGGCCCTTTACGTCCAGGATGGTGACGTGAGCGACTTCACGGGCCTCAATGCTCAGGGACATGGGTGTGCGATTTCTCCCGATGGCGGGAATGGTATTGCCAGAGTCAGAGCAAGTCAATGACTGAAAGGGTCCGTTCGCGCTAGGAATGCGCGCCGTGGGGTTGGGAATCGAGTTGCAAAGGCGGCAACTGAACGTTGTCGCGGATTTCCTGGATTGGCGAGGTGATAATCGGCGTCGGGTACTGAGGATGACGGAACTCCAGGTGCATCCCGCGGCCGACGTATTGGAGCTTCAGCATGGATCCACCCCACGTCGAGCCAGATATCGCGACCTGCACCGGCTCAGGGCAGAACTCTGGATGTCCAGAAAGCAGAGCCTCGCTGCCACCGAGCAGAACGGCCGTGTAGCAATGATGCATGGTCTGAATCTGCAGCACAGTGGAAGGCGGGAGATCGCCGAGAAAGACGCCGCCTTCGATTTCTGACCGGACGATGCTGCGATTGACTTCGTCGGCCAAGTTCGGGTGAGGGTTAAACATTTCGGTGACCGGAAATAAGGGTACCGGGTTTCATGGGCACGAACAAGAGTCCTTTCAGGTCTAGCCGAGCGGAAAGGGCACGACCTTTAGACGGACCCCGAAGGTCCCAGGTTGCAGGGAATCACGTATTCGGAGAATCCCTCATACAGGTTACCCCAATGCCAATTCAGGTGCGCGGCCGAACGTAAAAGTCCGAAACCTTGATAAAATAGTTGGATAATAAAGGGGTTACCCGTCTTACATGCCAGTGCCTGTATCCCAGATGTGGACCGTCAGCAGCTACGTCCTGCGGCAGAAGCTCGCCGGGCGCAAGCAATATCCCCTCGTGCTCATGCTGGAGCCCCTTTTCCGCTGCAATCTGGCCTGCGCGGGGTGCGGGAAGATCCAGTATCCGGCCCACATCCTGAAGAAGGAGTTAAGCCCTGAGGAATGCTTCCGCGCAGTTGACGAGTGCGGCGCACCGATGGTGTCGATCCCAGGTGGTGAGCCGCTGATGCATCCGCAGATAGGCGAAATTATCGAGGGGCTGGTTGCCCGCAAGAAGTACATCTACCTGTGCACCAATGCTTTGCTGCTGAAGGAGAAGATTGATCTCTTCAAGCCCAGCAAGTACCTGACATTCAGCGTGCACCTTGACGGGCAGCGGGAAGAGCACGACTTGGCGGTGTGCCGTGAAGGCGGATACGACATCGCCGTCGAGGGAGTGAAAGAGGCGCTCCGGCGCGGTTTTCGCGTGACGACGAATACGACCCTGTTCGATGGGGCGAATCCGAAATCGGTCAGGGCGTTTTTCGACGAGATGATGGAGCTGGGCGTGGAAGGCATGATGCTCTCGCCGGGCTACTCCTACGATAAGGCTCCGGACCAGAAGCACTTCCTGGGCCGGGCGCGCACGCGGCGCATGTTCCGCGCGATTCTCTCGAACCGCAAAAAGAATTGGCAATTCAATCTTTCGCCGCTGTTCCTCGAGTTCCTGATGGGGAAGCGGACTTATCCTTGCACGCCGTGGGGAATGCCGACGTACAACGTCTTCGGCTGGCAGAAGCCGTGTTATTTGCTGCAGGATGGCTACGCTGAAACGTTTGCGGAACTGCTTGCAACGACAGATTGGTCGAATTATGGGACGGAGTCGGGTAATCCGGCATGCGCCAACTGTATGGTGCATAGCGGATACGAAGCGTCGGCCGTAAACGCGACGTTCAGTTCGTTGGGCGGATTCTTGGCGACGGTGAAAGCGACGCTGTTCACCGGCTATAAAGACGACGAGGCTTTGAAGATGCTGGATGAGCCGCAGGCACCGGTGCATCCGCTGATCCAGATTACCCCGACCTCGAGTTCCTCGGCGCTGCACGAGAGCCGCGCGTAGAAAAAAATGACACAGCCTCAAAATATGAAGGTTCACGGACGAAGTTGTGTGTGCTCTCTGTGTTCTCTGTATTGATGATTTTGGTTTTGGTGAATTCATGACTGGCAAAGAAGCTGGCCACATCGAAGAGCATCCTTCCCACGCTGCGGCAGTCAACCCCGATGCGCTCGAAGTCGTTGCCGGCTCCGAACACGAGCATCTTGAAGGATGGATTCCACAACTCGCGAACGAAGAGGAACTTCGGCAAGCGCTCGAAAAGGCATTCGATTATCGCGGGGACGTCACGATCACGCGCAAAGACGGCTCCAAGGTTGAAGGTTATATTTTCGATCGGCGCTCAGGGACGACTCTGAAGGATTCGATAGTTCGGCTCTTTCCCAAGAACGCCAAAGAAAAGGTGTCGGTCACTTATGCCGAAATTGCCGCGCTGGCGTTCACCGGCCGCGATACGGCGGCCGGCAAGAGTTGGGAAGCTTGGATGAAGAAGTACGCCGAGAAGAAGGCTGCCGGCGAGAAAGATCTTAGCCTCCATCCCGAGCCACTGGAGTGATTACTTTCCGGCGAAGTTCAATCCATCAATCAAATCTTCTACTTCATCATCAGTGCCGCCGATGATTGTGATCGAGATGGCGTAGCCGTGCGCCAGCATGGCCAGAGTCGACTGATGCATTACGCGGCTTCCAATATCCTTATGAAAATCTGAACGGATAAGCGTCTTTGTACCCAGCGCAATTTCGTAGGGTTCTTCGTCAACCGTGAAACCTTGTGCTTTCGCGACCTCAGTGAGTGGACCAAAATATTGCGCGGCTTCTTTCAGCCCAGGGTATGAAGACGTGCTCTCTGCTGCCATCACAATTGAGGAATTCACGTCTTCAGCGCGAGCCTCGGGAGGCCGGGAGAATGCGGCCAGCAGTACTCTTGCCTCCGCGTTCGAGGCGGGCTCGGCGGTTGCGGACGATGGGGATGCGGCATCTTTCTGGTCGTCATGCTGGTTCATTTCGTCGGTCCGCAAGACCCAGCCATCGGGAATTTTGCAGGTAAGGCCAAGAGTATTGTTCTTGTAACTACCGTTGGCCACCCATCCGTCATCGAGAGAACCTGATGCATGGGTTGATGGAGTCTTGCTGTGCTTCGCGGAGGAAGAGGAGGAACTCGAGGTCTGAGCGGCGGCCGCCGATGAAACGAGAACCACGAAAAACAGAAATCCGGACATGACTCGACAGAAAAGCATATAGGCAATCTTATCGCGGACTCAGGTCCGTTCGACCCTGTCATCACTCGTTTCGCGCTTTGGTCTTGATCCAGATTGGGGTGCCAAGAAATCCGAAGGCCTGGCGAATCTGATTCTCCAGAAACCGTTCGAATGCGAAGTGCAGCTTAACCGAGCGGTTCGTGAATAGGACGAATGTCGGAGGAGCGACCGAGCCTTGGGTCATGTACAGGATCTTCACGCGTTGCCGCATGGGAACCGAAGCGCGATCGAAATCGACGCGCTCGAGGAAACGGTTCATCTCAGAGGTCGAGACGCGCTTGCGGCGCTCGCTGGCGACTTCTTCGAGCAATGGAAAGATCTTCTCGGTGCCCTTCCCGGTTTGCGCAGAGACGAATACGACCGGGGCATAGCTCAGAAATTTCAGTTCATACCGCAGGCGCGTTTCGTATGCCTCGCGGTCGCCGGGACGCCTGGTCTCGCGCATCCGTTCGGACTTTGTGGGGCGACCGGTCTTCTTGTTGCCGGCGATCATCAGGTCCCACTTGTTGACGACAATGATGATGGATCGGCCACTTTCATGCGCATAGCCTGCAATGGACGCATCCAGCTGACTGACGCCTTCGGTCGCATCGATGACGAGCAACGCGAGGTCAGCCGCTTCAAGGTGTTTCCGCGCCATGACGACCGAGAGTTTCTCCGCCATCAGGTGTGTCTTGCCTTTGCGCCGGATTCCGGCCGTGTCGATAAACCGGAACTTCCGGCCATTGCGTTCCACGACCTCGTCTACCGCGTCGCGTGTCGTTCCGGGGATCGGAGACACAATGGCGCGATCGGAAGAGGTCAGGCAATTCAGCAGTGTCGATTTCCCGACGTTCGGATGGCCGATGATCGCAACACTGACTTCGTTGCTGTTTGGTTTCGTAGACGATGATTCGTTCTCGACCGGGGTTTCGAAGGCCGCAGTTTCTTCTGCGGCTGAATTCTCGGGCAGGATTGCGATGATGGCATCAAGCAGGTCATCGATTCCGCGGCCATGTTCCGCGGAAACTGGGAACATCTCCCGAACGCCGAGCCGGTGAAAATCATCAATGAGCAACGACTGTTTCTCAGAGTCGATCTTGTTGACGGCAAGAAACATCGGCCGATTCGTTTTGCGCAACAGGCGAACGAGTTCGAGGTCGGGGCCGGCAAGCTCGGAGCGGCCATCCACGACCATGATGATCGCGGCAGCTTCGTCCAAGGCCACGCGCGCCTGGCGGAAAATCTCGGCCGGGATGAGATCTTTTTCTTCGGGAAGGATTCCACCTGTATCCACGATGCGCAGTTTCCGTCCATTCCACTCCGCATCGCCATAAAGCCGGTCGCGCGTGATGCCTGGTTCGTCGCCGACAATGGCGCGGCGGGATCCGACAATGCGATTGAACAGCGTGGACTTGCCGACATTTGGCCGGCCGACGATGGCAATCACCGGCGCCGCAACCGTAGCAACGTGAGGGAGATTCGAAGCGAGCTGATCCAAGAGAGAATCCCGTGCGGACCAACGGCTACGGCTTTCCGTCGCATCAGGCCTACAGAGATACCGTTCGATGCCGGAAGTCCAAACTCGTTATTATAGAGACTCTGTGGCTCTCGGTTCCCAGCCCGTCTCTCCTGCCCAAGGCAGTCGCCCTAACCCGAAGGGTAAAGATGCCTCGCTATATCAATTTTTTGCGCCCGGGGGAGTGCTGTCGCGCACGCATCCGGCCTATGAATTCCGCAAAGGACAACTGCAGATGGCGCAGGCGGTCGAGCAAGCGCTCGAAGAGAAACGGCATCTGATCGTCGAGGCCGGCACCGGCACCGGCAAAACGCTGGCCTATCTGGTGCCCGTGATGCGGTCGGGCAAGCGCGTCATTATTTCGACCGGAACCAAAAATCTGCAGGAGCAGCTTTTCTACAAAGACGTCCCGTTTTTAGAGCAGGCGCTCTTCGGCAACGCCGAGTCCCGTCTGTCTGTCTGCTACATGAAGGGCCGCAACAATTATCTTTGCCGGAAGAAGCTCTACGACCTGACGGACCAGCCCGTGCTCAGCGGGCTTGATGAGATCGAGCAATACCGCGCGATTGCCGCGTGGGAGAAGAACACTGCCACAGGCGACCGCGCCGAACTGGCCGAATTGCCGGAGGCCAGCGTCTTGTGGCACAAACTCGATGCGCGTGCCGACGCCTGTACGGGCCAGAAGTGCAGCCAGTGGGAGCGATGTTTCATTACCGAGATGCGGCGCCGCGCGATGGAAAGCGACATCATTATTGTCAATCATCACCTGTTCTTCGCCGATCTCGCCATCAAGCTGCAAGCCGAGGGCGCGCCGGATGCGGGGATTCTGCCGGAAGCCGCTGCAGTCATTTTTGACGAAGCTCACGAATTGGAAGATGTGGCTGGAAACTACTTCGGCATTTCAGTAAGCAATCTGAGAATCGAGGAGCTGGCACGCGATGTCGAGCGAGCGATGCAGCAGAATCATTCCATGTCGGCCTCGCTCTCGGGCGCATTGGGCCATCTCCGCGACCGCTCGCAACTGTTCTTTTCGGTGCTGCCGACGGGCAATGGACGGTTTGCTTTCGACACGCGTCGCGAATTCCTGGAAGAAAATGGGGATGAATTCACCGCTCTGAACCAGGCGCTGACGCGTCTGAGCGGAGAACTCGAGGCGTTGCCGCAGAAGCCCGAGGAGGTATTCAATTTCGTCCGCCGAGCCAATGAAATTCAGGTGCAACTTGGGTTCGCATTGGAATCGGAGGATTCCAACACGGTCTTCTGGATCGAGCGCCGCGGCGGACGAGCCGGCGGACGGGGAGGCGGCGCTTTCGAATCGCAGGCGAAAAATTCGTCTGGGCAGGCAGGGTTTCGTACCCGCGAGAACGTTTTTCTGCAGGCGACGCCAATCGATGTCGGCCCGATCCTGCGCGAATGTTTGTGGTCGAAGCTGGAATGTGCGGTGCTGACTTCGGCAACGCTGGCGGTCGGCGGAGGATTTGAATACATCCGGCGGCGGCTCGGTTTCGAACATGCGCGCGAATCGGTGCTGCCCTCGCACTTCGATTATCAGAGCCAGTCCGTGTTGTATGTGCCTCCCGACCTGCCGGATCCACGGACGCCGCAGTTCACGGCAAAGGCGGCGGAGCGCATTCGAAAGCTGCTGGAGATTACGCGCGGGCGGGCATTCGTTCTGTTCACCAGCTACGCGCAAATGAACGAAATCTATCAGCGGCTACTTGGGGAAATCGAATTTCCGATGTTTCGGCAGGGCGACGCGCCAAAGAGCGCGCTGCTGGAGGAATTTCGCCTCACGCCGAATGCGGTGCTGTTTGCGACGTCATCGTTCTGGCAAGGGGTCGATGTCCAAGGCGAACAGCTGAGCTGCGTCATTATCGACCGCTTGCCATTTGCGGTGCCGAGCGATCCGGTGGTTGCGGCGCGCGTCAAGGCGATCGACACCGAAGGCGGCAATGCATTTTTTCAGTATCAGATTCCCGCGGCGGTCATCACGCTTAAACAAGGCTTCGGACGCCTGATCCGTTCGCTGCACGACCGGGGAACGCTGGTCCTGCTCGATAATAGGATCTTGAAAAAACAGTATGGCCGCGTGTTTGTCGAGAGCCTCCCGAATTACAGGCGGACTACCGAGCTACGAGTGGTCGAGGAATTCTTCGGGTTACAGCAGAAGAGTTCGTGAGCTGGCGTTCAAAGAATCTGCGCCGCAGGTCATTTGATGAAATCGAAAAGATTCGTGCCCTGCGTATGAGCAATAGCTTCGAGCGTTGCCTGGCGTGAGGTCTGCGCATTCACGAGGTCACTCAAGACTTTGGAAAGATCGGCGCCGCCGACTTCATTCTGCTGCTGAGCCAGCTGGGTCGTCTGGTTGTTTAGGGCGTTGATGTAGACATCGACGACGTTCGTGGTTGTGTCGAACGTAAGATTCCAGACGTGCTCAATGATCATGGACCGGGTAACTTTTCTTCCTGCATTGCGCATTAGGAATTCGAGAAGGGCGAACTCCCGTGTGGTGAGTTCGACTTTTCTGCCGGCCCGCTCGACCACCCGCTGTACGCGATCCAGCTTAAGATCGCCCACCGTCAAAACCGATTCGGAAGGTATGCGGCTTCGGCGTACCAGAGCGCGAATTCGCGCGGAGAGTTCGTTGAACGAAAAAGGCTTGCCCAGGTAATCGTCAGCACCCGTGTCGAGGCACTGAACCCGGTCCTCTACGCGAGTGCGCTGCGTGAGAACCAGGACTGGAACCGTGGGTCTGGCAAGGCGGAGGTGGCGCAGAACGCTTACCCCGTCGAGCTTTGGAAGGTTAAGATCGAGAATGACCAGGTCATATTCGGATTCGGTGGCGGCGGCCCGCGCCTGCTCACCATCAGTGAAAACATCGACAGCATAGTTTTCACCTTCGAGCCCGAGGCGGACAAATTTGGCTAGTGCTTCATCATCTTCAGCTATAAGAATGCGCATAGGTGAACGATCCTTAATCGAACACCCCAGTTTAGTTAGAGACATCTCAAATGCAGCCGAAACTGCACCCGCACCAAGGTATGTAGATCCCGAAAAAGTGACGCGTTTCGAATCGGGAAGAGTTCGAGCCGGCCAGACCGGGCTCTGAACCTCGTCGGACAATTCCTGAAAGTCTTTACGCCAGAGATAATTGCGGAAGAAGTTCTTTGGTCTGGAGTTGTCCCTTGCCGGTGTGGAGCAGAAAGACAGCCAAGTCGTTTCTAATGCCGGGCGGCATCCTGCTGTTCTGCGTTACGATCTTCGATCTTTTCGGATGGCTCACTCTACCGCCGCCGGCGCTTAGCTTTCTTTTCTATTGTGGCGTGATTGGCGGGATGCTGTTGGCATGGCGATTCCATTCCAGCCGCGTTTTCTTCTGCCTGCTGGTTCTCTTTCTTGCCGAACAGGCCATTTCAGTTTTTGCCGGCAGTCAGCATTCGCTAGGACCGGCGGGACTCGTCGCACTGCGGGTGCTGGTGGTGCTTGTGCCAGCCGACTTCGTCCTGATCGCTTTGATGCAGGAGCGCGGCTTCACACTCGCATCGGCGGCTCCTGTTGCCATCTTCCTGTTCATCGAATCAATTGTGGTAATTGTGATCGGGGAAAATGCCGAGAAGTTTGTTACGACGAATCATACGCGTCATGCCGCAGGGTCGATGGGCTTGCCGGAATATGCGGTAGTCGTCATCGCGGGAGCGGCCATATTACTGCTTGCCCGATTTCTATTCACGCGAAAGCCGGTGGATGCCTCATTTTTTTGGTCAATGCTCGCTTCTGTGGAGTTTCTCCGCTATGCGGGCTCTGCTCATTTTTCTCCTCTGTATTCCGCCACAGCAGCCGGTATCCTCGCGATCTCAATCATCGAGAATTCTTATCTGCTGGCCTACCATGACGAATTGACTGCCTTGCCCTCCCGGCGGGCATTCAATGACGCTCTGCTTCGCCTACAGGATCCGTACGCGATCGCCGTTGTCGATATCGATCACTTCAAGAAATTCAACGACACCTATGGTCACGAGACGGGGGATCAGGTCCTGCGGCTAGTGGCTTCAAAGCTGGCGCAGGTGACGGGCGGAGGGAAGGCGTATCGATGCGGTGGCGAGGAATTTACCATTCTCTTTCCCGGCAAAACTTCGGATGAAGTCTTCGAGCACCTCGAACGGTTGCGCCTCCTGATCGAATCTTCAGAATTCCATGCGCGAGGCATAGACCGGCGCAGCGTGCCACGCGGACCCGACCGGCGGAGAGAAGGTTCTGCGGCCCGTCCGCGAAGAAAAGCGGACGCGATCCGAGAGCTGTCAAAAAAAACTGCGGCTCGCTCTCTTTCCGTGACCGTGAGCATTGGTGTGGCCGGTTCGGGTGGAGACGAACCCGATCCGGACGTCATCGTGCAATCTGCGGACAAGGCACTCTATCGGGCGAAAGCGAATGGCAGGAACCGGGTGGAAACTACCTCGGCACGACGCCGTTCTAAGTCCAAGGCTGCGGGAATCGCCTGAACAGCTCAGAAATTCAAGGGAAGATACGAGGTTGGGTCGTCCGGCCCGGACCGTCTTCCTTAGGACGGGAAGTATGACGGCCCGGTTCCGTACGTTTCGCAAGCACCACAGGCCGTGCGGTCAGCCCGCGGTTGTAGGTGAGAGAGAGCGCTTCCGGCCAGTGCCGCCGCAAACGGGGCACTTCAGGCGGATGAAGGCGACACCCTCGGACTTACCGTTCAAGTCCACAGGCTTCGCCACGTATCCAGAACCCCCGCAAGTCGGGCAGTCCTCCGGAGCCACTCCTTCCCCCCTCAGTGTTGACAATATTGTGCATGACTTTGGAAGAGGTCCTGCAGAAGACTCTTTTCCGTTACGAAAACCGAACAAGATTAGGGTTTTCGGCTCTTTTGCCCTGATTTCCGGGCACTTTGTCGTTGCGATCGGTCGTGAGACTCAAGCGGCTAACTGTTAGCACCACAACAGATCTAGGGCGGAGCGGTTCTCGAGTTTTACCTGCTTCATTGTGCAATCTTGAGGAGCTTTATCCGGACGCCAGCGCAGAAATCTTGTCCCATGACGAAAGCGGCCCCCGGTAAAGTGGTCAAACTGCACTTCTGCAACGAGCTTGGGAACGAGGGGCTCCCATTCCATCGAGCGCTTCGTACTCCAGCGGCTCAGCCCGCCGGGAGCTTTTCCCGTGAAGCCAGGAGGCTTGATCAGCCTTTCGAGTTTCGCCGTGAGTGCGGCCCGGTCGCTGTCGTGAATCGATGATGTAAAGCCGACATGATCAAGCTTGCCACCGCCATCGAATAACCCAAGAAGCAGCGATCCAACTAGCGGCTTCTTAGCCAAATAGCGGAATCCTCCGACGACACAGTCGGCGGTCCGCTCTTTTTTGATCTTCTGCATCCCGCTTCGTTCTCCGGATTCGTACGGCAACTCGCGGCGTTTGGCGACCACTCCATCGAGAGCCACTCCCATATGAAACCATTTGCGGGCAGTATGGAGATCTTCGGTCGCTGGAGAAAGGCGGACTGAGTTATTCACCTTGAGATATTTCCGTGCGAATTGCTCCAGCTTTTCTCTCCGCTCTTTCAGGGGCTTCTCCACCAGGAGATTGTTCCGATCATCTACCAGCAGATCGAAAACAATGAGCGCTGCCGGAGTTCCCTCGCTTAATTTCCGGATCCTGCTGGCGGCGGGGTGGATGCGCATCAACAATGAATCAAAAGAGAGCTGCCCATCGACGGGAATAACGATCTCGCCGTCCAGCACAAAATGTTGCGGCTTGAGCTCGGCAATCGCGGACACGAGTTCCGGGAAGTAGCGGGTCAGAGGTTTGGAAGCCTTCGACATCAACTCGACATGTGCGCCATCACGAAATGCCAAACACCGAAATCCGTCCCACTTGGGCTCATACTGCCAGTCACGCCCAGTGGGCAATGCTCTCGCAGGAAATGCCTCCATGGGTTCGTAACTGGTCTTCAGAGGGAGGGACATGTTTGCCTGAACTGGTTCAATCCAGAAATTACGGCGCAGTCAAAGACTGACTGCGCCGGTCATTCATATGTACATACATGCCGTTTACGCAGCGATGGCACGCGCAACCTTCCGTGCCTTCTCTGCGAGAGTCGGTTTGACTATGGGAACTCGGGCTTCCCACGGCTCTTCGACGCCCATGAGTGCCAGTGCTCCGCCCGCAAGAGCCAAGTTCTTCATGAACGAAGCCATGTTGTTATTGCGTTCATTGGGATCTTCGTTTCGCCAGAAATCATGCATGATGGGCGAAACTCCCGCCAGGAATCCGATAAGCGCTACGGCGCCGACTTTCGGTTTCACTCCGAGCAAGAGGCTCGCGCCTCCCACGATTAGAGGGATAGCAGAGAGAGTCACAGCCGTTTCAGCAGCGGGTACCCCCTTCGAAGCCGTATACGACGCCATGGCCTTGCGTTGGGTCAAATGATGGATACCGTTGTAGAGGAAAAATCCGCCGAAAAGGATGCGGCCAATTAGAAATGGAGCTTTCATTCGGAGAACCTCGTTTATATACCTACTGTAAAAACTGTTTTTTCCGGAAGCACTACGACGGGGTCGCTAGTGCGCATAGCCGCGCGGAGTGCTCGCCGAGGAGCCCAGATGGCTCGCCCAGGATGCCGCTCCTCCAACTTTGTTCTTAACATCGACAGCGGTATCGCGAATCGCTCCTCGCGCACGTTGTCCTGACACTGGTGCCAGCAGCATTCCAATACCCACCCCGATCCCGATTCCTGAAAGAAGAGTACCGAAAGAAAATCCATGGCGATGAATTCGAATATCTTTGCCCAGGTGGTCGGTTTTACGAAAGGCACTCTCTACGTCTCCAGTTCGTTCATTGAGAAAATCTTTTACAGCCATCCACACGCTCGCTTCGGTCGCGAGGAGGCCGCACTTCATGGCAAATCTTGCCCACTTTGTCGCTTTCTTTTTCTTGTTCATAAACATCCCCTTCTGCGTGCTGTCACAGCGGCGCGCTCGACGTGCTTCCGCGTAGCTTCCCAGCCCACGATTCTTGACGTATGTATTCGACTTCAGCCCGCTGTGTAGGGTTGCTGATGAGAAACTTTTGCGGCGAAAAAAGAAAGTGGGTGTCGATCGTGCGTGCCGTGTTCGCATAAGCATGTCCGACTTACCCGAAACAGGGTATGGACTCTGATCATTGCAGAACCACACAATCGAATCGTTCACGCTTTGGCTCGGTCCTGCCCCGAGCCCCCGAGCCCGATTTCATCAGACAGGCTGGTGAAACCGATTCCGAGGACAGCCTGTTATCATGCACGAGATTCAGGAGACGCTCCCTTGCTGAAAGACCTTCTCTCCCGTTGGCCCCTGATTCAACAAATACGAAATGGCGCAGATGGAACCGGCCCCGAAGCGATGAGCCAGCGAACTCGCGAGTTGCGTCCCAAAACCGATGGGGCGCAAGTGACTCCGTCGATTTGCCCATACTGCGGAGTCGGGTGCGGACAGCTGGTTTATCACAAGGACGGCAAGCTGATCTCGATTGAAGGGGATCCGCAATCGCCTATTTCGCGCGGACATCTGTGTCCAAAAGGTGCTGACACCTACGAATTGCATACCCACCCAGGCCGGCTGAAGAAAGTGAAATACCGTGCGCCCTACTCGCGGGAATGGCGGGAGATCGAACTCGAGAAGGCCATGGACATGGTAGCGGACCGCATGTGGGACACTCGCGACCGCACCTTCCAGGAGACTCGCGACGGCAATTCATTGATGCAGTCCATAGCAATGGCGCATCTCGGCGGGGCAACGCTCGACAACGAAGAGAATTACCTTATTAAGAAGCTTTTCACCGCTGGTCTGGGAATGGTTTGCATCAGCAACCAGGCTCGCATATGACATAGCTCGACCGTGCCCGGTCTGGGCACATCGTTCGGACGCGGCGGCGCCACCACAGCGCAGCAGGATCTCAGCAATGCAGACGCGATACTCATTATGGGATCGTCGATGGCGGAAAACCATCCGGTCGGATTCCAGTGGGTAATGGAAGCGCGCGAAAAAGGCGCAAAGATCATTCACGTTGACCCGCGCTACACGCGTACTTCTGCGATGGCGGACATATGGGTCCCCCTGCGCGCAGGCAGTGACATTATTTTCCTGGGCGCACTGGTGCGGTATGTGCTCGAGAACAACCGAGATTTCCGCGAGTACGTCACGCACTACACCAACGCTTCGACAATCCTGCGCGAGGATTTCCGAGATACCGAAGATCTCGACGGATTTTTTTCTGGATGGGACTCGGAAAAAGAGAAATACGATCCTGAAACCTGGCTTTATCAGGGATCGCCCGAGAAGAAGGCCGCTGTAAAACCGGGTCACTCAAAGGCGGGTGGCGGGCATGGAAAGGACCGCGGCGGCGAAGCGGAAGATGCCGGGAAATTCGATTCCGATCCGACACTGCAGCATCCACGTTGCGTGTTTCAGGTCTTGAAACGCCACTTTGAGCGCTACACGCCGGAAATGGTCGAGCGCTATTGCGGCGTACCGCAAGATTTGTTTTTGAAGGTAGCCGATACCTTCACTTCTGCCTCAGGACCGGACAAAACCGCCGCAATGTGCTACGCCGTCGGCTGGACGCAGCATTCGAAGGGAGTGCAGATCATCCGCACAGCGGCGATACTGCAGCTCTTGTTAGGAAATATCGGGCGTCCGGGTGGAGGCATTCTAGCCTTACGCGGACACGCATCGATTCAAGGCTCCACTGATATCCCCACTCTTTATGACATTCTGCCGGGCTATTTGCCGATGCCGTTTTTCGAAGCCGACTCCCACAAGCTGAAGGGCTACATAAGAAAGCACAGCGCACGCACCGGCTTGTGGGCAGGATTCGAGAAATACTTCGTCAGCTTGATGAAGGCGTATTACGGCGAGAGTGCGAAAAAAGAAAATGACTGGGGATTCGACTGGCTGCCGAGAGTGACAGGCGATCACTCGCACTTCGGATTCTGGCTCGACATGGCCGATGGCAAACTCGATGGTCTGCTCGTGATGGGACAGAATCCGGCGGTCGGCGCGTCCAATGGACGTCTTGAGCGCAAAGCGTTGGCGAATTTGAAATGGCTCGTCGTACGCGACATGGTCGAAACCGAAACAGCTTCGTTCTGGTATGCGTCCCCGGAAGTTGAACGCGGCGAACTCAGTCCTGAAACGATCGGAACAGAAGTCTTTCTCTTTCCTGCCGCGGGAACTGCCGAGAAGGAAGGCACATTCACCAACACGCAACGGCTTCTGCAGTACCGTGAAAAAGCAGTCGATCCGCCCGGTGATGCACGCAGCGAAACGTGGTTCGTCTACCACCTGGGCCGACGGATGAAATCGAAAGCAGAGCAAGACGGTCGGGCTCGGAACGACGGACTACGAGCGCTGACTTGGAACTATCCCACTGAAGGAAAACAGGCCGAGCCAAAAGTCAGCGAGGTGCTGAAGGAAATCAACGGGTACTCACTGCCCGACCGCACACAGTTGCAACATATCAAAGATCTGAAGAACGACGGCTCGACCGCATGCGGCGCGTGGATCTATTGCGGGGTGTTTCCGAAAGAAGACTACAACCGCGCCAACGAACGGGAACCGAAAGACCTGCTCGGGCACGGATGGGGGTTCGCATGGCCGAATGATTGCCGCATCATTTACAACCGCGCTTCCGCTCGTCCGGATGGCCAACCATGGAGCGAACGGAAGAAACTCGTCTGGTGGGACGAGAACAAAAAAGAGTGGACGGGCCTTGACCATCCCGATTATGACAAGAAGACGGCTCCGGATAAGCCTGCGGATCTACAACACGGTCACGGGACCGATGCTCTTGGCGGGGCGAAACCGTTTACTCTGCATCCAGACGGAGTCGGCTGGCTATACGTTCCAAGCGGGCTGAAAGATGGTCCTTTGCCGACGCATTACGAACCGCTCGAATCGCTAATAGAGAACCCACTCTATGACCAGCAAACGAATCCCGCAGCCAAGAGAAAGAAGCGTCCCGACAATCCCTACGCAGCGCCACACGATGCGCGTTTTCCGTACATTCTCACTACCTATCGACTAACCGAGCATCACACGGCCGGAGGTATGTCGCGTCACCTTTCTCACTTGAGCGAGCTTCAGCCGGAACTTTTCACCGAAGTCTCCCCTGAACTGGCTGAGGA
The DNA here is from genome assembly GCA_035277905.1 of Candidatus Sulfotelmatobacter sp. Classification (GTDB taxonomy): domain Bacteria; phylum Acidobacteriota; class Terriglobia; order Terriglobales; family Acidobacteriaceae; genus Sulfotelmatobacter. The sequence goes on from DATEJO010000093.1 coordinate 29,641, forward strand.
GATTGGATTAGAACACGGCGAATGGGCCACAATCATGACGCCACGGGCAATCATCGAAGCGCGAGTGATGGTCACGTCGCGCATGAGGCCGCTTCATGTCGATGGGAGAACGATCCACCAAGTGGGGCTTCCGTATCATTGGGGATATCGCGGGAACGTCACTGGGGATGTCGTGAACGACTTACTTGTCATCAGCGAAGAGCCCAACGTTCGCATCATGGAAACCAAGGCGCTGGTGTGCACTGTGATTCCCGGCCGCCGCGAACGCGGTCGTGGGGCTATACAGGAATTGAATTCCCACCTAGGAAGACCCGCATGAGCGTAACTGCATTTCTGACAGATTCCACGTTGTGCATTGGCTGCAAAGCATGTGAAGTGGCCTGCAAAGAATGGAACGGCGTGAGCGAAGACGGCCTCGACTGGAGCGGCTACTCCTACGACAACACCGGTGCGGTTGGAGCCTCCACCTGGCGGCACGTGAAATTTGTTGAGCAACCCCCAGTGCCCGGTTTTGGCGGAAATGCAGGAGGGCAGGCATCTTGGACTTTCTCTTCGGATGTATGCAAGCACTGTGAAGAAGCAGGCTGCCTGGAAGCGTGTCCAACCGGATCCATTGTCCGGACCGAATTTGGCGGAGTGTTTATCCAGCCGGATGTCTGCAACGGATGCGGATATTGCGTGACCTCATGCCCGTTCGGCGTGGTTGAGCGCAGTCAGAAGGACGGCCGCGCCTTCAAATGCACGTTCTGCTACGACAGGCAAAAAGTAGGCTTACAGCCTGCCTGCGCAAAGGCGTGTCCGACAGAGTCGATCCAGTTTGGCGAGATCGAGCACCTGCGACAGAAGGCGCAAGAACGAGTGGAAGAGTTGCATGCTCGCGGAATGACCGACGCTCAGATTTACGATCCCACGGATACAAGTGTTCGCGGCACGCACGCGATGTTTATCGTCCGTGGCGACAGCCGGACATACAATCTCCCTCCGGCCCCCGAAGTGCCGACTATCTATTTGAAAAAGAGTTGGCGTTCATCCGCACTGGCTGCCGGACTGCTACTTGGTGGCACGCTGCTCGCGTTCCTGACCGATGGAAATCACCGAGATGGGAGAAGCCGATGAGTGATCCAAATCCACTCGAGGAACTGAGCGAACGCGATCTCGAGCGCGAACGGCGTCTCGACCAGATTCGTCATGAAGCCGAAACTCGCGGACAGTTGCAAGTCGTGGCTTCTCGTCCTGCAGGTGCCCCCTTCCCGCAGGCGAGTCCGGAGAACGGTTACTATCGCATTCCACTGTTGAAGGAACCGCCGTGGACGTGGGAGATTCCTCTTTACTTTTTTGTTGGCGGTGCGGCCGGAGCCGCTGCGGTGATTGGAGCAATCGCCGATTACACCGGAGCCGATCGCGAATTAGTGAAGCACGCGCGATGGATCGCGGCTGCGGGATCGGTGATCTCCCCGGCGCTTCTCATTGCCGATCTCGGTCGTCCCGAAAGATTCCTCGCCATGCTTCGAGTTTTCAAGCCGCAGAGTCCTATGTCGGTCGGCGTGTGGACGCTGCTGGGTTTTTCGACCGGCGCGGCGGCTACTGCTTTTGCTGGATTCCTGCGAGATCGTTACGGAGCTTCGCTGCCGGTGAGGGTCATGGAGAATGCCGGTCAGGCTGCATCGCTTGCTTTTGGACTTCCGTTCTCGAATTACACGGGCGTGTTGATCGGCGCAACAGCGATACCGGTGTGGAATAGAAACGCCGGCGATCTGCCGCTGCACTTTGGAGCCTCGGGATTGAACGCCGCCGTGGGAATTCTGGAGCTGATGGGGCATCGCAAGAGCCGCGCCCTGCAAGCACTCGGACTAGGCGCAGCGATTTTTGAAACCTGGGAAGGACTGCGCATTGAGGGCCGCTCGCACGCGCACCTCGATCCGTTGAAACATGGTATGAGCGGCTGGATTACGCGAACCGGCGGCGTCCTGTCTGGTCCGATTCCTACTCTGCTTCGTGCGGCCAGCCTGTTCGGGTCGAAACAGAGAGCGTCCTCGCTTCGTCGTTGGGCAGCTTTGTCATCAATCGCCGGATCGCTAATTACGCGCATCGCTTGGATCCACGCCGGGCACACTTCTGCCCGGAATTGGAGACTACCGCTAGAAGAGGGGCGGAGGCCCGAAGCCCAACTTCGCCGAAACATGCGAAGCACAGCACTCTCGGATGCCCAAACCCCGAGTTAACTAGCAGAACCCGAACCGCAGGCCAGCTAAGGCGCCTCACGCTGCTTTCTGTCCCCGTTCTTTTGCTTCGACATGCCCATGTTCAGCCGCTGCTTGTTCTATCGTGGCGTTGATTTGCCCTCCGATGAGTACAGCGAGGCCTGCAACGTAGAACCACATCATCAGGATAATCACGGCTCCCAATGATCCATAGCTTCTCGTGAAGGTATTGAAAAAATGGAGGTAGACCCGCAAGCCGGCCGACGCTGCTGCCCACAGAATCATCCCTATGACCGAGCCTGGCGTAATCCAATACCAGTGCTGCTCCTCGACGCTAGGTGCAAAGTAATAGACGATGGCAAAGGCAAAGACGACGAAAGCCAATGCGGCCACCCACTCCACTACTTTCGCGGCGACTAATGCTGCTTCGTTCATGCCGACGTAGTTCCCTGCATAGGCGATCACATGCCCTCCAAGCAGAATCAGGAGAAGAGCCGCCACCACCAGGATCGCCATGGCCAGAGTTATCCCGACCGAAATGACGTGTACTTTCAACCACGAGCGTTCCTCCGGGACGTCATAGGCAGAATTGAGCGTTGACATGAGCTGGGTCATCCCGGCAGATCCGGCGTAGAGAGCAAATAACAGGCCAAACGTCATCTTGCTCGCAACCGCATTTCCAGTAATCTCGTGGACGGTTTGGACGACCATCTGGTACGCGGACGGGGGCAATGCGAGATGCAAATACGATAAGAAGTTGCTCCGCAGTACGCCTCCTTCGGACACAAAAAATCCCAGCAGCGCGAATAGGAAAAAAAACATAGGAAATACTGCTAGCAGGAAATTAAATGCCAACTCGTATGCCCGATTGACGAGGTCATTTCGGCCGATTTCGCTCCAGACCCGCCGAGCGAGTCGGCCCCAGGTCAGTCCGCCCAGGCTCCAAAGGGAAGCAAACTGTTCACGGACGGGGAGCCTCGAAAGCGTCATCGGAAAATCCGACAGTGCGATGCGGTTGTTCCGACTCCGGTTGACTTAAGTCTGGGTTTTACGGGAAAGAACCTCGGGAAGCCGGGATTAGAGGAATATGCGCACAGCTTTGGACGCTTGGGCAGCGGCTACGCCGTAAATGATGTGCGATGAAAGTCCATAAAATCGCGTTCCAAGCGGGGACTGAGAACCTTTGTCTGGAAAACCCCTGAGAGCCAAAGTGGCCAGGTCGGCAGCCAGAAAAAACGCTGATCCGAAAGCAGCCCCCGCCAACAACGAGTGTTCTTCCTCAAATCGTTGGAAAGCGACAGGTCCTAAGAGACAGTACACGTAGCCGCCTGCGGCACCGATTCCGTAATGCAGGGCGAGCGCGGTTTTGGTAACCGCGACATCGGAGACTTCATAGCCGACGAGATCGGCAACTCGATTCAACACTATTTTTGTGGTCTCTACATCAGTGGGCTGACTGTTAACAGACCCGACGAACACATCGGGTTCGCCGGCGGAAAAAGCCATTCTCCGGGCCGTGGTATTCCAGGCGCTTTGGAATTTACTCATAGCGACTGTGGCTGAGAGTCCCGCGATCATGCCTCCGAGCAGTTCTGCCCACCAAGGTCTTTTTCGGCTTTGGAAGCGGGCGCACATTGCAATTCTTCCGTGAACTTCGATGCTCGGGGGCCACGAATGGAAGCCATCTCTGGCAGCGATCGTAGAAGAGGTGCTAATATCGCAATTGCAGAATAGATCGTAGTTCTCGCCGCAAGAACGAGCAGCTAACCCAAGGCCGGAGAGGTGGCAGAGTGGCCGAATGCGGCGGTTTGCTAAACCGTTGTACGGGCTAACACCTGTACCGAGGGTTCGAATCCCTCCCTCTCCGCCAGATTTCTCCCCTTACAACATGCCTATGCGGTCGAAACTGGCTGTTGCACTGCTTGTGTTCGCCGGTGCGGCTGCGGGCGGCTATGCGCAATCTGCTGGCACGAGCTCCGACTGGGTTGGAAGTTGGGCCGCGTCGCAGCAGATTCCAGAGCCGCAGAATTCAATCGCACCCGAAGAGATGCAGGATGTGACGCTGCGACAGATTTTTCATTTGTCTGTCGGCGGATCGACACTGCGCGTCCGCCTGTCGAATGCGTTCGGATCCCAGCCCTTACATTTCACGAGCGTGCATATTGCTCGCCCGCTGTCGCTATCCTCTCCGAGAATTGATTCTGCTACCGATCGCGCTCTATCGTTTTCTGGAGAGCCGGATGTCACCGTCCCGGCTGGGGCCGAATATTTTTCGGACCCAGTCGCATTTCCTGCAGCGCCGCTGTCGAGCGTTGCCGTGACGTTTCATTTGGATAAAGCCCCCGTCGGTGAAACGGGACATCCGGGATCGCGAGCGACGTCATATTACGTTCGCGGCGATCACGTGGCGGCGGCCGATCTGCCTGACGCTAAGCGAGTCGACCACTGGTATCAGATTTCGGGCATTGATGCGTGCGATCCCAATGACGCCGCGATCGTTGTGCTTGGGGACTCAATCACGGACGGACATGGCGCGAGTACGAACGGCGATAATCGCTGGACCGACGTTCTAGCTGAGCGCCTGCAGGGATCTTCTGCGACTCGCGAGTTCGGAGTGCTCAACGAAGGGATCGGCGGCAATCATTTGCTGACCGATGGACTCGGGCCGAATGCCCTCGCCCGCTTTGATCGTGACGTCCTCGCTCAGACAGGTGTGCGATATCTGATCGTGCTCGAAGGGGTGAATGATCTTGGAGGCCTGACGCGAGAGGGCGACGTCGCTCCAGCCGCACACTCGAAGTTGGTGCATCGGATCCTTGCCGCTTATGAACAGATTATTTTGCGCGCGCATGCCAACGGAGTGCGCGTATTCGGTGCGACGATTCTTCCGTTCGTAGGTTCCGAGTACTATCATCCGCCGCACAGTACGGAAGTAGATCGTGAAACCATCAATGACTGGATTCGAGCTCCCGGACATTTTGATGGTGTCATCGATTTCGACAAGCTGATGCGGGATCCTCAGCAGCCGGACCGGCTTCTGCCCGCTTACGACTCGGGCGATCATTTGCATCCATCGGTCGCGGGATACCGCGCAATGGGCGAGGCAGTTCCGCTAACACTCTTCACGAATCCATCGATCCAAAAATAGTGTGTTTCACTCTTCGGGCGGTTCTTGGAGAACGGAAGCGGTGTTAATTCCGGTTCTTAATTCCGGCAGAATGCCGATCTGGATGTAAATTGGACGGATCAGTTGCCTGAGCGCGGGCAGTTGCACGGCGAATATTCCGGCTCCAAGCACGCACAACGCGCCCCCGATCATAAGAGTGTAGGGTGCTCCGATGCGGCTGGCCGCAGCTCCGGCGATCAGACTGCCGAACGGTGCGACTCCTTGAAATGACATGCCGTAAAAGCTCATCACGCGCCCGCGCTTCTCGTTTTCGACAATCGTCTGCAGAATGGTGTTGCTCGATGCCATTTGTTGCATGAAGCAGTATCCGGTGACGACGAGCAGCAACAACGAGAGCCACTGCTGGTGCGACGCAGCGAATGCGATCAGTGAAGCTCCGAACCCCGCCGCGGTGAGTGGAAGTAAGCGACCAAGGCCGAGGACGCTCGTTCTAGCCGCGAGTCGGAACGCGCCGATCAGCGCACCGATTCCAACGGCTCCCATGAGAAACCCCAATGTATGCGCGCCGCCGTGCAGAATTCTACCGGCGAAAATTGGCATCAGCGCGGTGTAAGGCATACCGACAAGACTGATCAGGGCGAGAAGGAGCAGGATCGACCAGATGGGTTGAAATCCTCGGACGTAGTCCCAACCTTCGCGCAGTTCGGAAAGAACGCTTTCGTCCTTCCGCACGTGGGCATGGACCGCAACAACCATCGCGAACAACGAAAGGATAACGGCGATGTAGCTGATACCGTCGATCAGGAAACAGTAGCCTTCGCCGACCACTGCGATGATGAGGCCGGCGATGGAGGGGCCGATGAGGCGAGCCGCATTGACGAGAGATGAATTCAGCGCGATGGCGTTGCCGAGATCTTCGTGATCTTCGACCATCTCCACCAGGAATGCCTGCCGAGCCGGCATGTCGAAGGCATTTACAGCACCCTGAAAAAGATTGAGCAGAATGATTTCGTTGACGGTGATGATCCCCGCCAGCGCAAGTCCAGCGAGCGCGAACGACTCAAGCATGGAAAGGATCTGCGTGACAATCAACACGCGGTGGCGATTTAAACGATCCACCCAGACGCCGGCGAAGGGTCCAAGAAAAAGAATTGGAATCTGCCCGGCGAAACTGACAAGTCCGAGCAGAAAGGCTGATCCGGTAAGGCGATAGACAAGCCACCCGGTGGCTACGCGCGTCATCCATGTGCCGATGAGCGAAATACCCTGGCCACTAAAGAATAGGCGGTAATTGCGGTGGCGCAGTGCCCGCAGAAGAAGACGCCAGTCCATCCCACTGCGTCGAGCTCCTGCTGATCCATTCGTCATTTGGTGAGTTCTGTGGTGTGTGCAACAAGGTTATCAGTCCAGAAAGATTGGAGGGATACTTCTACTTGAGGAGGCACTTACTCGGGGCCTATCTCCGGCGCCTTGTGATAGTCGTAATACGTCTCGTCGTCGTAGCTCTTGTGTGGGATGAAGAACAAGATCTTCGCTCGTGCCTTCATGGCATAGTGGGTAGGGAACCACATGCCGTCTGCCCCGGGGCCTTTATCCAGCTCAAAGCGGGTTCCTGGCTCAACTTCGGCGAGAAATCCTTCGATCGAGACGGGATGAATTACGTGAGCTTCCACTTTCACCCACTGAAAAGTGTTCTTGTCGATCCATAGCTTTCCCTGCATGCCTTTGAGAGCTTGCGTATCCATGTTTGGAGGCCTGTAACCAGGGCGCGGAGTGGCTTTCAGCACATAGACATCAAAGGGGCCCAACTTCTGCTGCCCGAGCAGGGTGAAATTGAAGGCCTTGGTTAGCTGGTCCATCATCTGGTTATCCCGGTTGCGAGCTTTTTCATAGTTGGATATGCGTTCCTGCCGCTGCTCTGGCGATTCGTGCCGCCGTTTCGCGACTTCCGCCTGCAGTTTCTGCTTTTCCTGCGCGTTTTCGGAGCCGGATAATGACTTGCCGTTGATCGCAACCAGGCGTTCGTACGGAGAGCCCAGGATCATTAAGTCTTCGTACGTTTTTGTGCTTCCATCTGGCTGCTGGTCGCGTTCGAAACAATCGTAATCAGGCATGGCTTTCCAGTCGACCGCATTCGCCTTAAGCGAGTTTCGAATGATTGTCTCGGCTGTGGGCTGCTCGCTTGCGTGTAACGCAAGAGCTGCGAAGAAAACGAATAATGCAGAAACCAGGGCGAGGGTCTGCTTTATCACGTAGACAGTTTAGGCTGGTTGGGGCTGCTCTGCCCATGCGGACAATACCCTATGGACCTGAGTCGTACCTGGCAAGCGCCTGATATCTCAGCGCCGGCCCGGGCGTGCTTCGGGAGACCTACACCCTTGCCGGAACACTCGCCCGGAGCGGTTCTTCACGGCCGCGGGCTGACACCTTCTCGACGGATTCAATCTTTCCATGGCGAACGAGCAGGGCGGAATCGAAATTGTTGACCGTGGGGCAGATGTGACGTGGAAGAAGAAACAACAGATCGCCGACTCTCGGAATGGATCCATCCGCTGAAACGCTCATCGGAAGATGTTCCTCACTCGGCGAAGCTGGAGCGAGTTCTGGATGTCCTATCGCGATGCAAGTGGGAATTCCAGCATCGGCCGAAACCGTCTTGTGTCCGGCATCGCATGTGATCATGCGGTCATGCGGCGAACTCACAACGCGAGTTAAGACGAGCACGCCCGGCGCATAGCCGTAATCGGCAGAGAGCTGGGCCAGGCTGGTCGCGTCATTGTAGACAACCGTTCCCGGCGAGACACGGTGAATGAACGTCGCGTTCCGGAAGCCGTCGTAGGCGAGCGAGCACGGAAATGTCGGAGTCCCGGCGGTGACGACTTCCGCCACTGGAAACGAATTGCGTTGAATCTCCGTTACCAGCTGAAGCAGAAGATCGTAGCCCGCGTGCGCTGCGGTGGCGCGGTCGCGCTCTTCAAGGCCTCCGAATTGGCCATCGTAATAGTGCAGTCCCCGAAACTCGATTCCTGCATCTTGTAATTGAGAGATGAGTTTCAAAATTCTATCGCTCTCGTCTATTTCAATCCCTGTGCGATTCATGCCGGGATTCAGATCGAGAAAGATGCCAACCGGACTTTTCCGCCATTGCCGGATCTGATGTTCGTTCTCAGCCAGCACGGAAATGCGAACCAGCGGAAACTCATCGGCGATCTCGCGCACACGCCGCGCGTTCGCTCCCATGACAGGGAAAGCGACCAGAATATCTTTCGCGCCAGACTGGCACGCGGTGTGGAGTTCGAGTGTTGTCGCACACTTGAAATTCTCGACGCCACGGTGGACGAGCATCCGGAGGGTATACGCCAGTTTCGACGTTTTGATATGAGCGCGCCACCGATCGGCGTTCCCGTCGAGCAATTTTAGAGTGCACGAGATATTCGATTCAACGATTCCGGGATAAACGATGAGGGCGGGAGTCAGAATATTCTCAACGTCGCCTATCCGGTATTCGTCGCTCCACGGAAATTCGTTGAGCATGAGCTTCAGGGGTGCCATGGCGACTCCGATGATAACGCAGATGAGAAATAGGATTCTCTATCCAGATTTAGGTCCTGCTCGTCGCGAGTGTTGACCGGCGCTATGCGCGCGCGTAGGCTCTGAGTTCCGTTCAGCCATGCTGTCTCATCATGATCCCGAAAAACCTGGCCTGGTCCGCGGCCTTGGATTGTGGTCGGCCAGCGCAATCGTCATCGGCGATACGATCGGCACTGGTGTGTTTCTTGTCGCAAGCGATATGGCTAGGAGCGTGGGATCGTCCGGCCTAGTCCTCGTGGCGTGGGTGCTCGGCGGCCTGATTGTTCTGTTTGGAGCCTTCTGTTATGCGGAACTGGGCGCCGCATTTCCAAAAGCCGGCGGCCCGTACGTCTATTTAGGGAGAGGACTCGGCCCACTCTGGGGGTTTTTGTTTGGGTGGATGAGTTCGTTTCTTGATCGTCCGGTCGCAATGGCGACGCTCGCAGCTGGATTTATCCGGTTCATGGGATTCTTATTTCCTGTGGTTGCCACTCCTTTATTTAGTTATCGAGTTGAAAGCTACGAATTCGTGTTCACCGCCGCCCAGCCTTTAGCCGCGTTGGTGGTGGCGGTTGTCACGGCGACGAATTACTTCAGTGTGGAAATGAGCGGGGTTATACAGGTTCTGTTGACCGGGCTGAAGATCGGCACGATCGTCGCGATCATCGGAGGAGGGTTGTTTTTCGGTGGGAAACATGTAAATCAAATCAGCCCCGCACAACCGTTCACGCTTGGAACGATCGGGGCGTTGCTCACTGCGCTTGTTCCCGCGATGTGGGCGTACAACGGGTTCAACGATCTTGGAGACCTCGGCGAGGAAGTGCTGAATCCGCAGAAAAACATTCCACGCGCCATCATTTTGGGATTATTGACAGTCGGTGGTTTATATCTGATGGCGAACGTTTCGTATTTTCACGTGTTGCCGTTCGCTGCCGTTGCCGCTTCCCAGCACGTTGCCTCAGACGTGGTTCAGTCGTTTGCGGGTTCACGTGGCGCAGATTGGCTCACTGTGGCTATGGCTGTTTCCGCCCTGGGGGCTCTGCACGTCGTGGTCTTGACCGGAGCGCGCATTCCTTTTGCAATGGCCCGGGACGGGGTGTTTTTCCGTTTTACCGGCCGCATCCATCCGACGTTCCGAACCCCGAGCGGTTCGTTGATTTTTCTGGGATCTGTAGCCGCACTACTGGCCCTGACTGGAACGTTCGAAGAGTTGTACTCGCTCTTCGTATTCGCGGTGTGGATTTTTTTCGCGTTGGTCGCGATCGCCCTGATGCGCTTGCGGCGCAAAGAGCCGAGCCTCAGTCGCGCTTACCGCGTTTGGGGATATCCGTTTACGCCAATAATCTTCCTCGCGGCGGCAATCGCGTTGACAATTAATCTCTGGATGAGCCGACCGGTCCGATCTTCCTTGGGACTGATCGTCATTCTGGCGGGAATTCCATTCTTTTATCGAAGGCGGTCGCGGCGGGGAAATCCTTCTTTCCAAACTCGTGAGTAATTGTGGATGTGTCAAACATGGTGAGGACGAGTTCGTCATGTCGTTGGCCGTGAGAAACTAACCTGAGCCGGAAATCCTTCCTGGAAGTTGTCCTATGAAGCGCCCAATCCACGTGGTTCGAAGGTTTTTCGACTCGCAGAAAGGACCAAACGGTCGTTTCCTTCCACGTTGGTTGTTCCTACGCGCTCTTGGGCTGATTTATTTTTCCGCATTTTTCTCGCTTGTGTTTCAAATCCGGGGACTCATTGGTCCCGCGGGCATACTGCCCGCGAACGAGTATCTGCAGGTTGTGGCTCGTTCCATGGGATACGTTCGCGGAGTCTGGTTTGCTCCGACGCTGCTGTGGTTCTCCAGTGGTTCTCACATGCTGGTGCTTCTGTGCTGGGCGGGCATGTGGGCATCCATACTGGTTGTGTTCAACGTCTGGCCGCGCGGAACGTTCTTTATCTGCTTCATGTGCTTTTTGTCGTTCGTGAGCGCGGCTCAGGATTTTTCGAACTATCAGTCCGATGGGATGTTGCTGGAGGCGGGATTCGTTTCTCTATTCTTTGCTCCAGCGGGATTTTTTCCGGGATGGGGAGTTACTTCTCCGCCATCGCGAGCGAGTTTGTTCCTGCTGCAATGGGAGTGGTTCCGCATCTACTTTGAGTCTGGGATTGCGAAGATACTGGGCGGAGACCCCGAGTGGCGCCATCTTACGGCCATGGACGAGTACTACCAGAACGGCCCGTTGCCCACATGGATCGGATGGTACGTCCAGCATCTGCCGCACTGGTTCCATGTTTCGACTGCTTTCGCGACGCTCGCTCTCGAATTGGTGCTGGTCTGGATGCTCTTCCTGCCACGACGTTGGCGCCTGATTTGCTTTTTCATTGTCACGCCCTGGGAGGTCGGTGTCATCCTTACGGCGAATTACACATTTCTGAATTACCTTGTTCTATCGTTGGGGATTCTGCTGTTGGACGACGGATATCTTCGGCATCTCGCGCCGGGGAGGTGGAAGAATTTCTTCTTAGCGCACGAACTGAAAGCCACACATTCTGCGACGAGGAACGAAGAGATTTCAGGAGCGCCTCGATCTGAGGCCAATCGGCCTGAAGGCTCCGCCGGACGAGCGAGAGCCGTGATCGCAATGGTGAAGTTTTATGCCTCGGCCGTGATTCTAGGTTGGATACTTTGCGTTACATCCGTCGAACTGATATGGATGTTCGGAAACCTGCCATTTCCGGCTGAGGCGGTACAAGCGCTTGAACCGTTTCGAATTGCGAATCGATATGGTCTGTTCGGGATCATGACTCGCGGGCGTTACGAAATCGAATTTCAGGGATCGGATGACGGGACAAACTGGGTTGCGTATCCATTCCGCTATAAACCACAAGATCCCTCGAAGGCTCCGGGAATTTATGCACCATATCAACCACGGTTCGATTGGAACCTTTGGTTTGCATCGCTTGGTTCATGGCGCGAATACTCGATCGTGCCTCGAACAGAGTTGCGTCTGATTTCGAACGATCCAGACGTTCTCAATCTGTTTGCGGGAAATCCGTTCGCGAAGAATCCTCCCCGTGAGGTGCGCGCCGTGCTCTGGCAGTATTGGTTCACCACTCTCGCGGAAAAGAAAGAAACAGGAATGTGGTGGCGGCTAAAATTTGTGGGACTGTACGCCCCGACGATCGAGAGAGAATCTGATGGATCAGTGCGTGTCGTTGAGTGGCCGGGGCCAACGGAACCACGGAGCGATTGATCAGGATGCGTAGTCGAATGATGAACGAAAGTTCCTGCTGTTTGCGAGTCAGACAATGAGTCGACGAGCCTGCGTCATCGGTGCGGGACCGAATGGACTTGCCGCGGCGATCGTCCTCGCGCAAGCCGGATTGCAGGTGGAGGTGTTCGAGGCCGAGCCGCACCCCGGTGGAGCGGCGAGGACACTAGAGCTTACACTCCCCGGCTTCCACCATGACTTCGGATCTGCTGTTCATCCATTGGCGATCGGATCGCCGTTCTTCTCCTCGCTTCCTCTACACGAACACGGTTTGGAATGGATTCATTCTCCGGCAGCCCTCGCCCATCCTTTCGATGATGGAACAGCGATCGCGCTGGAACGAGATTTGAATGTTGCGGCTGCATCCTTGGGCCCGGACGGGAAAGCATGGCGAAACCTGTTCGCTCCTTTTGCAGAGCGCTGGAGCGATGTTGCAAACGGCGTGCTTGGTCCTATCTGGTCCGTACCGCGGCATCCATGGCTTCTGGCGAAATTCGGATTGAGGGCATTTCTTCCTGCAACAACACTGGCGCGAGCGTTCAAGACTGAACGAACACGGGCACTATTTGCCGGACTCGCAGCGCATTCGATTTTGAGTCTGGATGAAATGGTCAGTTCAGCTGCGGCCGTTATGCTGGGAACGGCACTGCATGCGGTAGGGTGGCCGATTCCCCGAGGAGGCGCAGGAGCGATTACCCAGGCCTTGTGCAGCTTTCTCGGCACACTCGGAGGAAGCGTTACGACTTCGCGCAAGATCGAGAACATAACAGAATTGTCGGGATACGACGTAATCCTCTGCGATGTCACTCCCAAGCAATTGCTGAAGATTGCGAGAGGAAAGCTCTCGAACTCCTATCAAGGTCGATTAGCGAGGTACCACTATGGTCCTGGAGTGTTCAAGGTGGACTATGCGCTGCGAGCACCCGTTCCATGGAAGGCGCAGGAATGCCTGCGGGCAGCCACTGTTCATGTGGGTGGAACATTCGACGAAATCGCAGCATCGGAAAAAGAGATGCGCTCCGGGCGCTGTGGCGAGCGTCCTTTTGTTCTGCTTTCTCAGCCGACTTTATTTGACCCGACGCGAGCGCCGAAAGGAAAACATATCGCATGGGCCTATTGCCACGTCCCGAACGGCTCGACAGTCGAAATGTTGGGCAGACTTGAAGATCAGATTGAACGCTTTGCTCCGGGATTCCGTGATTGCATTTTGGCGCGGAGAGTTTTCTCCCCGGCCGCTCTCGAGGCCATGGACGCGAACCTGGTGGGTGGTGATATCGGGGGCGGAGCGATGAATCTCAAGCAAGTACTGCTTCGTCCGACATTGCGTGCATATGCGACGTCGGCTCGGAACACTTATCTGTGTTCATCCTCAACTCCGCCAGGAGCCGCAGTTCATGGAATGTGCGGATATCATGCTGCAAAGGTTGCATTGTCACGGCTGAATGCCTGATCACATTATCCCTTGCCACTCTCGACTAGGGACGGCGGCGCCTGACTGCAATTGATAACCTCTTGCGAAGCAGCCACACCAAGAACGAAACACCCATCCATGTGATGGTGGCTAGCACGATGACCGCCCATGCTCGATGGCTGGGGATGAGCACGGTAATAAGTGCGGCAAATGCGAGAAGACCTATGCTGCCCATCGCAGCGCCGGCGGCATCCGCACTGACGGCACGTCTCGCACGCACCCCGCCCTGAAGTCCAGCACGTTCTTTTCTCTGTTTCTCATGTTTCTCAATGAGCGTTGCACTGGCGGGAAGAATCGCGGGGAACGCCAAGAACAATCCGGCGATGCCGGGGCCCCACTTCTTCGCGATAATGCCGGTCGCGGCCGTTACCAGGCCTCCGCAGACAAAGCGGATCGCCAGTTGAAAAAAACTTGATTGCCGCAAGGCCGAACTGTTGATCTGAATATTCATCTGTTCACTACTTCATTACAGCAAACCAGATTCCGAAGACGCTGGCGGCCCAAACGATCATCAAAGACAGCGTCACACCTAGGCTTCGGTATCGGTAACGCATCATTAGCCGGCTGAGGCAGCAAGCATAAACAAAGAGGCCGATGGCGGAAATTATCATGGAAGAGGTTTCCACCGCCGCGTAGTGTGCGCCACTTTTTGCAACAGTCAGGGCGAGAGTGGCGAGCGCGACGGATGGAGCTGCGCCAAACAGTCCAGCAAAGCTCTTGGGTTTGAAGATGTCTCCGAGTACCGCGAAAATCGAAACTGAAACTCCTCCGATAAAGAATCGAATGACGATCTCTTTCATTGCGGTCGTTGGCTCTTTATTGTTCGAGGAATCCGAGTACGAAATAGTTGTAACGATTCAGAAGCGTCGACGGAGGGTCCGTAAAACCGGAATCAAACATTCGCGAAATACAGCGAACACCGGATGATTCCGCGTGAGTACGCGCCCTATAACAAAAAGTATGGCTAACAAGGACAAGAAACTCGATGAACGGGCCCCGGAACGCAAGGGCGATCTTCAGGCACAACTCGATGATTTGGGTTCCGATCCGGCTCAAGTTGGAGAAGACAGTGCAGGACAATCCGGCGATTTACAAGGGCTCTCAACCGTAGCTGATGCCGATGATGAGTCCGTAGAAGAATTGGCCGACACGGAGCAGTCGCTTGAGGCGTCGGCAGTTGAGGGCGTGGAGGATGCGGAAGACCATCCGGAACGTCCCGCACACACGCACGATGAATACGGCAGATCTGACGACGTTCCACCCAAGAGGAAAGATGAGGCCGCATAGTTGTCGCGCTGATGGGCTTTCTGTGTTGCAGTGCTAGTTCGTGATACAGCGCAATGAGGACGAGACATGGGGGAATCGCTGTATTTCTCATCCTCCCTCCGAGCAGGAGAATTCCTTAGCTGATTGTTATGCTCGCCAACTGCATCAGCCTTGCAGGATCAGTGAGCAACGCAGTCCGGTAAGCACTGCAATTGGAGGTTGCTATGCGACAAATACTCCTGTTCGTCTCTGTACTGCTCCTCGGCCTGTCGTGGGCTGTCGCGCAGGATACATCAAGTCAATCTACCGCCGGTTCCGCAGGTTCGGGACAGACAACACACACTTCTTCCGGCCATGAGAAGAGCGTTGAAGGTTGTCTCTCTGAATCGAATGGAAGTTACATGCTCACCGCTAAGAACGGCACGATGTACCAGTTGAGCGGGGACACAGCGACACTGAAAGAGCACGTCGGCCATGAAGTGAAGGTTACCGGTGCAATGACATCTGGCAGCAGTGGGATGTCCAATGGCTCCGCGATGAGCAATGGATCACACACGATTGACGTCACATCAGTGAAACACATTTCGAAGACTTGCCAATCAGGCGGCGGTGCCTCGAAATACTAGCCTGCACTCCACTTCGACTGTATAGAGCCCAGCTTTGGCTGGGCTCTTCGTTTTTACGGGTGTGGTGATTACTGTTTCAGTGGGAAATGTCGTCGCGCGAAGCACTCCGGACTCCTTATTAGGCGTTAAGGGAAAGATGGTACGAACAACTGCGGTGTCGTATCGCAGGGTTCTACAGATTCAAGACGATTTTGCGCGGAGGCGAATCGTCTTAAAAAAAACATGGCAGCTATTAGCCGAGCGTTTTGGAAAGGCCTGACCTGCGGCGCGGTATTAGGTGATGCCGATTGGCCGGGAAGCGATTGCAATTGTGAAAGTCAGCTTGTCCGTGTTGTTGTTCGTTTTGTTGAGTGCCGCTCTTTTCGCACAAACGAGCGTGGACGACGTTCATGTTGTTCCCCGTGAGACGAGACACGACTCCGGCTCCGTCCAACTCGCCGAGAACTCGCTCCCACTGATAAAGACCGATGTGAAACTAGTTCTGGTTCCGGTCAGCGTTACGGATTCAAACGAGCGCTTTGTTACAGGCCTCAGCCAGGATAATTTCAAGATCTTCGACAATAACAAACTGCAGAAAATTCAGACATTCTCCATGGAAGATACGCCAGTCTCTGTTGGCATTATTCTCGATATGAGCGGCAGCATGGGCGATAAGGTGGAGCGGATCCGTGACGCCGTGAACCAGTTCTGCGAGGAGGCCAATCCACAGGACGAGTTTTTCATGATCGTCTTTGCGGACGAACCCAAGATGGCGGTGGACTTCACCACCAATACCAATGAAGTTGAAAAAGAACTGCTGTTCACCCAACCCAAGGGCCGCACGTCGCTACTCGATGCCATTTACATGGGCCTGCACAAGATGAAGCACGCGCGATATGGGAAAAAGGCGTTGCTCATCATCTCGGACGGCGGAGACAACCATAGCCGTTATGGAGAAAAAGAAGTCAAGTCGTTGGCCAGGGAATCGGACGTGATGATTTATTCGATCGGCATCTTTGACCGTTATGTTCCGACCCAGGAAGAGATGATGGGGCCGCAACTGCTGTCGGATATCGCTGCCCCCAGCGGAGGGCAAGCCTACACAATCGACAATCCCAACGATATGCCGGCAGTGGCAAGACATATCGGAACGGAGTTGCGTACACAATACGTCCTGGCCTATCGACCGCAAGATCCTCCCCAGAATGGCAAATGGCGCAAGATCCGAGTGAAGCTGTTATTGCCCAGAAGATTTCCCTTCTTGAGAGCGCACGCCAAGACCGGCTACTACGGTTCAGGCGGTTAGGAATCGGATAGCGACAGAGAACGCTATCGGCGTGTGGGTGAGTTACAGCCCGCGTATTACTGACAACTTCAGTGATTTCAATGGCATCACAGTTCGACAGCTTGGGGCTTTGTGTCCCGGGACATCGATTCGGTTTTCAGTTTGCAAGACAAGCATGGCCGTCTCTGTTTCAAAGTCGGTTTGGCGGTCTGTGCGCTTGCTACTTCTCGGGTTCTGTTTGGTTCAGGCGGTGGGCGCAGCCGGTCAACTTGCACTTGCGGGCCCACAGCCGTCTTATGAAGGACAGAATGTCAGCGCCATTTCTCTTATCGCGAATCCTCACCGCAATCTGAACCCGCTGTATCCACTGGTTACGCAGAAGGCGAACTCGCCGTATTCGACAAAACAGATTGATGAGAGCGCAGCGGCTCTTAAGAAGGCAGGACACTTCCCGGAAGTCCGAGTGCAGGTGACGCCGGAGGTTTCAGGGCTGCGGGTCAGTTTTCTGCTTGAGCCGGCGTACTACATCGGAGTCCTGAAATTCCCCGGCGCGACGAAAAGGTTCGCCTATATCCGGCTGTTGCAAGCCGCGGATTTCTCCGAACAGGAACCATATGATCCCGCGCGCATTCCCGTGGCCGAGAAGGCGCTCACGGATTTTCTCCGGCATTACGGATATTTTCGGGCAACGGTTCGTGGCGAGCCAGAGATTGATGATGCGCACGAAATCGTAAATCTGAGGTTCACGATCGGTCTGGAGAAGCAAGCGCGAATTTCGTCCGTGCGCGTGATCGGTCCAAGTCCCGCCGAGAGCGCCGACTTGCTGCATTCGATTCGATCGATTTGGGCGCGACTTTCCAGAAGTCTTCTCAAGCCGGGAGAGCCCTACAGAGCCGGTCGAATCAGCGCTGCTATTCGCAGGATGAAAAGAACGCTGACGAAGCAGGATCGGCTGGCCAGCAGTATCAACGAAAACCCACCGCAATATGATCCCAATACGAATCGGGTGGCGGTTTCGTTCAAAGTCGAAGTCGGACCCACGGTGACTGTTCGCACCATTGGCCCGCGCCTCACCTGGATTCCTTTCCTTGCCGGGCGAGAGATGAAAAAGCTAATCCCCATCTACTCCGAAGGAGCTGTGGATCGGGAACTTGTTGAAGAGGGTCAACGCAATCTCGTCGACTACTTCCAGAAGAAAGGCTTCAACGATGTAAAGGTGGCCATAGATTTCCAGAAGCAGCCGGACCACATTTCGATCGTCTACAGAATCGATCCGGGGACGAAGCACAAGGTCGATCGGATTTCTTTTGATGGAAACCATGCCATTCCTGCCGAGACTCTGATGGCACAGGTCACCGTGCATAAGTCGCACATCTGGACTCACGGAAGTCTCAGCCAGAAGATGCTGAAGCAAAGCGATTCCAATATCGAAGCTCTTTATCGTGACCGAGGCTACGAGCAGGCCAAGGTAGATTCCCGGACCATGGAACGCGACGGGAAGATTGACGTTGCGTTCGACATCGTGGAGGGTCCGCAGACCACCGTTGCGGACGTGAAGGTGGTCGGGAACAAGCACATTCCGTATGACCAACTCACCGCTCCAAAGGGCTTCCAGTTGCAGGCGGGGACACCGTTTTCCCCCCGCAAGCTGGCGGACGATCAAAATCGGATCTCGGCGACGTATCTGGATCACGGATATCTCAACGCAGAGGTCAAGACTAACGTTGCGCGAGTTCACGGCAACCCGGAGCGCGCGGCTGTAACGTATGAGATCACGGAGAACCAGTTAGTGCGCGTGAGCGATGTGCTTTACCTCGGGCAGGAGCATACGCGGATGTCGTTACTAAAAAAGACTACACAACTGCGGGCGGAAGTGCCCATGCAGCGGGCGGAGCTGCTAGGGGCGGAAAGCCGATTGTATGACCTCAACATCTTTGACTGGGCGAGCGTAGCCCCGGAAAAGCCGATCACAGATCAAACAGAATCAACAGCGTTGATCAAGTTGCATGAGGCGAAGCGAAATGAGATTACATACGGATTCGGCTTCGAAGTATCACATCGCGGAGGGAACATCCCGACAGGAACGGTTGCACTGCCTGGCGGTGGGACGATCGGGCTCAACGGATATCAGATCGCACCGAGCCAATCTACATTCGCCAGTCCGCGCGGTCTGATCCAATACACGCGCCACAATATTCGCGGGCTTGCCGAGACCGGGACTGCCTCGCTTCTCCTTTCGCGATTGGATCAGAAGGCACTTACGTCTTACTCGCAGCCGCATTTTATCGGATCGCAATGGAAATCGTTGAGTACCTTCTCTGTTGAGCGGAATAGCGAGAATCCGCTGTTTACGGCCACGTTGGGGGATTTGTCGTTCCAGTTGGAGAGGGTAATCAGTACGAAAGCGAACACGCGCCTGCAATTCCGCTATGACTTCAACAAGACGATTCTGTCTCACATCCTGGTGCCCGATCTTGTGCTTGAGCCTGACCGCAACGTGCGGCTCTCGTCGGTAGCGGCGACGCTTATCAAAGACACAAGGGACCATCCGCTGGATGCGCACCACGGCGTCTATGCGACAGTTGATCTGGGCATCACACCGACGGCATTTGGATCGAGCGCTAACTTCGCCAGGCTCTTCGCACAATACGCATTCTATAAGCCGGTTCATTCCGTAGTCCTGGCCAACAGCATCCGCATTGGCCTGGCTAGCCCTTTTGCGAGCAGCTTTGTTCCGACGAGTCAGTTATTTTTCTCAGGAGGCGGCACAACGCTGCGCAGCTTTCCCATTGACGAAGCGGGCCCGCAACGCCTCGTCCCGTTCTGCAATGTGCTGCAAGGGCAATCGGGATGCGTGAATGTGACCGTGCCGGTTGGCGGAAAGCAGCTGTTCATTTTGAACTCTGAAGTGCGCTTCCCGCTTCACATCACGAAGGCGCTGGGCGGAGTTGTTTTCTATGACGGAGGCAACGTTTACAGCGCGATCAATTTCAACAATTTTTTGAACAACTACACGAACACGATTGGATTCGGTTTGCGTTATGCGACCCCGATCGGTCCGATACGGATCGATGTTGGACACAACTTGAATCCTGTGCCGGGAATCAATCCGACACAGTACTACATCACCATTGGGCAGGCATTTTGAACGAATGAGATGGAAACGAATCGTCGGGTGGACAGCAGCAGGGATTGCGCTGCTGATCGGAGTGGTAGTCGTTGGTGGATATTTCTATCTCAAGAGCGGCAGCTTCCAACGGCTCGCAATCAGGAAGATTGCGGATCAAGCTTATCGTGCTACGGGGGCTCGAACCGAAATCGGAGGCATGAAACTTGATCTGTGGACGCTGACTGTCCATCTGTACGACATCACGGTCCATGGCACTGAGCCACCCATGGAGCCACCACTTCTGCATGCTGATCGGCTGACTGTACGGCTGAAAATTCTTTCCATTCTGCATCATCAGGTTGCGTTGCGAGAACTCTTGCTCGTCGCTCCCTTGGCGCATATCGAGGTCAGCCGGAACGGCAAGAGCAACGTGCCAACGCCTCCGTCGCACGCATCGACTGGGCATACCGACATTTTCGATCTGGGCATCGAACACGCGCAGCTCATCAATGGCGAAGTGTTTTATAACGATCGGAAAATTACGGTTGCAGCGGACCTGTACGATCTCGGCGTCGAAATCAATGCTGAGGGTGCAGCAAAGCATTACGCAGGAAGTGTGTCCTATAAGAATGGGCATCTCCAGTACGCGGATTATTCTCCACTTCCACATGACCTGGATTTGAAATTCACGGCCACCCCCGAGCAGACAAAGATACATCCAGCTGTTCTGAAAGTCGGATCGTCAAGCCTGATCGTACAGGCACGAATTTCTAATTACTCGAATCCAATCGCTGACGGTGAGTATCGCATTCTGCTGCATACGCAAGACTTTAGAGATTTCACTTCGACGCTGAGTCCAGCGGGGGATGTCTCGCTCGATGGCACTCTTCATTATCAGCGAATCGGGAATGAGCCTTTCCTGCGGGATCTCTCAGTCGACGGTCAGTTAGGGAGTGGTGCATTGGCGGCGATGGCTTCGGGAAAGAGACTCGAATTGACGCGATTGCAGGGAAAGTATCGTCTGGCTGATGGGAATCTTCAGCTTCAGAAAGTGGCACTGGATTCCATGGGTGGCCGCATCGCTGCCGACGCTGTAATAAAACATTTGGATGCGACCCCGGATTCGTCCGTGCGGGCCTCTTTGTCTGGCATATCGCTACGCGATTTGCAACGGGCCCTCGGTCAGCAGGTCACAGAAGTCTCTCTCGCCGGCACGGTTGGCGGGACCGCCGAAGCCACCTGGACCGGGAACCTTGCGGATCTGCAGGCAAACTCAGATCTTTCAGTGAAGGCCGTTGCGGGCAGCGCTGGTGCCACCTCGTCAAGGGATGTTCCAGTTACTGGTGCGCTTCACTTCTCGTACGACGGCCCTCGCCAAAGAATCACAGTGCGTGACACCACACTGAAGATGCCTGCAGCAACCCTGACAGCGCAGGGAGCCATTAGCAGGAATTCCAGATTGCAGATCGCTATTGCAGCGAATGATCTACATCAACTCGCTTTGCTCGCATCTTCCTTCCGCCAAACTCACCAGACGATCCCCGCAATCTCCGGAACCGCCACAGCAACCGCGGTTGTGCAAGGAGCCATAAGCAATCCGACCGTCTCAGCTCAAGTCGATGCCGAGCACCTTGCGATCGAAGGCAGCCAATGGAAATCCGCAAAGGTGAGCTTGCAGGCAAGTTCTTCGAAAATAGCGATCGAAAACGCAACACTGATTAACGCTCAACAGGGACAAGCCACTCTTGACGGTAGCGTTGGATTGAAACACTGGAGCTATC
>DATEJO010000094.1:0-30244 GCA_035277905.1 Candidatus Sulfotelmatobacter sp.
TGCCCGACAGCACTCAGAAAACGGATTCCGACCGAACCTTCACCACGGGGGCCCTTCCCGCTAACGTCACTCCTCAATTCACCGTGACCACGACGCAGGGAATGACGCCCTCGCCTGGCGTGGAACTTATCGGCCTGACTCCAGGCCAAAAGACTTTAGCCAACAACCTCACGATTTTCGCCACGGATCCATCCGGCAATATCATCTGGTACTACGATTACGACCACACGCTCGGACTGGCTGAACCGATCAAGCTTCTGCCCAACGGCCATTTCCTCATCGTTTTATACGTCGGCACGTCCGTCCCCGGAGGAGTCGTCCGCGAGATCGATCTCGCCGGCAACACCATTCACGAATTCAATGTAGACGCATTGAACAAGTGGCTCTCCGCCGCCGGATATACCTGGACCGCCAACTCCATTCACCACGATTTCCTGTCCCTGCCGAACGGCCATCTTCTTTTCCTGGTCAACAGCAATAAAGATTTCACCAACCTGCCCGGCTATTCCGGGACGACAACCGTTCTGGGCGATTCCATCGTCGATCTCGATCCCAATTACAACGTCGTCTGGGTCTGGTCAACCTTCGATCATCTCGACATAAACCGCCATCCCATGCTCTTCCCCGACTGGACGCACAGCAATGCGCTTGTCTATTCGCAGGATGACGGGAATCTTCTGCTTTCCATGAGGCACCAATCCTGGGTGATCAAGATTGATTATGAGAATGGATCGGGAACCGGCGACATTATCTGGAGGCTCGGCTACCAGGGCGATTTCACCTTGTTGAATTCCACTTCGCCGGCCGACTGGTTCTCTGCCCAGCATGACGCCAACATCGCCAGCCCCAATACCACCGGCGATTTTCAACTCGCCCTCTTCGATAACGGCACCAACCGCGTCCTCGACTCGAGCGGCACCGTCTGTGGGTCCTCCGGCGCGGCCGCATGCTATAGCCGCCCGGCAATTTTCGACGTGAATGAAACCAATATGACGGCCCAGCTCCTCTGGTCCTACCCGACCAACTTCTCACTCTGGGGAGGAACAACTCGACTGCTGCCCAACTCAAACATCTTTGCCGACCTCAATACCCCGAGCGACAACCCGGGCGGAGCCCGCATCGTAGAACTCACGCAGCAACAGACACCGCAAGTTGTCTGGGAACTCGATGTTAACGGACAGAATTCCTATCGCACCATTCACCTCGGGAGCCTTTACCCGGGAGTCCAATGGTGACGCGTTTCTAAAGTTCACGGGAAAAAATGAACCAGGGTGCCCCACTTTCTGGCCGATGTTGCCAGAAGTGGGGGTTTTCGATAGCGCAGCCGAATGTCTGGCCCTGAACACCTACTCCCGCCCCACCCCCAGCGAATCCGCAACCCGGTTAATGTAGTTGAACCAGGACGCAATCAGCGTGATCTGCAAAACCCCGCGATCGTCGAATCCAACCGAACGCAGCCGTTCCATATCATCTCTCGAGCACTTGGTCGCATCCTTCGTGACTTTCACGACGTAGTCCAGCATCACTCGATCCTGTTTGGAGATCGGAGCCGTCGTGTAATCCTTCTCCAAGGCCTCGACCATCGCCTTATCCAGCGTCACTCTACGCAGAAACTCTGCGTGCGACTCGATTCAATAAACGCACCGGTTCGTCACCGAGACCATCGTCGCGATCATCTCGTGCTGTGCACGGCTCAACGGCAGTTCCGGCGACATCAGTGACCCGAACGTCGCGAATGCGTGATACAGCGCTTCCGGTATAAGCGTATGCGACCCTACTATCGACGCTCCTCCTGTGTCGTCCGGATGCACCGGCTGCGCATACTCTTTCGGATAAAACGTCTGCTCGCCTTCGATCGCCTTGCGCAGCTTTTCGTCCGCCTCCGCGTGCGGAATCGTTCGGATCCAGGTCATGGTTGCAGTTCCCCCAGTTCAGGTTTACCCCAAATTCGTATTCGGAAAACTACACGAAACCCCAATCAAGCCAAATAGCGCGTTCATACTACACAAACTCGCATCGCAACCCCCGCTCTCACCAAAATTTGCAACTAACCCGCTGTGGATCGACTGCACGCAGCGAAGCTGGAAGACGAGCTCGTCCCTCCAGTGGAACGAAGGAAGTGGCACACCCACCTGTTGATCGGCAAGACCGCTATCGTCAGCCTCGTCGTGATCGGAACCAACGTCATCGGCAACTACGCCCTTAAACGCGGACTGGCACAGGTCGGCGCGGTCGAGTCCTGGTCGCCGATCCCCTATGTTCGCGCCTTTGCCCATCCCTGGGTCGCGATCGGCGTCATATTTATGTTCGGCTGGCTCGCGTCCCGCCTCTCGCTGCTCAGTTGGGCCGACCTTACGTACGTTCTGCCCGTAACCTCTTTCTCTTACGCCATTAGCGCCATTGTCGGCGCCGTTTACCTTAACGAGAAAGTCAGCATCCTGCATTGGATTGGCATTTCCACCATTGTTCTCGGAATTCTGCTGGTCGTTCTGACCTATCCCAAGACGACTAATGGATCGGAGCCCGACGAATGATTGGACTCCTGGTTTTTCTGGTTGTCGTTCCCGGTGCGGTGGGAGATCTGCTGAACAGCGCTGGCATGAAGCGTCAGGGCGAGATCAAAGACTGGAGCCCGGTGGCGCTCCTCCGCCTCTGCCGTGATCTGCTGCGCAATGTCTATATCCTGGCAAGCATCCCTGCCATGGCAATTTCTTTTTTTGCCCTGATGGCCCTACTCTCGGTGAGCCAGCTCAGTTTCGCGGTCCCGATTACCGCATCGAGCTACATTCTCGAGACTTTCTTGGCGAAGTATTACCTCAAAGAGCGCGTGGACTGGCGCCGGTGGGTTGGCACAACCCTCGTCGCCGTCGGCGTCGCCCTGCTTTCATTCTGAACGGAGACGCATTGTTTGATTTCGTCAAAAGCGGCGCGCTCGTAGCCATCATCGCCCATGGCTTGATCGGAATCTCTCTGGTTTGGGACAAGGTTCTGCTGAAGAGGCCAGGCACGCAGAATCTCTTTAGTTATGTCTTCTGGCTCGGCAGCATGAGCGTCTTCGGTGTCTGCCTGGTTCCATTCGGATACAACTCCCCATCATTTTCTCTGGGCTTCCTCGCCTTTGCCGCCGGGGTCATCCATTTGGTCGGCGTCTTCTTCTATTACTCAGCACTCAAGCGCGGAGAAGCCTCCGAAACCCTGGCCGTCATGGGCGGATTCTCGCCGGTAGCCACCGCAGCTATCTCGTATGCCCTGCTTTCCCATCAGATGACCGGGGCACAACTCATCGGTTTCGGCCTGATGACCGCTGGAGGCTTTTTCATGTTTTTCGCCGAAAAGCTCCCTCTCAAACGGCTCCTCCCCCCGGTGCTGCTCGCCGCCGGATTACTTGGCCTCGTCAATGTGCTCGAAAAAGTGGTTTACGACCGCACAAACTTTGTCAGTGGATACGTCTGGTTCACGATTGGCACCTTTGCCGGAGCGCTCGCGCTTCTCAGCCGCCCTTCATGGCGGCGACAAATCTTTTCGGAATCCGGCCAGGATGATCCCAAGAACCGGTTCTGGTATTTCGTTAATCGATTCCTCTCCGGCGTGGGATCCTTCCTCATCTTTTATGCGATCAGCCTGGCCCATCCCGCGATTGTCGACGCAATTTCCGGCGTCCGTTACGTCATCATCTTTCTGGGAGCGCTCATACTCACGAAGTTCCGCCCCCAGTTGCTCCGGGAGAATTTCCGAGGCTGGGAGTTCGCGACCAAAGCCATTGCCACTTGCTTGGTAGTAGCAGGACTCGTTCTCGTAGGCCTCCACGGCAGCAAATCCGGTGGTTCAAGCCCTACGGCATTGAAGAATCCCCCTCCCGACAGAATGATCATCAAGGCAGACCTCCGCTAACCAAGCTCCAGATTCCTGAAGTAACCCGTTCGTACACTCCCTTTCGGTAACCCTTGGTAACCATGCGGTTCGTGACGTCCGGTCGTACAATTGGCCTTGTCCGGCAGGTCTATCTGCCGATTACCAGCTTGACCCTCCGGACAGCACCCGGGAGCCGTCGCCCCGAAACGTTTCGCGGGTCATCAAGTTTTTGCATTGAACACCAGGTTCTGGAGTTCACGCTCATATGGCATTGTTCGGCTTCAACAAGCAAAAGGTACTTGCCAATGCGGAGAAGTATGTCCAGCAGGGCAAGCTGCAGAATGCCATCTCCGAATACGAAAAGATTCTGAAGAATGACGCCAAGGATCTCACCGTCACCAACACGGTCGGCGACCTCTACTCGCGTCTCGGGGAAACATCGAAAGCCACAGATTGTTTCAAGACCGTCGGCGATGCCTATGCCAGCCAGGGATTCACCGTCAAGGCCATCGCGATGTACAAGAAGATCTGCAAGCTCTCGCCTTCTCTCGAGAGCCTGCTCAAGCTGGCCGAACTCTACACGCAGCAGGGCCTATTCAACGACGCCCGTGCCCAATACTTGCAGGTCGCAGAAGAATTCCTGAAGGCTGGAGAACTCGAGAACGCCGTCCGCATCTTCCAGAAGATTCTCGAGATGGATCCTGAGAACAGCAACATGCGCATCCGCCTCGCGGAAGTGTATGTGCGCCTCGGTAAAAAGACGGAAGCCTGGCAGATTTTCACCAGCGCGGCCGAGAGCCTTCGCGCCAAGGGTTCACTCAGCGCCGCCGACGAAGTTCTGCAGCGCATGTTGACCCTCGATCCGGGCAACAACTACGCGCTGCTGATGCAAGGCAAGACACTGGTTGAATCCGGCGATGCTGCAGGCGCTGTCGCAGCGCTGCAGAAAATTCCGGATATCGATTCCAATCCCGAAGGTCTGCGTGATCTGCTAAAAGCATATCTGCTGACCGGGCAACTTTCCGATGCCGGGGCCGTCGCGAACAAGCTGCTGACCGTCCACAACGATCTGTCAGCGATCTCCAGTTTCGCCGATGCCCTCATGCAGGCCGGCCAGTATGAGAACGCGCTGCAGGTTTTCGATCAACATGCCGAGCGCATGCTTGCGGAAAACTCCAGCAAGGTTCTCGAGTCCCTGCACACGATCATCGGACACGTTCGAGACAATCCCGATTCGCTGCAGAAATTGCTCGACCTCTTCCACAAAGCCGGCGAGAACACTCACGTCGGCGAAGTGATGGAATTGCTGGCCCACGCCAGCGTGCAGGCGGGAGACCTTGGCCGGGCCCGCGATCTTTACCAGAAGCTCGCGCAAATCGAGCCGCAGAACCCCCTGCACATGCAGAATTACCAGCAGGTGGTCGGACAGATGGGTGGCAGTTCCGGCGCCAAGCTCATCACGCCGGAAGAAGCGGTCGTGCTGCTCGACGATCTTGAGGCGACCGCGCCCTCGATTCATCAGCATTATTCGGACGAAGTGGCGCTCTCGGTCCGATCCGCCTTGACCGACGCCGAGCTCTTTATCTCGTACAACATGCCCGCCAAGGCGCTCGGGCCTTTAGTTGGAGCACTGCCGCTCGCGCCCAACGATCTCCGCATCAATCAGCGCCTGGCCGCTCTGCACACGCGCGCGGGGCGCTTCGCCGAAGCCGCACTCTGCTGCCGCACGTTGCAGCGCGTATATTCAGAAGCCGATTATCCGGATGAAGCCACTCGTTACGGCGAACTGGCCGAACGCTACGAAGAGCGTTCGTCCACCGGCGCGGCCGGGGTTTCCACCGAAGAACAACATATTTTCCGGGACGCCTCAGCGCCCGCAGTTCACGACGAAGAAGCAGCAGTACCGGAATTTTCGATCGAGGAGTCTCCGGCTGAGATTTCCATCGACGCTGAACCTCCGGCCCAGGAACACCAAGAAGAATTGCCCGTCCAGGCAGCAACGCCGTGGCCTGCCTCTCCTGAGGCCGCTGCCGAGCCCGAGTTCGCCGTCGTAGACGAGTCCGCGCCAGCCGCCGAGCCCGAGCCGGCAGCCGCCGAAATCGATCTTTCCTCCGAATGGGATGATGCCCTCACCGTCGAGGCTGACGCCCCGGCCGAAGTTGCCGAAGCCGAGCCCGCCGTTCCCGCCCAGCCGGAACCCGCAGAGCCTAGCCAGGATGATGAGACCATCGAGGAGATTCACTTCTACCTCGCGCACAATATGCTTCCCCAGGCGATGGCGGCGCTCGCCAAGCTGCAGACTCTGACCTCGGACAAGACACGCCTTGCCGAGATCCGCGCCGAGGTCGAAGCTGCTGCGCAGGCAGCCGCTGCGGCCGAAGAAACTCCGGCCGAAGAGCCAGCCGTGGAAGAACTCACCGTGGAAGATGTTCCCTCGGTGGAAGTCGTCGAAGAAGCTCCAGTCGCCGTCGCGGAGCCCGCGCCTGTCGAACCCGAGCCCGTAGTCGAAGAATTGCCCGTCGTTGCCGCGGCCCAGCCTGAGCCCAAGCCGGCGGCTCCTATGCACGTGCCGGCGGCTGTTGCGCACGCTCCAGAGCCCGTGCCCGCACCAGCTGCTCCCAGCGTCTTAAAAGAATTTGTCACCGATCTAGAATCCTCTCTTGGCGATGGTTTCCTGCCCGGAACCGTCGCCAAGCCTCCTGTCGCTGCGCCGCCAGTCCCTGCAACACCAGTGGCCGCCAAGTCCGCGCCAGTACTGGGCGAATTTGTCGCCGATATCGAGGCTTCGCTCGGAGAAGAGTTCGTGCATCCTTCTCCGCCCGCTGAACCAAAGCAGCCGGCAGCACAAAAGCCTGCCCCTGCGCTCCCCGTCGCTGCGCCGACTGCTGCACCCAAGATTGCGCCAATGGCCGCGAGTGCGGCCGCATCCGCATCTGTTTCAACTCACATTGCGCCCGCACCCGTTGCGCCGCCAGTTCCACCGGCCGCTCCCGCGGCTGCAATACCCGCGCCGACCGCTTCAGTGGCCTGGTCCGCTCCGATGCCCGCGGCTCCCAAGCCGCAGCCTCCCGCGCCGCCAATGCCCGTTGCGCCTGCTGCTCCGGCCGCTGCGGCCAAAACATCGCCCTTCGGCGAGGATGCCGGCATCGATCTCGCAGAAATGTTCGGCGAGCTAAAACAGGATCTTGAAGCAGATGTCGCCTCCTCCGACGAGGATCCCGAGACGCACTACAATCTTGGCATCGCCTTCCGCGAAATGGGATTACTCGACGAAGCCATTGGAGAGCTGCAAAAAGCTTGTCAGTCCTTCGATCGCGGGCATCCGTTCCCGCAGGTGATGCAGGCCTACACCTGGCTCGCTCAGTGCTTCCTCGAAAAAGGCGTGCCGGAAGCCGCAATCCGGTGGTACGAGAAAGCTCTCGCCATGCCGACCATCGACGGTGAGACGCGCGTTGCCCTCAACTACGAACTCGCCTCCGCCTACGAAACTGCCGGAGACAAAGCCGCCGCCCTCAAGCATTTCATGAACGTATACGGCAGCAACATCGATTACCGGGACGTCTCCGAGCGCATAAAGGCCCTGAAGTCGTAGAATAGCCTGATGGCCTTTGTGCCCAACCAGCTGATTCTGTTGCTCACCTTGATTTCGCGGGACGTTTCTTTTCTGCGGGGGACTTGTCCCGCATGACCGATCCCGCATTTTCCGGCGCGCCCAGCCGTGCGCCTGAGCCGCCGCCTCCTCCCGAGCATGCCGGCGTCCTGAATTCCGCGCACTCACAGCCCGCGCCCACAGGCGTCCAATTATGGATGCACCGCATCTCCGTCTTCCTTTTCGTCCTCATCAGCGCCGTAGCCGGAGTACTGCTGATCATTCTTCCCTGGACTCCCGAGTGGACCGACAATTATCTTCTGCTCTCGTTTCCCTGGCTCCGCGACGTGGTCTCAAACGGATTTTTCCGCGGCATCTGCAGTGGCCTCGGCCTGCTCGATATCTGGATCGGTTTCTGGGAGGCGCTCCACTATCACGAGCAACAATAGATTGCGCGTGTTGGGAAATGAATCCCACGTGCTGCCCGCGATAGAATGCAACCCGCAACTGTGTCGAGAACGGAGCCTGACCAGGAGAGATAACAAAGGCTTCAAATCGCTGACTGAACTCGGCCCCAATCTCACATTCTGAGTTATCGAATGACTGACTTTCTCAAATCCGCTCCTGTTGCCTACGAGAACGAACCGTTTCTCAACAGTCCTGACGGACGCATTCTCCGCATGCTCGCCGAATACCAGGAACCGCTCGCCCGCTTTCGCCGCGAGCAGATTCAAGACACCGTCGTCTTCTTCGGCTCGGCGCGCTTCCAGGGAAGCAAGCTTGCGAACGAAAATCTCGCCGTTGTGACCCGAAATCACGCCGGAGAATCGGACGTAAAACTCCAACAGGATCTGAAGCTTGCCCAGGCCGGCGTTGACATGGCGCGCTATTACGAAGACGCGCGCAAGCTGGCCCACATGCTGACCAAGTGGTCAATCCAGATTCCCGCCCGCCGCCACCGTTTCGTCGTCACCACCGGCGGAGGCCCGGGCATCATGGAAGCTGCCAACCTCGGCGCCCACGAGGCCGGAGGCAAGACCATCGGCCTCAACATCCAACTTCCCTTCGAGCAGCATCCCAACCAGTACATCACTCCCGCGCTCAACTTTCAGTTTCACTACTTCTTCATGCGCAAGTTCTGGTTCGCTTATCTCGCCAAAGGGCTTGTCATCTTCCCCGGCGGATTCGGCACGATGGACGAGCTTTTCGAAATCCTCACCCTCGCCCAAACCGACAAGCTAGCCAAGAAAATTCTGGTCATCATCTACGGCAGCGAGTACTGGAACCGCGTCATCAATTTCCAGGCCTTCGTCGATGCCGGGACCGTATCGCCTCTGGACGTTGAGCTCTTCAAGATCGTCGACAATCCCGAAGACGCCTTCGAATTCCTCCGCGACGGCTTGACCAAATATCACCTGGGCGGAACGCCGAAAAAACAAGGTGAAGTCCTGCCCGAAATCGCCAAGACAAGGCCGTAAGATTTCCTTCGTGGAACTTCGTGGCCTTTGTGGTGAGTCTTTGTTTTTGTGGCCTGAAATCCAATGCCCGGGCGCTGCATCCTGTACTACATCACCGACCGCACCGCATTCGCGCCGGACGAGCCCGCTCGGCGCGGTCTTCTTCTCGAAAAAATCGCCGAAGCGGCACGAGCAAACGTCGATTACATCCAGCTCCGCGAAAAAGATCTCTCCTCGCGCAAACTGGAATCTCTGGCTGTAGAAGCGATGCGAATCGTCGAGAAACTGAGAACCGACAACCGAAAACTGAGAACTCGTCTGCTAATCAATTCCCGTGCGGATATCGCGATAGCCGTCCAAGCCGACGGCGTCCATCTCCGCTCCGAAGATGTTCCTCCCCAAGAAGTCCGAACAGTGTGGAGAGACAGTCATGTGCGAACAGCCGCCCCCCGCTGTCCAGCGGCACAGAGTGCCGCATATGTGGGCGAGAAAGTGGATGCCCTTCGTGATGAACCGCTCATAGGAATCTCCTGCCACACGCAGGAAGAAGTTGCCGCAGCAAAAGACAGCGGAGCCACCTTCGCCGTCTTCGCCCCAGTTTTCGAAAAAAAAGACGCGCCCGGCACAAACCCGACAGGCTTAGCCCAACTCCGAGAAGCGTGCAAAATAGGTATCCCAGTTCTCGCCCTGGGCGGAATTACTCTCGCCAACGCCCGCTCCTGCCTCGAAGCCGGCGCCGCCGGAATCGCCGCCATCCGCCTGTTTCAAGAAAACAACGTAGCCGAAATTCTCAACTCGCTGCGACGCTGTGACTAGCCACCATCCACTAATCACTAACCACTCGCAGCCCGCTGATAAACTCATCGAGAACAATGCCCTCGCCCACCACAACGGAGCCATCCACGTTCACCCTGGAGCCAAGGCTGATCCAAATTCCCGCAGGATCGTTCCTCATGGGCTCCGACTCAGGTCAGGACTGCGAACGCCCAATCCACCGAGTCTCGATCGATTCCTTTCTCCTCGCCGCCACACAAGTCACGAATGCCCAATACGAGAAATTCCTCAGCGCCACGCGAACTACACCTCCGCCCTTCTGGAGCGACTCCAATTTCAATCATCCCGAGCAGCCTGTCGCCGGATCCTCCTGGCACGAAGCCGTTCGCTACTGTGAATGGCTGAGCCAGCAAACCGGACGCCGTTTCCGCCTGCCTACCGAAGCTGAGTGGGAATACGGCGCCCGTGGCGGCCTCGAACAGAAGCAGTTCCCCTGGGGAGACGATCCTCCGCAATCTCTGCCAGATTACGCCACGCGCTGGCAAACGGGCCCCGAGCGCGTCGCGCGCTACGCCCCAAACAGTTTCGGCCTCTACGACATCGGCGACAACGTCCACGAATGGTGCAGCGACTGGTACGACCCGAACTACTACACGGTCTCGCCCGACTCCAATCCCCAAGGCCCAGCGCAGTGTCCGATGAAGCCCGCCCGCAAATCCTCCCGCGGAGGATCCTGGCGCCATCACATCAAAGTCGCTCGCTGCTCCGCCCGCTCCAGCATCCCTCCAGATTTCCACTACGCCGACTACGGATTTCGCATAGCATGTGACCTGTAATGATTTGGCAATTTCGTAAGTTTGTAATTTTGTAATTTGAAAGACAGGCCACGTCCCTATTTTTTTAAATTACCAAATTACAAAATTACCCAATTACCAAATCGCAAAATCGCTCAATCAACCAATGTTCACTCCCAATCTTCTCCACTCCAAGCGCATCCTCATCACCGGCGGAGGCACCGGCCTCGGCAAAGGCATGGCCACCCGCTTCCTCGAACTCGGAGCCACCGTCTACATCTGTGGCCGCCGCGAAGAAGTTCTCAACGCCACTGTCGCCGAATTGTCGACCAAGGGACCGATCCATGCGATCTCATGCGACATCCGGAATCTCGAAGCGGTCGAACACATGGTCGATGAGATCTGGAAGAATGGCCGGCTCGACATCCTCGTCAACAACGCCGCCGGCAACTTCATCTCCCGCACGGAAGATCTTTCCCCGAACGCCTGGCAATCCGTCATCAACATCGTTCTCCTGGGCACGCTCAACTGCACGATGGCCTGCGGACGCCGATGGCTTAAGTCCGAGCACAAAGGTACAGTCCTAAGCATCTCGGCTACATACGCGCCTGTCGGCTCCGCCTACGTTGTTCCTTCCGCGGTCTCCAAAGCTGGAGTCGAAGCTCTCATGCGCAGTCTCGCCGTCGAGTGGGGAAACCGCGGCATTCGTATGAACGCGATCGCTCCCGGCCCTATCCCCACCCAAGGAGCGTTTTCCCGCGTTCTTCCGCACCCAGGTCTTGAGAAACTCGCACTCGACCGCAATCCACTCCACCGCTTCGGCACCGTCGAAGAGTTGGCGAATCTCGCCGCGTTTTTGGTGAGCGACAACTCCGGCTACATCAACGGCGAAGTCATCCGCATGGATGGCGGAGAATTCCTGCAAGGCGCAGGCGAATTCAGCAACCTGGGAAAAGTCTTGACCGACAACGACTGGGAGTCGATCAAGCCGCGCAAACGGGCGAAAGAATAATTCGGTAAAGCTCTCGAAAATCCGGCACTCGCAAATCGGCCAACGACCAACGACGAACGGCAAACGACTACTTCCGATCCTTCGCCGGCATCACAATCGCCTTCAACAACATATTTATCAAGCTCAATACGATCGCCCCGATAAATGCCGCGGAGAACCTGCTCACGTGGAATCCAGGAGAGAGCAGCGCCGAAGCCAGCTCCAGCATCAGCGCGTTGATCACGAACCAGAATATCCCCAGCGTGATCAGCGTCAGTGGAAACGTCACCACTTTCAGCACGAATCCAATGGTCGCATTGATGAACCCGATAACGAGCGCCGCGACCAGCGCCGCAACCGCACCATGCACGGTGATGCCGATCCCGAGCTGCGCCACGATCCAAACCGCCAGCGCACTCAACACCCAATTCAAGAGCAGCCGCATACGAATCTCCGCTGTTGGTCAAACTATAAGCCCAGATCCCAAACTTGTCATTGAAGCGGACCCCACCGGGTGCCCCACTTCTGGCCGGTGTTGCCAGAAGTGGGGATTTTTGTGTTTCCTTAGATAGCTGTCCCACAACACAATCTATCCCCAGGTCACACAAAGAAATTTTCACGCGCTATTCTCGCAGCCCAGCGCGCTCCTACGGTAAACTACGCAATTCAATTTCAAGGAGGAAACTCAATGCCCGATGCCGCACTCAGCGGATCCGAATTCAAAAAGCAACTGCGTGCCGGACAGCCCAAGATGGGACTGTTCCTGAACGCGCATAGTCCCACCGTCGCCGAACAACTCGCCCACAGCGGATACGACTGGCTGCTCGTCGACACGCAACACGGACCCATGGGATACGAGAAACTTTCCGCCATGCTCAGCGGCATCGCCAATGGCGGCGCAAAGTCCCTCGTCCGCGTCGGCGGATACGACGACCGCCCCGGCATCCAGCAGGCCCTCGACATGGGCGCCGACGGCGTCCTCGTTCCCTATATCAACACCGCCGATGAAGCGCGTCAGGCCGTCAGCTGCACGAAATATCCTACAGTCGGCACCCGCTCGGTCTACTTCCCGCAGCGCAGCATGAACCGAGCCGGACTTCTCGGCTACGCTGGCAACTGGAACAACGAAGGCATCGTCGCGCTCCAGGTCGAGACCGCCTCCTGCATCGAGAACATCGCCGAAATCGCCGCGGTTCCCGGCGTCGACATCCTCTTCCTCGGACAGAACGATCTCTGCATGTCGATGGGCCTCTACAACAAATACGAGTTCCCGCACATGTACACTTCCCCCGAGCTCGACGCCGCCACCAAAAAACTGATCGAGCATGCCCGCAAGAACAACGTCATCCTCGGCCTATTTCTGTTCGGCACTGCGCGCGTTGGAGAATTCCTCGAAAAAGGATTCACCTTCATCAGCATCGGCAACGACCTGCACCACGTCCTGACGCAAGCCGGAGCCTATGTCGCCGACATGGAAAACATCGCCAAAGAAAAAGGGAAGACCTGGAAGCGCCGCCCCACCGCGCTTTTCTAGAAAAAAATCGAGGGGTGCCCCACTTCTGGCCGGTTTTGCCAGAAGTGGGGATTTTGATTTTTTCTAATCCGTTCCCGATGCTCTCTGTGTTAATTTCCTTCCGTCCATAAAGTAGAATCAAAACTCCCCCATGCACGTCCTAAGCGAAATCGAGGCTCGCGTTCTCGGATCCCTGATCGAGAAAGACATCACCACTCCCGATTACTACCCCCTGTCCCTGAACGCACTCGTCAACGCCTGCAATCAGAAAAACAATCGCGAACCGGTGATGTCGCTCGACGAAAGCGCAGTTCGCGACGCGCTCAACACCTTACAGGAAAAGCGCCTCGCCGGACCTGCCAGCGGTGCCGACAGCCGCGTCACGAAATACGAGCATCGCCTGCAGGAGGTCTTCAATTTCGACCGTCGCGAGATCGCCATCGTCTGCGTGTTGCTTCTTCGCGGTCCGCAAACTCCCGGAGAACTTCGCAGTCGCACCGACCGCATGTATCACTTCGAAGCGCTTGACGACGTCATCTCGACTCTCGATCGCCTGGCGCAACGCGAGCCGCCGCTGGTTCGCATGCTCCCACGCCAGCCCGGCACAAAGGAAGCCCGTTACACACATCTGTTCTCAGGAGGACCGCCCGAGCAACCCGCAGCTCCAATAACGCGAGCATCCTCGCCCGATGCTCCCTCATCCTCTGACCGCATATCGAATCTTGAAGAAGAAGTCGCTCGTCTTCGCACAGAGCTCACCGAAGTCCAACAGCAACTAGCCGCATTTCGGAAACAATTCGAATGAACGTTCCCATCGCCATCGACGACTACAATCTGCGCTGGCCTGAGCGCTTCGAATCCATCCGCGACCGCATCGCTCCAGCTCTAGGCAAGATCGCGGCAGCCATCGAACACATCGGCAGCACCGCCGTCCCCGGACTCGCCGCCAAGCCCATCATCGATCTCGACATCCTCCTGAGATCAGACGCCGACCTCCCGTCCGCGATCTCCAAACTCGCAGCGCTCGGATACGAACATCAGGGCGATCTCGGCGTCCCCGGCCGCCACGCTTTCAAAGCGCCGTCCCACGACGTTCAGCATCATCTCTACGTGTGCCTGCCGAGCGCCGAAGAGTATTCCCGACACATCGCCTTTCGAAATCATCTGCGCGCTCATCCTAGGGATGCCAACGTCTATTCCAGCCTCAAGCGCAGTCTCGCCCAAAGATTTCCCCTCGACCGCAACGCCTATACCCACGCCAAGACACAGTTCGTGCAGGAGATCCTCCGCCGCGCGAAAACTACGGAACCTTCCGCCAAGGCCGCACGTACAATGAATTAGAAGGAGGTCTCCGCCATGTTCACTTTTCTTCTCTGGTGCCTTCTGTTTGTCTTGTGCTGGCCGCTTGCCTTGCTCGCACTCATCGCCTATCCATTCATCTGGCTGCTGCTGCTCCCCTTCCGCATCATCGGAGTCGCAGTCCACGGCGTTCTCGAAGTCATCTATCTCGGAATAACACTCCCCCTCCGTTTGTTAGCCGCCCCCTTCCGTATTTAGACGTTACCCGCGTTCTGTCATCCTGAGCGAAGCGAAGGACCCATGCATTTTGTTTTGTCGTCCTGAGCAGTCGAAGGATCCTACGTCCAGCAGGCAGGCGCCCGCTTTCCCGCCCGCCAATCTTGGTGTAGCCTCAAAGCACGCCAGCGTCCTCAGGAGGCCTGAATGCGTCGCCGCGAATTTCTCGTCCGCACAGCCACCGCCGCCGGAGTTGCCTGGCTCTCTTCGAAATCCATCCTCACCGCTCTCGCCGAGCAAACTCTTCCGCAAAAATTTTCCGCCTCCGACACGGTCACACTCGGCCACACCGGCATCAAGACGAGCCGCCTCGCGATGGGCACCGGCACTGTCGGCTCGGGACATCATTCGCACCAGACCGCGCTCGGCATCAAAGGCCTCTCCGACCTTCTGCTCAACGGATACGATCACGGCCTGCGCTTCCTCGACGCCGCCGACTCCTACGGCAGCCATCCTCACGTCGCCGAGGCCCTGAAGCACGTGCCGCGCGACAAAGTCACCGTGCTGACCAAATCTTGGGCGCGCGATCCCGCCGAAATGCGTTCCGATCTCGACCGCTTCCGCCGCGAACTCGGTACTGATTATCTCGATATCTGCCTGATGCACTGCCTCACCGAGGCCGACTGGACCGACCGCTACAAAGGCGTCATGGACGTCCTCTCCGATGCCAAGCAAAAGGGAATCATCCGCGCACACGGCTGCTCGTGCCACTCGATCGAAGCGCTCCGCGCCGCGGCGAAATCCCCGTGGGTTGAAGTAGACTTCGCCCGCGTCAATCCCATCGGCGCCTACATGGACGCCGATCCCGCAACGGTCGTGAGCGTTCTGAAAGAAATGAAAGCCGCAGGCAAAGCAGTAGTAGGAATGAAAATCTTAGGTCAAGGCACACTGCGCAACCGTCAGGACGAAGCCATCAAGTCTGCGCTCTCGCTGGGAATTCTCGACGCCTTCACTATCGGCGCCGAAAGCAAGCAGGAACAAGAAGACCTGATCCGCAGAATCGCCGCCGCGTAACTCGGAAATCGAAACAGTTGGAAATGTGAAGACCGTGCGCTTTTGGACTGGTTGCCCCACCCTTGTCGCGCCCTTTGCGACAGGGTGGGGCTTTTGACTTTAGAACTAGAGCTTCACGGCTTGAGTATGGAAAACCCGGTCAAACCATAGCTTTCCTCTTGTTCGATCTCGCCCGACGAAAGCGGTGACTAAGCAGCCCACAATCGCGACCATTGCCAGCAAGGTTCGCATTGTGGCGTCCTCGAAAGACAGCTTCTTTCCTTCTTCGCATACAATCTGATACCCAACGATGCATCCGCCTGGCGATGGCCTGCGCCGAAGTAACGGGAACACGTAGTAGAAGAACAACCCCACCATCGAAAAGAGAGCTCCACTAATTGCGAGAAAGGAGTCTGATGAGCTCCGCCAGGAACGTTCAAACGTCCACGCAAAGATTCCCGTTCGCTTCCATTCAACAAGGACCGGAACTACACCAAAAACGGGCGCGATCGCCATCATCGCAATAACAAAATCGAGCCAGAACGCTACGAATCGGCCAGCCATCCCGGGTACTGGCAATCCCCGCTCGGGCGTCACCCCATTCATCGAAGCGAAATATGCCACTACGATCAAAGACGCCAAAATGAGAAACCAAGATTGAGTACCTGCTGCAAACCGATAGCTGTCGGTCGACCAAGACGCCGAAACGCCTATCGTTTGGGGTGGCGAAAGCAGCATCACTGCTAGGCCAGTCAGCATCAATACGACAAAAGTCCAGCGGAAGAACCGGATGCTCATATCCACTCCCGCCCTACCCTTCCATCACCTTCAATCCAGGACTCACAATCAACCGCGCCTCAGTCGCTCTCTGCACATCCTCCACCTTCAACCCCGGAGCGATCTCCTCCAGCACCAGCCCATCCCGCGTCACGCGAATATACGCCATCTCCGTCGCAATCGTATCGACGACCCGCACTCCAGTCAGCGGCAGCGTGCATTTCTTCAGAATCTTCGGAGCTCCCTCGCGCGTCGTATGCTCCATCGCCACCACGACGCGCCGCGCTCCCGCCACCAGATCCATCGCGCCACCCATGCCCTTGACCATCTTTCCAGGGATCATCCAATTCGCGATGCTCCCGGTCTCATCCACTTCCATCGCGCCCAGCACGCTCAAATCGATATGCCCGCCCCGGATCATCGCAAAAGAATCCGCACTCGAAAAATAAGCTGTCCCCGGCATCTCGCTGACCGTCTCCTTGCCCGCATTGATCAGATCCGGATCTTCCTGCCCCTCGATCGGATACGGGCCAATCCCCAGCATCCCGTTCTCCGACTGCAGAGTCACGGTGATCCCCGCGGGCACATGATTCGCAATCAAAGTAGGCATGCCGATGCCAAGGTTGACATAGAACCCATCGCGCAACTCCCGCGCAATCCGCTTCACAATCCGCTCGCGCTTTTCCGTATCTTTGCCAACTTTATTCATTGCTTTCTCTGAGTACTGAGTACCGGGTGACTGAGTACTAGCTTGCCTTCCTCACCGTCCGTCTCTCAATCCGCCGTTCATACAACTCACCCTGGAAAATCCGTTTCACATAAATCGACGGCGTATGAATCGCATCTCCATCGAATTCCCCAACCTCCACCAGATGCTCGACCTCAGCAATCGTTACCTTCGCCGCCGTTGCCATCATCGGATTGAAATTCCGCGCCGTTTTTCGATAAATCAGATTCCCCGCCTTGTCGCCCTTCCACGCCTTCACCAACGCGAAATCCGCTTTCAGCCCGCGTTCCATCACATATAACCGTCCATCGAACTCGCGCGTCTCTTTTCCGTCGGCAACAATCGTACCCACACCGGTCGGCGTATAGAACGCCGGAATCCCCGCACCTCCAGCGCGAATCCTCTCCGAAAACGTCCCCTGGGGAACCAGTTCCAGCTTGATCTTCCCGTTCAGCACCATCTCTTCCAGCAACTTGTTCTCGCCAACATACGTGCCGATGTGATGCACAATCTGTCCTGAGGCCAGCAACAGTCCATTACCGACTCCGTCGATGCCCACATTGTTGCTGATCGTATGCAGGTTCTTCGTGCCCTTCCGCACAAGTGCCCGAATCAGGTTCTCCGGCATCCCACACAAGCCGAATCCCCCAATCATGATCGTAGCCCCATCAAACACGTCACGCAGAGCTTCATCCGCATTGGCCACAACTTTATTCATAGCGAGGAAATTCTATATGAATTGTTGAATGTTGATTTTTGATTGTTGAATACAAAGGCCCGGAGCGGGCATTCAACAATCACCAATCAACAATTTCTTTTCTTCCTAAGCGCGTGCGCCTGCTCAAACTCCGCCGCCAGCTCGCGCGTCGCCAGATTCTCCCGGATATGCGCCAGCCTCTGCTCGACCTTCCACAACGCATCCTCAAGATTCTTCTTGTTGCTGATCGCCACATCCCGCCACATCGAATACGGGCTCGCCGAAATCCGCGTCATCTCCTGCAGCGCGCGTCCGCCCGCAGGCAACAGCGGGGCCTCCGACCCAAACTCCTCGACCAGCGCCGCCGCCAGCGCCGTCGATATCATCTGCGGCACATGGCTGATCCATGCGCAGAGCCTGTCGTGTTCCTCAGCCGGAAGCATCGCGATCCGCGCCCCGATCGCGTCAATCCATCCCGCAAACTCTGCGAACAATCCTTCATTCAAGTTCTGATCCGGCAGAGGAGTCAGGAACCACACCGCCTTCTCGAACAAATCCGGATCCGCATAATCCACGCCGCTCAATTCCTTCCCCGCCATCGGATGCCCAGCCAGAAATCTTTTCCCCGCCGCCTTCCCAAACACTTTCAGTGCCCGCTCCACCACCGCTGCCTTCGTGCTTCCGACATCCGTTAGCAACGCCTTTGCCGGAAGCGTCGGGCCGACGCGCTCAATCAGATCCACAATCGCCAGCACCGGAGTCGCCAGCACCACAAGCTGGCTCCCGCGGACAGCATCCCCGGGATTTGGCGATCCCTCATCGATGGCTCCCCGATTCCGCGCCCGCTCCAGCGTCGCCTCGCGATCGCATCCCACAATCCGACCGGCAAATTTTTTCTTCCGGAGTGCAAGCGCAAGCGATCCGCCAATCAGCCCGGTCCCGATAATAGTAATTTGCCGAATAGGCATAACAGGATTTGGTAATTGGGTAATTTTGTAATTGGGTAATTGGAAAACCGGCTACATCTCAGTGGGATGCGCCGGCTTTAAAATTACAAAATTACTCAATTACTAAATTACCCAATCTTTCTTCCCACCGCGGGCGCAATCATCCTCAACTCATCCATCAGTTTGCTGAACTGCTCCGGAAACAGCGACTGCGCTCCATCCGACAGCGCCTTATCCGGATTGCAATGCACTTCAATCAGCAGCGCGTCCGCTCCGGCCGCCACCGAAGCCCGCGCCATCGGCGCCACCTTATCGCGCCTCCCCGTTCCATGCGACGGATCGGCCGTCATCGGCAAGTGCGACAGCTTGTGAATGATCGGGATCGCCGAAATATCCATCGTGTTCCGCGTATACGTCTCGAAAGTGCGAATCCCCCGCTCGCACAGGATCACGTCGTAATTCCCGCCCGCCATGATGTACTCGGCTGATAACAGCAATTCTTCGAAATTAGCCGCGATGCCGCGCTTCAGCAGCACTGGCTTACGCACTTTCCCCAACTCTCGCAGCAGATTGAAATTCTGCATATTGCGCGCGCCGATCTGCAGGATGTCGACATACGGCAGCATCAGCGGAATCTGCGAAATCTCCATCACCTCGCTGATCACTAGCAGCCCGAATTTTTCTCCCGCCTCGCGCAGCAGCTTCAGCGCTTCTTCACCATGCCCCTGAAACGAATATGGAGAGCTCCTCGGCTTGAAGGCCCCGCCCCGCAGGACTTTTGCCCCCGCTTTCGCCACCGCCTCGGCCGTCGTAAAAAGTTGCTCGCGCGATTCGACCGAACAAGGCCCGGCCATCACGATCACTTCATTTCCGCCGACGCCAATCCCATTCGCCAGCTTGACGATCGTCCCCTCCGGACGAAATCTTCGCCCCGCCAGCTTGTACGGAGAACTTATCCGGTGCACCTCCTGCACACCAGGCAGCAACTCCAGAATGCGAATGTCGAAATCGATGTTCGAACCGACCGCGCCAAGCACGGTCATCCGCGCCCCGGTCGACCGATGCACCTCAAATCCCATCTTCACCAGGTGCTCAATGACCTGTTGTATCTGCGCCTCGTCGGCGCCTTCCTGCATGGCAACAATCATAGAAACAAGCCTTCAGCTTTCAGCCGTCAGTCTTCAGCCGCGCAGCTTTTTTGAAAGCTGACAGCTGAGAGCTGATAGCTAATTAGTCATTCACATCCGACTCCAATTCCGTCTCCGACTCCACCACTTCCTGCTGCGGCACAATTTCTTCCTTCTGGATATTCCGCATCACATCGATGATGCGCTCATAAATCCGCACCAGATCCCGTCCCGGCAGCGGACCCGGGTTCGCCCCCTGCACATTCTCAAACACAATGCGTTCCCGGTCCGGCTCATAGATTGGCAGCGACGTATTCCGCTTGAGTTTCCCGATCTCGACCGCAGCCCGCGCCCGCTCGCTCAGCAGCGCCACCAGCTTCCGGTCCAGCTCATCAATTTTCTTTCGCCAATCCCCGATATCCATAAACGCCCTGACAACTGTGCTGGAGGGTGCCCCACTTCTGGCCGCTTTTGCCAGAAGTGGGGATTTTGACTTTCAATTCCAGAACCACTCACCGAGCCGGAACAGAAACGTCAGCCCTCAACCCCCGCACAAACTCTCCCACCGCGACCGCTTCCCGCCCTCGGTTGCGCTCGATCGTCTCCACAATCGCGCTCCCGACGACAACAGCGTCAGCAAACTCGCCAACCTCCGCAAACTGCTCCGCTGTAGAGATTCCAAATCCCAGCGCGATCGGCAGCTTCGTCACGCGCCGCAACCGTTTCACCAGTTTCCGCGCATCCTCCGCCAATTGCTGCCGCTGCCCGGTCACTCCCGTCCGCGACACCGCGTACACAAATCCACGCGAAGCGTCGGCAATCTTCTTTAGCCGCTCATCGGGCGAAGTCGGCGCCGCCAGAAATATCGGAGACAGATCATGCTCTCGCATCGCCCCTAAATAATTTCCAGCTTCTTCGACCGGCAGGTCAGTAATGAGCGCCCCATCCACTCCGGCCGCCCGTGCGACCTTGCAGAATTTTTCCAGCCCCATCCGCAGAATCGGATTGAGATACGAAAACACAATCAGCCCGGTCGATTGTGCCTGCTCACGAATCTCCGCCGCCAACGTCAGCACCTGCCCAAGCGAAGTCCCATGCTTTAACGCCCGTTCGCTCGCCCGCTGGATCACCGGACCATCCGCCACCGGATCGCTGAACGGCACGCCCAGCTCAATCACATCCGCGCCGGCCTCAATCGCCGCCAATACAATCTCGCGAGTCGTTGCGACATCCGGATCCCCGCACGTCACATACGCCACGAACGCCGGCTTCTTGTAAAAGGTCAAAGGCATATGAAGAAATTGTTGAACTTGTGATTGTTGATTGTTGAATGAAAAACCACCGGCAACCGAGCTTTTCAATCAACAATCAAAAATCAACAATCATCATTCGATCTTCAGGTTCTCCCGCAATATCCCGACATCCTTATCCCCGCGCCCAGAAATATTCACAATCAATACATCGGACTTCTTCATCTTCGGAGCGCGCTTCATTACCTCGGCCACCGCATGCGCCGACTCCAGCGCCGGAATAATCCCTTCCGTCCGCGCCAACGTTGTCGTCGCCTCGAGCGCCTCGGCGTCCGACGCGGGCACATACTCCGCGCGCCCCGCATCGCGCAATGCCGCATGCTCCGGACCGATCGACGGATAATCCAGCCCCGCCGATACCGAATGCGTCAGCGCAATCTGGCCGCCCGCATCCTGCAGCACATACGAATATGTCCCCTGCAGCACTC
This sequence comes from Candidatus Sulfotelmatobacter sp., assembly GCA_035277905.1. Classification (GTDB taxonomy): domain Bacteria; phylum Acidobacteriota; class Terriglobia; order Terriglobales; family Acidobacteriaceae; genus Sulfotelmatobacter. The sequence goes on from DATEJO010000094.1 coordinate 21,552, forward strand.
CCGGAGACCCTCCGCGAAACCGCGCCGCATGATCGCCCAGCGCTTCGCCGCGTCCCCCGGCCTCAACTCCGATCAACTGAACTTTCTTGTCTTTAATGAATTCGTAGAACGCGCCAATCGCATTCGACCCGCCTCCGACGCATGCAATCACCGCGGTAGGCAGTTTTCCCTCAGCTTTCAGAATCTGCGCCCGCGCCTCGCGCCCGATCACGCGATGAAAATCCCTCACCATCGTCGGATACGGATGCGCCCCCAGCACACTCCCCAATAAATAATGAGTGGTCCGGACATTGGTGACCCAGTCGCGCATCGCCTCGTTGATCGCATCCTTCAGCGTGCGCGATCCCGACTCCACGCCGCGCACCTCGGCACCGAGCAACCGCATGCGGAACACATTCAGTTCCTGCCGCCGCATGTCCTCGGTGCCCATGTAAACAACGCACTCAAATCCCAGCAGCGCGCAGACCGTCGCCGTCGCCACTCCGTGCTGCCCCGCGCCCGTCTCGGCGATCACGCGATGTTTCCCCATGCGTTCGACCAACAGTCCCTGTCCCAGACAGTTATTGATCTTGTGAGCCCCGGTATGCAGCAGGTCTTCGCGCTTCAGATAAATCTTCGCGCCGCCGAACCTCTGCGTGAGCCGCCGCGCAAAAAACAACGGCGTAGGCCGCCCTGCGTAAGTCCGCAACAACTCATCTAATCTCTTCTGAAATTTCGGATCTCGCCGTGCCTTCTCATACTCGCGCTCCAATTCGTCGAGCGCCGCCATCAAAGTCTCCGGCACATACCGCCCACCATAGACCCCAAACCGCCCCGCTTCCTTTGACGCGGCGCGCAGGGTGCCCCACTTCTGGCCGTCTTTGCCAGAAGTGGGGATTTTTGCCCTCCGAGTTCCCGGAACCGTCGCCATCCCTAACCCACTTTCCGATCGTATTCCCTCACAGCCCGCACAAACGCCCGCACCTTCTCCGGATCTTTTTTCCCCGGCGACGCTTCCACCCCCGAAACAACATCCACTCCCCACGGCTTCAGATACTCGACTGCCCATGCAACATTTGAAGATGAGAGTCCGCCCGCTATAACCACCGAGTACCGCCTTCTTAATGCTGCGACAAACCCACGCGCTTCGCCCCAAGCGAACGTGCGGCCCGTGCCCCCACGTTTTTCCTGTGTTCCCGAGTCCAGCAGAACGCTCGTATCCTTTGGGAAGTTCGGAAATCCGTAAAACGAACCCGATCGCCCCCGCATTTCCTGGAGTATCTCAACGATAGGCAAACAGAAGAACTGTTTTCCGCCCACGGAATATTTTTCCAGATTCTTATACTCGTCACCGTGAAACTGCACAGCTGTAAGGCCGACATCATCAGAAATCGCCGCTACACGCTCACGAGACTCGTTCACAAAAACACCGATCTTATCCACCTTCGCGGACAGCTTCTCCACGATCTCCCGCGCCGTCTCCACCGTCACACACCGCGGACTCTTCTCATAAAACACGAACCCCACCGCATCCGCGCCCGCATCCACTGCAACCAGCGCATCCTCCAGGTTCGTCATCCCGCAAATCTTCACCCACGTCATAAAGAATTTAACTGGGTACTGACTACCGAGTACTGGGTACTCGCATTAATTCGCGCAGCGCCTCTCCGGGTCTCTCCGCGCGCATCAGCGATTCGCCCACCAGAAACGCGTGATAGCCCGCCTCCCGCAACCGCGCAATGTCCTCAGCCGAATGAATGCCGCTCTCCGCCACCCGCACCACGTCCGCAGGAAATTCGTCAGCCATCCGAAACGCGGTCTCCAGATCGACTTTGAACGTTCGCAGATCCCGCGTGTTCACGCCGACCAAATCGCATCCCGCATCCAGCGCTCGCTGCAGCTCGTCCGCATCATGCACTTCGCATAGCACATCAAGGCCAGTCCGCCGCGCCCCTGCCGCCAACGATTTCAACTCTGCAGGCGTCAGCGCCGCCACAATCAGCAAGACCGCATCGGCCGAATTCGCCCGCGCCTCTATCAACTGAAACTCATCGATGATGAAATCCTTCCGCAGGCAGGGAATTCCAACCGCCGCCGAAGCCTGCTGCAGATTCCCGAGCGACCCCTGAAAGTGTTCTTCATCGGTCAGCACCGACAACGCCGCCGCTCCAGCCGCCTCCAACTCCCTCGCCAGATCCGCCGGATCAAACTTCGCCCGAATCAATCCCCGCGAAGGCGAAGCTTTCTTCAACTCCGCAATCACAGCAATCAAAGGCTGTTCAGGCTCCTGCTGTGGTTGCCCCATCCTTGTCGCGTCCTTTGCGACAGGATGGGCCTTCTCGAGTGCTCTCCGAAACCCGCGCGGAACATGCCGTTCCGCCCGTTGCTCCAGCAGACGAAGATCCGCCCCGCGCTTCGCTTCCGCGACACGCCTCCGTGTAGCCGCGACAATACTATCCAGCACGGTAGCCATCGAGAATCTTTTGATTATAAGGGACACAGCCCCGCTCACCCGGCCTGAGACGTAACTTTGACCTTGTCAGAAGCTGAAATAGCTCGGGATGTCGCCCAAGGAGGCGGCACAGGCCGCGAGAGTCTTTGAGACTTTGAAACCTTGAAACTCTGAAACTTGCAGCTATTTACAAACCGCCGCGATCTCCTTATACGGCTTCTCCATCACCGCCGGAAACTTGATCTTCTTCGCCTCCATCCACTGCTCCAGCAGCGTGCCGCCGTACTTCGATCCGACATCGGGGTCGCCCTCATACGCCGGATCGCTCTCCGCCTCCTCCAGCGTCACCATCCTGAATCCCTTCTTCTTCAACAGATCGAAAACGTCGGGCAGAATCGTGCTGCTGAATGCACCAAGATGCAAAAGCAAAACGTGATTGATATCGTGTCCATACACCAGCTGCGCCAGATTGCGATCCAGATCCAAATAAGCGGTTGCCGTATTCATATAACTCGACCGCAGCCACGCAATCGACTTCGAATCGTTCTTCGCCACGCATCGCGCGTACGCCGAGTTCCACAAGTAATCTTCCCAGTCCAGCGTCACCTGCGCCACGCGATATCCATGCGCCTGCAGGTAAGCCCGCACCGCCCGTCGCTTCTCGACCGTCTCACCCTCCCGCAAATACGGATATCGCAGCCAATGCCAGTTCTGGTTCGGCTTCGCCAGCAACTCCAGCGCCGGCTCATTCTCTTCAATTTCCCGCTCAAAATCCTCTGCCGGATTCGCATTCAGATCCATGTGCGAGTACGTATGACTCCCAAACGGCTCAGCCGCAGCCCAAACCTTCAGAGCCTCCGCCGCATCAGGATTTCCGACCAGCTTTTTCGCGTTGACGAATCCATACGCCGGAGGCACATGATGCTTCTTCAGCACCGCCAGAGTCTGGCGCGTAATCTGGACCCGCGTCACTCCCGGCGGCAAATCTCCATTGAGCGGCAGATCGTCAAACGTAATCGCCACCTTCTGCGCCGCACACCAATGCGCAGCAATAATCACCAGGACAACTACAAAGTTTTTCATGTCCGAGAAGCTTACAAGAAAGAGCAGCAACAACATGAATCAGTCAGGGGTGGTCTTTGAAACTTTGAAACCTTGAAACCTTGAAACTTTGAAACCTCGAAACTTTGCCTTTACTCCATTCCCAGCGACTCCTTCACCGACTTCCCGTACTCCCGCGCCTTCTCCAGAATTTTCGGCTCGTCGAGCGTGAGCAGTTTCCGGTCGCGCATCACAACCTTGCCGCCGATGATCACCGTCTCTACGTCGCTCCCCTTCAGCGAATACGCAATCTGCGCATAGACGTCATACATGGGCACCGCGTTCGGCTCGTCCAAACTGATCAACGCCAGGTCCGCTTTCTTTCCGACTTCCACCGATCCAATCTCTTTCTCCATATGAATCGCCCGCGCCCCGTCGATCGTCGCCATCGCCACCACATCCTTCGCCCCCAGCGCCAGCGGATTCATCTTCGAAATCTTCGCCAGCTTCGCCGCCAGGTCCATCTCCTCCATCAAATCGAGATCGTTATTACTTCCCGCCGGCCCATCCGTCCCCAAGCCCACCGCCACACCGGCCGCGCGTTCCTCCGGCACCGGAGCCACGCCGCTCGCAATCATCATGTTGCTCGACGGATTATGCACGCACCCTACGCCCTTCTCCGCCAGCGTCTTCCGGTCCGCCGCATCGACAAAGATGCAGTGCGCCGCAATCACATCCGGCCCCAGCACTCCAATCTTGTCCAGATACTGCACCGGAGACATCCCGTTCTGCTTCTCGCTGTCGTCTCGTTCTTTCTTCATCTCCGCCACGTGAATCAAAATCGGCGCATGATATTTCCTCGCCAGCGCCGCCGCATCCTGCAGCGTCTTCTTCGAGCACGTATAAATCGAGTGCGGAGCCGGAGCCGCCTGGATCAGCGCATCCCCCTGCCACTTCTTCAGGAATTTCTCCGTATACGCGAGCATCGCCGCCTCGCTCTTGTTATCCGGCGCCGGAAAATCGATGAACGTCTCGCCCAGCACTCCGCGCATCCCCGCGGCCTTCGTCTCCTCGGCAATCGCATCCTCGTAGTAATACATATCGACGAACGTCGTTACGCCCGACCGAATCTGCTCTGCCGCCGCCAGCCGCGTCCCCCAGCGCACGAACTCTTCATTCACATTCTTGGCTTCCGCTGGAAAGATGTACTTGTACAGCCAGTCGTTCAGCGTGACGTCATCATGCAGCCCGCGAAACAGCGTCATCGGCACGTGCGTATGCCCGTTGATGAATCCTGGCAACACCAGCCCGCCATGCGCATCGATCACCTGCGCCCCCTGATACTCCGCTTCAATCTCAGTCCGCGGACCGACGGCCACAATCGAATCCCCACGCACCGCAACCGCTCCGTCCTGATAAACAGTCCGCTCCGGATTCATCGTCACGACAATCCCATGCGTAACGATCAAATCGGCAGACTGTTTCTGCCCAAACGCCACACTAGATAGAAGTAGCAATCCAAAAATCCCAAAAGTTTTCATAAGTTGTTTTTAACTGAGTACCGAGTACTGAGTACCGAGTACTGCTTTCTAAATCTCTTTCCTCTCCACCGAATCCAACTCCACATCCCCCACGGGCCGGCTCCGCCACACACTGAAATTCTTCACAGCGCGCAGAGAAAAAGTCGGCACACCGGCATCGGTCGCGGCCTTGATCCTCCCAAATTCCGCGCCGTCCACATCTTCAAGCACAAAGGCAGGCCGTGCATCGGAGTTTACATGCTCAATCTTCACCCCATCCACCTCCAGCCCCTTCACATGCCGTACAAAAAATCCGCGCGCCGGAGTCACCCCAAACATATTCGGCTCCGGATACTTTTTCTCATCCTCCGGCACCTGCCGCGCAGCGTCCTCCTTCGTGCCACCGCCCGTCCCCACCACAATCACGTCGTGGATCTTCACATCTTCAATCGCATGTCCCGGAATCCCCGCCACAATCGACCCAATCCGCGCCGAATTCTCAGCCTGAGTACAAGTTATATTCCCGAAAATCACCCGCCGGATCGTCCCCACCGCCGCTCCCTCCGGCCCGCGCATCCTCGCCCCAAGCCGCACAAAAATCGGAGCGTCGTACACATCCCGCATCGTGATATTCGCGCACGTCACGTCTTCGATCACCGCTCCATCCACGCTCTCAATCGCCAGCCCATGGCAACCGTCGAATACGCAATTCGACACTGTGATGTTCTTGAATCCTCCATTCGATTCCGTCCCGAACTTGATCCGCCCGGTCCGCCAGACCTTCTCGCCCGCAGCAAATTTCTTCCACGTGCCGTCGAGCAGTGTCCCCTCTTCATAAGTGCCGGTCACCATGCAATTCGTAATCGTCACCATCTCCGTCGCCCGCGCATATCCCAGCGCATACGAACTCTTCAGGCAAATCGCGTCGTCCCACGGAGAATTCACGCTGCAATTCGACACCCGCACATTCCGGCAGCAATCAATGTCCATCCCGTCGCGGTTCGTATCGATCTTCAGATTGTCGATCGTCAGATTGTCCACACCGGTCGCCAGAATCCCGAAGTGCCCGCCGTGCAGAATCGAGAAATCGCGCAGCAGAACATTCCTGCAATTCTTCAGCGCAATCGACTTATTCCCGACTCCCGGATTCTCCGCCACCGGCCCCGCACCCGATCCGCGGCTCAGCCCTTTGCCCCATATCAATCCCGGACCGCCGATCGCCACATCGTGCACATCCTCGCCCCAGATCAAACTATTGTGCCAATGATTGTGCCCGTAATCCTGATAGTCCTCCCACGGCTTGTTCGATTCCGCCAGATCGTAGCTCTTCGCCGGATCTCCCGTCTCCGCCGCCACAATCGTCGCGCCCGAGTCGAGGTACAGCGCAACCTGGCTCTTCAGATGAATCGAATAACAAAGATAATTTCCCGCGCGGAAGTAAACTGTCCCGCCACCCGCCGCAACGGCAGCCTCAATCGCCCGATTGATCGCAGGAGTATCGATCGTCTTTCCATCGCCAGCGGCACCAAACTCCCGCACGTCGTAAGAACCAGCCGGGTGCGCGGTTCGAAACGTCGCGTTCTGTACGTCGTTCAGGGCACGAAATTTTCCCGCCAGCACCGCAGGAATCACAGCCCCCGCAACTCCCGCACTCTTCAAAAACTTCCGCCGCTCCGTATCTCCAGTCCGCATATTGTTCCCAGCACCCAGACAGCGATGTCATCCTGAGCGAGACGCGCCTTTCGTCTCGCGAAGGACCTGGGCGCGCCGCGCGTTGCGCTCGCGTTTTGTGCGAGCGCATTAACCGCGCGTTTGGCGCGCTTCCTTATTACCCGCCTACTGCCCCACCCTCTTCAAATAAAACTGAAAGAAATCCTCCGCATTCGAATTCAAACAAACCTGCGCATTCACCGCACCCGGCTTCTCCCGCGTATATCCCTTCTCATCCACCTCAATATGCATCCCCGTCACCGGACACAGATCCGGCCGAACCGCAAACACCAGCGTCATCGGATCGAACAACGTCGGCGTCTCCTGCCCCCACAAGTGATAAAGAATCGCCAACTGATCCGACACCGCCGTCCCCCGGCTGAACAGGAACGCCCGCTTCACCTCGTCCAGTTTCAGCTGTGTCGAATCCAGCGGCATCACATACAGCGGCACGCCCGACGCAAACAATTTCTGCGCCGACGGAATGTCATTCAGAATATTCCACTCCGGCATCGGCGGCACAGCCGGCGTATATCCCAGGTCGCCATACCCGCGCCGCACCGATCCTCCCATCAGCACCACACGCTTCAATTTCCGGAACGTCGCCGCATCCTCATCGATCGCCGCTCCCACATTCATCAGCGGACCAATCCCAATCAGCGTGATCTCTCCCGGATATTTTCGGATCTCATCGAGCAGGAACTCCACTCCACCCTCCTGCGGAGCCTTCGCCAGATGCCCGCCATCCGCATACCGCCGTTGCGACATCGGATTCTTCGTCACCGTCGTCTTCCCCGCATACACAGGAATATCGGCCCGCCCGACTTCGGTAAGAAAACGTTCGGCAATCTTCGCCCGCGTCTCGGTATCGCCAAACGTCGTCGTTACTCCGAGCACTTGAAACTCCGGACTCTTCACCGCGAAAGCCAGCGCAAACGCATCGTCAATATCATCGCCAATATCGGTATCAATAATGATCTTCTGCGCTGTGTTCGATGCCGCACCCGAACCCGCCTGCGCCCGTGCCATCCCTATCGCAAAGCACATCCCCAGACACGCCAACCAAACCAACCGTCGCATCCCAACCTCCAATTCATCCGAGCCGTCCACAATATCCGAAATCCGAGAACGAATCACGTACGCACAGCTGCCGCGAGACTATTTGCCGCGCCGCTTGTCATGTTGAGCGAGGATTGAGCTTCCCTGAAAAGCGAAGCTCAACCGCAGTCGAAACATCCCTACCTCTTAAATATCAAGGCGGCTGACTGACCGGGATTTCAACAGACCCAAGTTGGCAACTACAACCTTCTCCCGCTTGACATCCTCTCCACCTCAGGCGCAGACTCCCCCTACTGGCGCGAGTCGCACTTGCAGGCGATTCCCGCCCCGCTGAACTGCCCGAGTTCGCACCGTCGAATTCCGGGCGTGGGGAAACTCGGTCACAACGTCTGCTCCTCTCCCCCAGGATGGAGTGAACCGCCAACACACCGCCCTCGGACGGCGCACGCGAACCACAACCGCCGGGGCAGGGCCAAGTCCGCAAACCATCGTCACCCAGGATTCAGGAGAGGAGTCTATTTCTATGCGCAAGTCTCTGCTCGCGATCACCATCGCACTTCTATTCACAGGTCTCGTCTATGCCCAGGACGATGCGCCTCAATCCACGCATCCCACCCGTTCGCTCGGATCCGTCACAGCCAAATCCATTTCCTGCAAGTCCGGCGGCATGAAAAATGCCACCTGTAAGCAGCTCACTGTGTCCTGTCCCGATGTCGCCAATGTTTACGCCTATCTCAAGATCAACACGCCATCGAATCCCGCCGGCACGGTTCTCTACGGCACCGGCACGGACGGCAACGGACTCTACGACACCCTGTTCACCTATGGCAAAACCGCTGTCCAGAATGTCTACAACGCCGGATTCCGCACCGTCCAGATTTCCTGGGGCACTCCATTCAACAGCAATCAGCCCGCCGGATGGGTCAATGGTC
>DATEJO010000095.1:0-15994 GCA_035277905.1 Candidatus Sulfotelmatobacter sp.
GCATTGGATTCGGATTTTCCCATACCGAACTGACCCGACATGAACACCTGAGCGGCATTAGAGAGCTGGAGTTTCAGCTGTTCGCCGCGTGTCTTCGGGGCTGCAGCCGCTCCCGTGGTTCCGGATGGAATTCGCTCGACCTTGACCGAGAATCCTCCCTGACAGGGACGATTACCGGAAACATTCATGCCGAGAAACAGATGCGATGATTCCTCGATCTTCAGCTCGTTGCTCGTTCCTATCAGAACTGGAGCTGGGACTTGGGAATGTAGCTTGGCGATGAGCGCTCCCTGCGGGGCGCTGGGCAGCGGCAGACTCGCCGTTGCGGCTGCGCCGGTTATGCCGTTTGGATCGCACGATTGAGAGCCGGGGGATGCTGGCGCCGCCGTAATCTTTATTACATCCCCGGTTTGGAGATCGAGTCCGGTGTCGGTCCATTGTGGGGTGGACGAAATCTGAAACGTAAGCTCCTGGCTCGACGACGATTGCGCGAGACCCCACACAGAACAGACTGCAAAGCAGGCAATCAACCGGATCGAGTATCTCGACATAACGCACTTCCTGAATGGCAAAGCTAATTATCTTCTAACCATCCCCCTTTTTGGCAAGGCCAGGGGGATTTCCCGCATGTGTTCGGAAATGCCGATCGGCGATGCGCCGCGTCCTGTTTCAGGACCAGCCCGATTCTTCAAACGCGGCTTGAATTCGTCACTAAACTTCAGTCCTTCAGGTTCCGATAGTAACTGGTTAGGGAGTGATACCAGTGAACACGGCCGCACAACCTGCCTTCGAACGTTTGCGCGTGCTTTTGGTCGGCAATCACGAGGAAGACTTCTTTCTGATCCGGGAGATTCTGGAAAGGAGCCGTGAGATGCTGGCTGCCGATCTCGATCACGCCCGTTCGATCGACGAGGCGAGGTCGGTCTTGCGACGGCATCCCTACGACCTCATTCTTTTCGAATACCAAACGGGCGATGCCGAGGCGATTCAACTCGTATCAGAGTTCCTGCACGCGGGCGTCTCGGTGCCGTTCATTCTGCTGACTGAAGATGCGGACGAGAAAACCATCGCGGAGATCATCGAATCGGGAACGTGGAATTGTGTGCCGAAATCGCAGCTCGACAGTGCAACGTTGGTCCGAACCATTCGGAGCACGCTGGCGCTCCATTCGCTCGAGCATGAGCAGCAACAGGCGGAAGAATCATTGCGGAAACTATCCCGCGCCGTTGAGGAATCGGCGGACACGGTCGTCATTACAGACCGCGATGGCACGATCGAGTACGTAAACCCAGCTTTCGAAAAGCTGACCGGCTACAGCCGCGAAGAAGCCTGCGGAAGGACCCCGCGCTTGCTCAAGTCAGGCGAACAATCACTGGAAACGTACCAGGAGTTGTGGAAGACCATTCTCTCTGGAAACGTCTTTCGCGGAATTCTGGTCAACCGGAAGAAGAACGGCGATTTGTATTACGTCGAGGAAAGCATCTCTCCGGTGCGCGATGGAGCCGGGCAGATCACGCATTTTATTGCCAACGGACGCGACTTGACTGAACGACTACGGCTGGAAGCGCAGTTGCTGCAGGCACAGAAGATGGACGCCGTTGGGCGCCTTGCCGGAGGCGTCGCTCACGATTTCAACAACTTGCTCACGATCATCACCAGCTATTCCGAGCTCGCCCTGGATTCGATTCCCAAAGACAGCGATCTCGAAGCAAAGGTACAGGAGATTTTGCTCGCGGCGCGGCGCGCGGCCGAGTTGACCCGGCAGCTTCTTGCTTTCAGCCGGAAACAGCCGCAGGCTTTGCGCGTTGTGGAATTGAATCCGGTCGTGGCGGGCATTGCGAAGACGCTGCCTCGCCTGATCGGAGAAGACATTGAATTTTCATTCCTGCCCGGCGGCAGCGTGGGCTGTGTGCGAGCCGATCCCATGCAGATTGAACAAATTCTGATGAACCTGGCGGCAAATGCGCGAGATGCTATGCCGCAAGGCGGCCACCTGCGGATCGAAACTTCGAACGTGCATCTGGATGAAGCTTACATCCATGACAAACCGGCAACTATCCCTCTGGGCGATTATGCGCTGGTCACGGTCAGCGACGATGGTGAGGGAATCCCGCGCGAAGATCTGCCGCACATCTTTGAACCGTTTTATACAACCAAACCATCGGGCAAAGGCACAGGCCTTGGACTGGCGACGGTGTACGGGATCGTCAAGCAGAACAAAGGTTTCATTTGGGTTTACAGCGAACCGGATTCGGGGACCGTCTTCAAGATCTATCTTCCTTCTGTCGAGGGGCGGAATCAGGTTGCTAAGACGGGACGTCCGCAAGTCAAGCCTGCAATGGGTGGGACGGAGACGATTCTGCTGGTCGAGGATGAGACGGCGGTACGGCGCTCGACATCGGAATTTCTGCGTCTGCAGGGATACACCGTGATTGAAGCGAAAGACGGACTCGACGCCCTGAATGTTGCGCGGGCGCACGAGGGAAGAATTCATCTTGTGGTCACGGATGTCGTGATGCCGAATATGAGCGGCGGAGAACTGGCGAAGGAAATGGCGGATGTGCGTCCGGAAACGCGGTTGCTCTTCGTTTCGGGATATGCCGGGAAAACCGTGCTCGACCACAAGGTGGTAGATCTGGAGAAGAATTTCCTGCAGAAACCCTACACGCTGAAGCAGCTTTCAGGGAAGGTTCGCGGGGCGCTGGATCATTAGGAATCCGGACGTGTCATTGAAAGCACCATCTCAGGCAAGTCGGCCAGAAGTGGGGCGCACTTCTTCGTGGCCACTTGATCGGTGACACTACGAGGTGATTTGAGTCAGGCGGCCATTCTTCAACTTGAAATTCTCTCCACGCCAGACCACGGTATGGCCGAAGAAGCTGGCGAGCCAAACTCCCACCGCGACAAGGTCCCGCAGAGGCAATTGCCAAAGCCGGGAGAAAATCTGGCGGTCATGAAGGACAGAATTCCCGACGGCCAGGGCGACTGCGAGGCGGAGCAATACAACCCCCGCCAACACAGCCCAGGACCAAGGTGCAGCGTGAGCGAGGATGAGATTCAGCAGTGCCCAAAATAAACCGAATGTCGAGACCAGGCCGATGTAGCCGCCGAGGCGGGCATCGCGAACTCCGCGCGCCCAGCGCATCTGATGCGAGAGAAAACTGTGAAGATCATAAGCGGGGAGATGCGTGCCGACTACGACGTCAGAAAGTCGAACTTTCAGCCCAAGATCGGAGAGTCTCTTTCCGAGTTCATAATCGTCGGCGAGGTAATCGACGATGGCGCGAAATCCGCCAATCTTTTCAAGATCGGTCCGGCGAAAAGCGAGCGTAGAACCAAGACCGAAGTGCAGGCCGCCTTCGAGTTGTTGCGCGGCGAGGACACCGGCGCAGAAATCTGTGCTGATCCCAAGCGACTCGAGTTGTGACCCTAAAGTCGGTTCGGCGATACCGCGATACAAACATGTCACCATACCAACGGTTGGGTCGAGCAAGGGAGCGATGACTCTCTGCAAGTAGTCGCGCTCGACCAGGATGTCGCTGTCGTTGACGAGCAGATATTCGTACCGCGCCACGCGAACCATCTGCTCGAGATTTCCCACTTTGACATTCGGTCCGAGTTTCTCGGGACAGATAACAAGCCGGATCGCGCGATCCGGGAATTCCTGCTGCAATTGTTGAACGCTGGCAACCGCGGGATCGGCCTGATCGCTAACGCCGAAGATGATTTCAAATTCGGGATAGTCCTGCAGGCAGTGGCTGCGAAAGCTCTGATAAATATTCGGATCGGCGCCCTTCAGCGGCTTGAGAATGGAGACTCCCGGCAACCGCTGTGCAGCGCCGGCGATCTTCGCGGAAGAGCGAGCACGAAGGAATCGCCACGCACTCCACCAGCAGAGAAGATAGAAAGCAGAACTGGAAGCGCATCCGAGAATCGCGATGATCTGAAAAATGGTGCCGATGGAGTGAATCATGCGCGGGCGCAGGCCAGCTTATTCGTACCGCAGCGATTCGATTGGATCGAGGTTCGCCGCCTTCCACGCCGGATAAATTCCAAAAACAAGGCCGACTCCGGCGGCGGAACCGAAGCCGAATGTGACCCAGAACATGGATAGGTGCGCGGGCAGCGAAGGCCAGAGCGCCGGGATGACCCAGACGATAATGGCTCCGAAGAGAATGCCCATCACGCCGCCAACCGCGGTGAGCATGATCGCCTCCAGCGTGAACTGCAGCAGAATATCTCGCTTGCGGGCCCCGATAGCCTTGCGCACTCCGATTTCACGCGTCCTTTCGGTCACGCTCACCAGCATGATGTTCATGACACCGACTCCGCCGACGACAAGGCCGACGCTGGAGATCGCGAACATGCCGATAAAAAGCGCTCCGGTGAGTTCGTTCCAGAAGTCGGAAATCGAAGTAGAGGTCATGATCGCAAAATTGTCGGGCTTATCGAATGGCACGTGACGCCGGCGTCTCAGCAGTTCGCGAATCTCATCCATGGCCTTCGGCATGTCGTCGTGGGATGTGGCCTTCACGCTGATCACATATTGCTTCATTTCCGGATGCAGCGTTTTGAACGTTTTCAGCGGGAAGAATACCCGATTGTCATTCGGATCCTTGCCGCCGCCGAAGACTGACTTGATCTTCTGAGCGGTTCCAATTACCTGGAATAACCGGCCTTCGATATTGATTTCCTTGCCGAGCGGATCTTCGTCGCCGAACAATTCGTGCTGCGTGTCATAACAGATCACAACCACCGGCGAATGGTGCTCATCGTCAACGTCGCTGAACCATCGGCCGCTTGCCATCGGCAGGTCGAAAACATCCTTAGCTGTCGCCATGTCTCCTTCGAGAATGGTGTTCTTCACCTTCTTGTCCCGATATTTCACCGAGTAGGTGCCAACTCCAAATTCTGGCCGAAAAAGCCGCAAACCCGCCGACACCGCCTGAATATGCGGCAGATCGCGCATCGCCATGGCATCGTCATAGGTCAGTTCTTTACGCTTGCGCATCTCTTCGGTCATGCGGCCGAAGGTGAAGAAATCAAGGTGAAACACAAAGATGACGTTGGAACCGATACTGGCGACGAGATCGCGGACATTGTCGTCGAGACCGCGGCCGATGGAAGAGACGCCAATCACGACCGACACCCCGATGATGATGCCAAGGACGGTCAGGGCCGAACGCAGCTTGTTGCTGCGGATCGTGTCCGTCGCCATGTGGACGATTTCGCCGAATTCGGATTTGCGAATCATACGGATTGAGTAATTGGGTAATTTTGTAATTTGGTAATTGAAAACCAACCCTCAACTTCTTAATCTGGTGCTTACATCTCAAACCGTAACGCCACGATCGGGTCTAGCTTGGCGGCTTTGCGCGCGGGATAGACTCCGAAGAAGACTCCCACACTGGCTGCGACTGTTAGTCCCGCGGCAACGGCCCAAAGCTTGATCGATGACGGCATCCCGATGATGGCCGTGACTAGCTCCGCGAGAGTGATGCCTGACAACACGCCTAATGCTCCTCCAACAAGGGCCAGAATCACCGATTCGATCAGGAATTGCAGAAGCACGTCATCGCGGCGTGCGCCGAGAGCCTTGCGGATGCCAATTTCGCGTGTCCGTTCAGTCACCGACACAAGCATGATGTTCATGATGACGATACCGCCAACGACGAGCGAGACAGCGGCGATCCCAATGGTCGCCATAAAGAATGTGTTGCTCAGGCCCGACCATATCCCTAGAAGACTTTCGTTCGTCTCGATTTCAAAGCTGTCGTCCTTGCCAAGAGGGTCGTGACGATGCGTGCGCAGAGCGACGCGAGCTTCGTCAATGGCCTGGCTCAACGGAGCGCCGGTCGCCGACGCTTTACCCCAGATCCCGATGCTGTTGTTGTGCGCTCCGTATTGCTTCAAGTAGACAGTGATGGGGATGAGTGCATAGTTGTCGGCGCTCTGGCCCAGGGTCTTGCCTTTCTTTTTGCCGACTCCAATGACTTGATAGATCCACCCGTTAATGCGGATTTCCTGGCCCAAAGGATCGACGCCCGGCAGGAGATGCTCAACGATATCCGTGCCCACGACGGCCACCTGCGAGTGATTTTCGAGATCAGTCTGATTGATCATGCGGCCGGAAGTCAGGTCCGTGTCGACAATCGTCGCGATCTCGGGAGTTATCCCCTGGACGTTGGTGTCGTTGATGGACTGCTCGTTGTGCTTGACAGTGCTGGCGGTGCTCACGCGCGCCCCAACGTAGTCGCAATGGCGGCAAGCGGCGCGAACGGCGTCGTAATCCTCCATGTCGAGATTCTTGCGCTTCTCGGCCTCGAGAAAGTGGTCCACATTGGTCTCGACGGCGGACATTTTGGAAACGATGAAGACGTCGGCTCCGAGATTAAATATCTTCTTGGCGACGTAATCGTTGATGCCGGAGACGAAGGTTACGACGGCAATCACCGCACCGACGCCGATCACCACTCCGAGCAAAGTCAGAACCGAGCGAAGTTTGTTCGCCCAGAGTGACTGGAGAGCGACTTTGATGGCTTCGCCGATGTTCATGGGAGATTCGTGGGATTCGCGGCCTTCCGGCCGATCCCAGGGACAGCTAAGTTTATCAGCCTGAGTGGCGGACGGGTCGGAAAAGGAACGGGCAGGTTGAAGTCCGGAGTCCGGCAGGGGACGCGGAGGCATCGCATATAATGAGTTCGTAGGCAGCCGGACCGGACGGTCGCCCCGTCCATTCTGGCAGGAGCATGGAAAGCGGCTCTTGCGAGAATGGGCGGGGAGGAAAGTCCGAACTCCGCAGAGCAGTGTGCCGGATAACGTCCGGGAGGTCCGGTTCAAGCCGGATCGACGGAAAGTGCCACAGAAAATATACCGCCCCGGCAACGGGGTAAGGGTGAAAAGGTGCGGTAAGAGCGCACCGCCGCGGCAGTAATGACGCGGGCATGGCAAACCCCACACGGAGCAAGACCAAATAGGAAGGAACCCCGCCCATTCTGGCAGGAGCATCAGGGTATCGGTCTCCTGCGAGAATGGGCGGGGACGTGCCGGCTCGGTGCGTCAAACCTTCGGGTAGGTCGCTAGAGCCGCGCAGCAATGCGTGGCCCAGAGGAATGGCCGTCCAGCAGGAACAATCCTGCGGACAGAATTCGGCTTACAGGTCCGGCTGCCACAGATCTTTTTGTCTTCAATTATTTGCAAACCCAAAAATCTGATTGTGCCGCCGGGCGCCACGCAACTGCAATCGCGGAGCATCACCGCGCCGCGCTCGCGTAGAGCGCCCGCTCGAATTCCTCTGCCGCCGCTACCGCCCCATCGTCGCTGAACGGTAGCGTCTGCATCAGTACCACCCCGCAGGTTTTCCGGGAAACATCAATCCAGAAAAACGTGTTGAAGATGCCGTCCCATGCCAGCGACCCCGCTGCGCGCCCGCCTTCCACCGCCCGGCTGTTGATTCCGAATCCCCATCCAAACTTATCAGGCGAACCCGGCAAACGAACGGGATTCTTGAGCAACTGCGGCATCGTGCTCCTGAACTCCGTGAGCTTCATCTCGCCGATCTGGTTGTGTGTCATCTCCGCCACCGTTTCCGCCCGCAGAATCCTCTTGCGGCCGAACATCCCGCCGTTCAGCACCATCCGCTCGAACTTCAAATAATCCCCCGCCGTCGAGTAGAGGCCGCCGCCGCCGCTGAAGAACTTCACCGGCTTCATCGGCTGCGGCGGCGGTTCTACAAAACTCCCATCCGCCTGCCGCAGTTGAAGCGCCACCACCCGCGCCTGCTTTTCCGCCGGAACGTTGAAGAACGTGTCAGTCATTCCCAGCGGCTCGAAGATGTGCTGCCGAAAACATTCCTCCAGCGTCTCCCCGCTCACCCGTTCCACCAGTTCTCCCAGCCAGTCGTAGCTGATTCCATATTCCCAGCGCGTTCCCGGATCGAACATGAGCGGCGCCTTCAGAAAGGCGTCGCTATCCCCCGTAATCGCGGGAGCCAGTCCCGCCTCCACGTATTCGTGCAGCCGAGCATCGAAAAAGTCGTAGCCAAACCCCGAAGTATGCGTCAGCAATTGCCGCACCGTCGGTGGCGTTTTCGGTGGCCGCAGCTTCGCCTTTTTCGTCGCCGGATCGAATTCCTCGAGCACTTGCACCTTCGCCAGTTCCGGGAGATAGGTCGCCGCGGGCTCGTCCAGCTTCACCCGCCCGCTCTCAACCAGTTGCAGCACCGCCACCGCCGTTACGGCCTTGGTCATCGAAGCGATCTGGAAAATCGAGTCCAGCGTCATCGGAACATCTTTCGTGCTGTCGCGCTTCCCGAACGCCCCTTGGTAAATGACTTTGTCTCCCCGCGACGCCATCGCCACCACCCCCGGTGCCTTGTTCTGCTCCACCGCCTCCCGCAGCACCGAGTCGATCGAGTTCCCCGGCTTCGTCCCGCTTCCCGCAGCCAGCGCCAAGGTCACAATTCCCCCTAGCGCCGCTGCGGCCAGCAAGCCTCTCCCAACCGCCCCTCCAACCGCCTTCGTCCTTTTCATTCCCGCCCTCTCAGTTACGTTCAGTTGCTCGCGCATCACGATCATCAGAGTTCCAGTTTCTTATTTCGCCTGTTTCAGTCCCGCAACAACTGCAGCAAGCTTGTCGAGTATCTGGTTCATGCCCTCCAACTGACCGGTCTTGATTGCGTTCTGCATGGTTTCATTTCCAATGAAGGTGAGTTTTGTTTTGCCGTTTCCAAGATCCTCAAAGAGAGTCACGTCCTGCGCACCGTCTATGGCCTCATGTTCGATTCCAAATTCCGCAGGCTCAACCTTGTTTCCCTTTGAATCGGCAAAGTACATGGAGGAAACGATCTTCTCGTGCGGAACAATCTCGTGGTATTCAACCAGGTTCCAGCACTCCTGCCCGTCCGGCGTCTTCATGCACAGGAGAGATTTTCCCCCTACGCGAAAATCCATCTTGCAGACGGGCGCAGTAAACCCCTTGGGCCCCCACCACTGCTTTACATATTGCGGATCTGTCCACGCCTTCCAAACCAGTTCGCGTGGGGCATCAAAGACTCGTGTCACAACCAATCTCTCGATCTCATTCACCGTGCTTTTTGTCATGTCGAACCTCCGCTTTTTTCATTTGAGTCACAACCGCATCCAGCTTTTCGAAACTCTCTTCCCAGAATTGGCGATAACTGATCGCCCAGTCGCTGACCGTCTTTATCGCCTCCGGCCTAAGCCTGCAAACACTCTCTCGTCCACGCTTGGTCTTGATCACAATCTGGGCTCGTACCAGGTAGGCAATATGTTTTGAAATCATCTGCTGCGAGAGTGGAAACGGCTCCGTCAATCGATGCACCGAGGCAGGTCCATGAGAGAGCCGCTCGATCATCGCCCGGCGAGTTGGATCAGACAAAGCCGCGAATGTTGTCCCCAGACGATCCACAACCATATGGTAGTGGATTGTCGGTGGATGTCAAGTGGGAATTTCGCGCTTCCTGATTTCTGCACCCTGACTCATTAACCTGACGAAGAAGTGAGTACCGCGAACTGCACCGGAGTCTGGTCTCTCACGATTGCTGGCCTCAGCGGCTGGAGGAATGTGGATTGCGTCTGGAACTGTTCTCGATGCGCACGGGCTTGCCGGGCAATTGACCCTTGCAGCTGAACTATCGGTGTCCGAGGATCCGTTCAGGCTTGCTATGATTCCGTGTCCTTCTAAATTCTCTTTGAAGTCACAATTTGTGACCTCAAGATTTCGGTGAATCATGAGTACAACAGCGGTTGTTCTTACCAAGCGAGTTGCTGCGAAAATCCTGGTGCTGCGCAATCAGAAGATCATTCTCGATGCAGACTTAGCCGAGCTCTATGGCGTTCCGGTCAAGCAACTCAACCAGCAGATCAAGCGCAACAAGCATCGTTTCCCGGCGGATTTCGTTTTCACGGTCACGAAAGCCGAGCACCAGGGTTTGAGGTCACAAATTGTGACCTCAAACATCGGACGCGGAGGACGTCGCTATCTGCCAAATGCTTTTACCGAGCATGGCGCGATCATGGCTGCGAGCGTGTTGAACTCGAAGCGCGCGATCGAGATGAGCATCTTCGTCGTACGCGCGTTTGTTCGGATGCGCGAGTCGCTGCTCGTCAATCAGCGCGTCGTGTCCAAGCTTTCGGAGCTTGAGTCTCGGCTGGATTCGCACGATGCCGAACTCCAGGAACTGGTTGACGCCATTCGCGAATTGATGGAGCCGCTGCCGGCCAACAATCGGCGAATCGGATTTGAGATGCCGACAGCCGACGCGAAACCCCGGGGGAATGCGTCGAAAGCGCGTCGGGAATAGCCCGGAGTGAACTTATTCCATTTTCGAGACAGACTCCCTTTCGTCCTCATGCTGCGCTGCAAAACCTGCACCCGTACGAAAATCCGTAGGCTTGCGTGCTTGCGGCACCTGGTGCGAGATTAGTTCGGCAGGAGTTCAAACGCGGGGTAACTTGCTGCGACTTCGGCGAACGCTTCGGGCGAAGATCCGGCGGGAACTGTGAAGTATCGCTGGACGGCTCCCTTGAAGCTGTCGAGGTAGGCTTTGAGGACCGGCACCTTCTCAACATCATTCAATGCCCGCAAGCGAAATGTTTGACGCTTGCTTCCGCGCTTCAGAGTCACCTCGCCGGACGTTTCGGCGTTGCGGACCCATTGTGTCCGGCCTCGCGGCGCCACGAGATAACGCTTGTCGTGCAATTCCAGCAGA
This sequence comes from Candidatus Sulfotelmatobacter sp., assembly GCA_035277905.1. Lineage (GTDB taxonomy): Bacteria > Acidobacteriota > Terriglobia > Terriglobales > Acidobacteriaceae > Sulfotelmatobacter. The sequence continues at coordinate 10,733 of DATEJO010000095.1, forward strand.
TCGACTGGAGTCGAATAGAGTTTTCCGGTCTTCCGTCCGCGGACTTCCAGAACGTAGATGTATGAAGGTCCGATGCCGAGTCCGACGAGAAATCCGAACGTACGGTTGAACAGCTTTTCGACAGCACTCGGTTGCCGGAAGGCGGGCGGAGGAGCATCCATATACGTATTTGATAGGAAGTGGTCTGGCGGGATGCGAAATTTGTCACACCTGTTCCCGCTCCCGAGTCCATTTTAAGTCACGCGTTTCACGAAGCGGAGCGAGGCAGAGTTCATGCAGTAGCGGAGATACGTTGGAGCCGGGCCGTCGTCGAAAACGTGGCCAAGATGGGCGCCGCATTCGGTGCAGGAAACGGCAGTGCGCTCCATGCCGAGCGACGAATCGCGCGTTTCGGTAACATTCTCTTGCGCGATGGGCTGCCAGAAACTTGGCCATCCGGTGCCGGAATCGAACTTGGTCGCGGAGTCGAATAGCGCATTGCCGCAGCAGATGCATCGATAGAGTCCGCGGTCGTGCAGGTTCCAGTAGGCTCCAGTGAAAGCCATTTCGGTATCGCCGTTGCGGGTGATGTCGTATACGTTGGCCGAGAGTTGTTCGCGCCATTGCTCCGCAGTCTTCACCACTTTCGGGATCGTGACTTTCCTCAGGCGCTCGCCTGTATCGGAAAAGAGAACGACCGTAACCTCTTGAGGCCCCGAAGAGACGGCGGCTACCACGGCTCGCGGCTTCTTTATTTGCCAGAGCGCCAGGCCGAGCAGAGTGGCCGCTGAACTCAGAACAAAAACTCGCCGCTGCATGTTGGGAGCAGAAAGAGTTTTATCTGATGAAGCCGAACTGTCAGCCCTCTCTATTTGATCTTCGCGTTTCTGGTCAGATTTGAACATCTTGGCCTTCAGTCTGGGTTACTTCCTGTAAATATCCGGAAATTCCTGCTTCAGATGCACAACCTTTGGCGCGTCGTTGAAAACGATGTACGGATTATCCGGATGCAGTGCGGCGTAGTTCTGGTGATAGGCTTCCGCGGGATAGAAAGCTTTCAGCGGCGCAACCTGAGTCACGATGCGATGCGGGAAGACTTTTTCCTGATCCAGTTGCGCGATGTAGGAATCCGCGACCTTCTTCTGCTCGTCATTCGTATACCAGATGGCGGAGCGGTATTGAGTGCCGTCGTCGGGTCCCTGTCGATTGAGCTCCGTGGGATCGTGAGCGACGGAGAAAAAAATGCGGAGCAACTGGCCGTAAGTGATCTGCGAAGGGTCGTAAACAATCTCGACGGACTCGGCATGTCCGGTTTCGCCGGTGCTGACGGTGTCGTACTGGGCCGTCTTGGCAGAGCCTCCGGCATAGCCGGAGGTCGCACTGATGACTCCCTTGACATGCTGGAACACAGCTTGAACGCCCCAGAAGCATCCTCCGGAAAGAACGGCTGTCTCGTGACCAGGCGCCGTGGCGCGCGGTGCATCCACAGTGGGTGCGGGCACGGCCATCGAAGGATTTGCTTTGGCATTGCAGGCCGTAGCAGCGAAAAGCGACGCGGAAAGAATCAGCGCGAAATGCGTAAGAGATGGCATTGTATTTTCCCCAGTTCAAAAAGCTTGGTTGGCAGATTGGAGTGATAAGCGGGTAAAAAGTTTCAGGTTTCAGAAGGACCGTCTTCGTCCCTCTAAGCGAAATTAACCGGCTCTCTTAATCCGCAACTCACTTCGTACTTGCTTTTCGCCTTATCTTCGCCAATAATGTCCGCATGGCGATCACACGCAGGCAGCGCGAAGTGTATGACTTCATTTCACGGTTCGTCACAGAAAACGGCTACTCGCCTTCTTTCGAAGAGATCGGGCAAGGGCTGAAGCTGAACTCGTTGGCAACGGTCCACAAGCACATTTCGAATCTCGAGAAGAAAGGGCTGCTGACGCGCGACTACAATCGCAGCCGCTCGATTGACCTGCTGCCACCCAAGGGCAAACTGAAGCAGTCGATGAACGTGAATACGGGCGTGGTGCTCCCGCTGATGGGGCGGATCGCCGCAGGCCAGCCGATTGAAGCGGTGGAGAATCCGGAAACGATCTCGCTGGCGGATTTCGTGCGCTCGAAGGAAGTGTTCGTCCTTGAAGTGCGTGGTGATTCAATGCAGGATGAAGCCATTCTCAACGGCGACTATGTTTTGGTTGAGAAGGCTCGAACTGCGCACAATGGGGACATCGTTGTCGCGCTCGTCGATTCAAGCGACGCGACCTTAAAGCGTTTCTATCGCGAGGGGGAGAACATACGCCTGCAGCCTTCGAATGTGAATATGCAGCCGATCATTGTGCCGGCGGCGGCCGTGGATGTGCAGGGGCGGGTGATCGGGGTGCTGAGGAAGTACTAACTCAGTTCTCAGTTCTCAGTTCTCAGTTCTCAGTACTCAGTTCTCAGTTCTCAGTTCTCGGTCACCACGGTTTCGTACCTTCCTTCGTCTGCGCAGGCTGGAAAAAATAAAATGCCCGGGATCACTCCCGAGCATTCGAAGTTGGACGAACCGGAACTTAGCCGATGTGCTTGTTCAGGGCCTGGGCGATGGCGTCCTTGGGCTTGTAGCCGACCAGTTGCTCGACGACCTGTCCGCCTTTGAAGACGAGCAGCGTCGGGATGCCGGTCACGCGATAACGCTGCGGGGTTGCCATGTTGGAGTCGACATCCATCTTGCCGATTTTGATTTTGCCCTGATACTCGGCTGCCAGTTCCTCGACGATGGGGGCGATAGCGCGGCAGGGGCCGCACCATGTTGCCCAGAAGTCCACCAGAACGGGCTTGTCCGATTTCAAAACATCCTGGTCGAAGTTCGCATCCGTTACTTCGACGATTCCGTTGCCTGCCATTGTTTCTTTCTCCTCGTTGTAAACGTCGCGCTGTCGGCGGACGCTGCATCGGGCTGGCGCTGCCGCTGCGATCGGTATGAGTGCTTCCCCGAAGGGAGTCGAACTCACTATCGTAACACTGGAGTTAGATGCGATGGGAGTAGGAAAGTCGCAAGACGCTAGTCCTTCGTATCTGCCTGATCCGGCTAGGGTTTCGAAGGTCCGGAGAGAGATTTGAGATAGCTGACCAGTTGCCAGCGCTGGGATTCGGGCAGTTTTGACCATACAGGCATACCGCGCCGGACAACGCCGTTGGTCAGCAGCCAGAAGAGCGTCCCGGGCATAGATTGCTGGACTTCGTCCACTAGTACACTGGGGGCTTTCTTTCCTCCTTCCGCCATTTCCCCGTGACATTCTGCGCAATGCATATGAAACAGCTTGTTCCCGGCCGCGATGGCTTCCGGATCGCTTTCCAAGGGATTGGTGCGCGCGGACTCCATGGCGGGAGCCTTGGCGAGTTCGGAATACACCGAGACCGTGTCGGATGCTTTCGGACGCTTCGCGAGTATACGGTCAGGACAGAGCAGGATCGCAATCAACATGCAGCAGATGATCGACGCCGCTCCGGTGTTCACTGGCGTCCTCCAAACACACGGCTGATGGCTTCTCCGAAACCGGTGAATTCACGTGAGAGCCCCCATCGCAGCAGGAATTGGTGGCTGTTGTCATTCAGGCCGAAACCCGGGGATAAGCGAATGGTCCAGTCATTTGCTAGATTCCACGCCAGAACCGGGGCGAGATAGTGAGATGTATCGTGGAGCCCAAAGCTGTGGCGGTCACCAAGTCCACCATACATCTCGACACCAGCGATGAAATTCTCGGGGCAGAAATTGCAGCGCTGGGCAGATGCTTTCAGAGCCAAAGGACGGCTGGCGCCAATGGCATACCCGAATGCCCAAGGATCACCTCCGGTGAGGTTTTTCGTGGCGAGCGCGTTTTCGGCGAAGTTCCATCCGTGAAAGTTTCGCGATAACAGGAGTTTGAATTCCATTTCGTGATCGTGCTCCTGGCGGGTAAGCGAATTCGGGGCGGAGTAGTCGGATTCAACGTCGTGACCTTCGACTTCTTTCAGGATTTTGTCCGCACCGCTGGTCTGCTCGTACTCGATGTAGATAACCGGATTGATGAAATGTTCGCGCTGCAACAGGCGAAAACGATTCTCCCAGCGAAAGCCAGTGAAGACTGTGCTTTCGTTGAACGTGGATTGTCCATCGAGGTAGAACTCGGTGGTCCACCAGGCAGTCGCGCCGTATTCCAACTCGGACCAGAAGGCATGGAAATCGTTGCCGCCGCGCTGCGTGCCAAACGTCGAAAAGTATTCGATTTCCAGATTGCCCGGCTCCTCAAGGTAGTGGTCATAGGTGACAAGGTAGGGGCTCTCCTGGGCAGGCACGGGGAAACCGCTGACGATCAGCATAAGCAGAGTAAAGACATAATTGCGAGTAAGTCGCATTTCATGATTCGCATTGATCGTGAAATTCATTTCTTACTATCCTCGCTAGTTGCAACTCAGTCGCATCTAGGATATATTCACGATACTGCCGTAACTGTTTCTTGTGCGTCAAGCGTGTGCGAAAGAATTCGTCGCATCGTGATTGCGACCAGTTGCGACAGGGAAAAATCCCTATGCCTTTACCTCAAACTGAAATGCCGGGACGGCTGCAGGCGCATTTCGTGGAGCGCGGAATCCGAATGACCGAGCAGCGGCGCGCGATCCTCAGGGTGATGGAGACAGCGAGCAAGCATCTCGATGCAAGCCAGATCCTCAGGAAGGCACAAAAGATCGATCCGAGCGTGGACCGCAGTACGGTGTACAGGACGCTTCGGCTGCTCAAAAGGCAAGGCTTGATTGACGAGCTGGACCTCATGCACCTTAACGGCGAGGGACATTACTACGAACGGAAACTCGAGCGCGATCACATTCATATGGCATGCCTGCGCTGCGGAAAGATCACAGAATTCGTAAGCGACAGCTTTGAAAAGCTCAAGCAACAAGTCGAACGAGACTGCCGGTTTCGCGTGCTGATCTCGCGGCTTGAGATTGGCGGATATTGCGCGGCGTGCCGCGGATCGCAGTAAACGATAGATCGATGGAGATCCGGCTTCTTACTGCCGATGACGCGAACGAGTGGCTCCGGCTGCGACTGGAGGCTCTCGAGACCGATCCGGAGGCGTTCAGTTCCTCGGTTGAAGAGCACCATGCGCTCACTTCGGAAGGCGTCCGCAACCGGCTTGGCTCGGCAGCGGAAGATTCGTTCGTCGTGGGAGCATTCGAGGGAGACAGGCTGCTCGGCACGGTGGGTTTTTACCGCGACAAAGGTCCGAAGAACCGGCACAAAGGGCGCGTTTGGGGCGTTTATCTCACTCC
>DATEJO010000096.1:0-18026 GCA_035277905.1 Candidatus Sulfotelmatobacter sp.
ACGACTCGCGGCGAAGGCCAACGACTAACGACGATCGACCAACGACCATGTTCTTGAAGGAACTCATCTCGCAAGGGTGGCAGTCGCTGATGCGCGACCGCACCCGATCCGCGCTGACCATGCTCGGAATCGGCTGGGGCCTCGTCTCGGTCGTTCTATTGCTCGCTTACGGCCAGGGCCTCGGCGGATGCGTATTGCACGCCTTCCTGAACATGGGAAACAACGTCATCGTCCTGTGGCCGGGGCAAACCAGCATGCAGGCCGGCGGCCAGCGCGCGGGCAAGAAGATCACTTACGAACTCGAGGATGTAGAGGCTATTCGCGATGAAGTTCCTCTCGTACGTGCGGTCAGCGGCGAGATCGACCGCGATTTCGGATTCAAGATCGGCACGCGCGTCGTCTCGATCATGATCCGCGGCGTGGATATGCCGTATGGCCAGATGCGGAAACTCGATCTGGCCGACGGCCGCTATTTCAACGAAGGCGACTTTGCCGATCATCGGCGCGTGGTGATTCTCGGCTACCAGGCGGCGAAGAAAGTGTTTCAGGGCGCGCCCGGCGCCGGGCAGCATGTCGAAATCGGCGGCCTCGACTTCGAATGCATCGGCACGATGAAAAACAAGATCCAGGACTCGATGTATCAGGGTCCCGATAACGAAAACGCATTCATCCCCTTCGCCCTGATGCGCGATCTGAAGAACATTCGCGATCCGGACGAAATCATCATCCAGCCCACCGCGCCCGAACTGAACAAGAAAGCGCTGATGGCCGTCCGCGAGGTCATCGCGCGCCGCCATCACTTCGATCCCAAGGACGAGAAGGCCACGCCCGAATGGGACACGATCGAAGACCGCAGCATGATCAATGCATTTTCCTATGGACTGCAAGCGGTGCTCGGGCTGATCGGTGTCTGTACCCTGGCCGTGGGCGGCATCGGAGTCATGAACATCATGCTGGTCTCAGTCACAGAGCGCACGCGCGAAATTGGCCTGCGCAAAGCTATCGGCGCGCGACCTAGGCACATTCTGGTGCAGTTCCTGCTGGAGGCGCTGGTGCTGACTTTCGTCGGCGGCCTCATCGGGATGGCGGTCGCCGAACTTTTAACGTGGGTCATCCCGCCGATGCCCCTCTATGACGAGTTCTATAAGACTGCCGACCATGAAGGCGCGATCTTCCTCCACGCGTCCGTGGGCGTCATGATGATTTCATTCATCATTCTTTCCATGGTTGGGGTGGTTTCCGGATTCTTCCCTGCTCTGAAGGCAGCGAGGCTGAATCCTATTGAGGCTTTGCGATACGAGTAGGCCTCGCGAACGGAAATATCTGCATCATAGGAACTAACGTCGAGTCGAATACGTATTTCTGAAAGGGCCCTCCTTGCATGCGAACAGTCCTCGACATCTTTGCGCAGATCTTCCGCAACTTGTGGGCCCATAAACTCCGCTCGTTCCTGACCATGTTCGGCATCGCGTGGGGCGTCGGATCCCTGTTGCTCCTGGTTGGGGTCGGCGAGGGCTTCCGCTCCGGCAACAAGCGGGAGATGGCCGAGTTCGGCAAGAACATCATGTTTCTTTTTCCCGGACGCGCTCCGGCCGTCCGCGGCAACATGAGTTCTGCCCGCTCCTACCTGCTCACGTACCAGGACTATCGTGACATCCGCCAGGCCGGATACGTGGCAAACGCCTGCCCCGTCATCTCGCGCAACGACCTGCATGAGGTCAGCGAGTTCGCCAGCGCCAGCGGAGAGATTCTGGGCACGGAACCAGAGCTGAATGAAATCAGTTACCTGCCCCTCAAAGAAGGACGCTGGCTCAACGCGCTCGACGGAATCCAGCGACGCAATGTCATCGTCCTCGGGAACGAGCTTCTCAAAGCGCTGTTTCCCGGACGACCTTCGGTCGGCTCATTCGTTCTTATCAACGGAATCCGCTTTGAAGTGGTGGGCAGCATGCCGCACCTGGGCCGCGGCGACAACATGTGGCTGAACATGCGCGGCTATATTCCATTTCAGGTCATGGAGGCGAATTTTCCGCTGAAGGGAGAGAATCACGAGAACTCGATCTCGTTTATTGAATATCAGCCGCTCGTGACCGCCGATCACGTGCTGGCGCAGAAGGAAGTACACGCGATCGTTGGCCGCAATCACGGATTCGACGCATCCGACGAGAACGCATTTGACGAATGGGACTCGATCCAGGAATCGAAAATGGTCAACACCATCTTCGATGTGATGAACATGTTCCTCGGCGCTGTGGGGATGGTCACGCTGGCTCTCGGCGCGATCGGCGTCGTCAACATCATGCTTGTGGCCGTCAGCGAACGTACGCATGAGATCGGGTTGCGCAAGGCCCTGGGCGCGACCAACCGCAACATCCTGTTTCATTTCTTCCTTGAAGGAATGTTGCTTACGCTCGGAAGCGGCTTCATCGGAATGCTTTTCGCCGGCGGATTGATGGGCTTGATGGGAGGCATACAAGGTCCGCAGGGGTTCGATCCGCCGAGGTTGGTGCCGATGTCGGCGCTACTGGCCATCGGCAGCCTGACTCTGGCCGGCGTCCTGGCAGGGCTCTATCCTGCGCGCAAAGCGGCGATGCTGCCGCCCGTGGAGGCTCTCCGCCAGGAGTAGACGCCATGTTTCAAGACCTGCTCCATGAAGCCTACGCAGCGATGCGCCACAATCGACGGCGCACCGCGCTCACCATGCTCGGCATGGCATGGGGCATCGCCACGGTTGTGATGCTGCTCGCCTACGGCGACGGATTCGGCAAGGCCTGCGAAAACATCTTCGCGAACTTCGGCACAAAGCTCGTCATCGTTGTGCCGGGAAAGACCTCGATGCAGGCCGGCGGACAGAAGTCTGGAGTCCAGATTCGCTTTACTCAGGACGATCTCGACGATCTCACCACGAATCTCCCGCAGATCACGCACATCACGCCCAACGTCGAAAAGCAGGTGAACGTGCAATATGACACACGCGATTTCACCTTCACGGTAAGCGGCAACAATCCCGACGTCTACCAGATACGCTCGCTCAAACTGGGCGAAGGCCGTTTTTACAACATGGAGGACCAGGTCCAGCGCGGCCGGGTTGCCGTCATCGGCTCCGAAGCCAAGGAAAAGTTATTCTCAGGCCGCAATGCAATCGGCGACTATATACGCCTCGACGGAATCAGCTACGAAGTGGTCGGCGTGTTGAGCCCAAAAATGCAGGAGGGCAATGACGATATCAACCGCGTCGTTTACATTCCCTTCACGTCGATGAGCGATTTCAAGGACACGCACTACCTCGACACGATCTGGTTCAACTACGAGACACCGGAGTTCCAGAAGATCGAACCGGCGGTTCGCGCCCTCCTGGCGGCGCAGCACAAATTCAACCAGAGCGACCGCGATGCAGTCAGAGTGTTCAACCTGATGACGCAGCTCCACCAGTTCCAGATCATCACTTTGGGACTGAAAATCCTTATGGGATTCATCGGCACGCTCACGCTCGGCATCGGCGGCGTCGGCCTGATGAACATCATGCTGGTTTCCGTCACACAGCGCACGCGCGAGATCGGCGTACAGAAAGCCCTTGGCGCGCAGCGGCGCTACATCCTGATGCAGTTCCTCGCGGAGGCGCTGACCATCACCTTCATCGGCGGCGTCCTGGGAATGGTTCTCGCCTACGTTGTGTCGCTTTCTGTGGGACGGCTGACCTTCTACAGCGCTTTCGCGAAAAACGGACAAGCCGGCGACATCCGCTTGATCATCGCCCCCGCGACATTAATCGCATCTACGCTGATTCTCGGCGCGGTAGGGCTTGTCAGCGGAATGATCCCTGCCTTCCGCGCTTCAAGACTGAATCCGATCGAAGCCCTCAGGCACGAATAGCGCGCTCTGACGAGAAATAAGATCTTCTAATGGCCGTTACCCTCGTGCCTTGACGCCCCGCTTCCCTGCCAATTAACTTCCAAGTACGTAGTATTTTGTCTTCCAGCGAGGGGAAAATTTGCCGCACCGTCCGATCATCACTCTTACTACGGATTTTGGAACCAACGATCACTTTGTCGGCGCCGTGAAGGGCGTCATTCTCGATATCGTGCCCGAGGCTGCGATCGTCGACGTCACGCACGCCATTCAAGCCTACGACGTGCTCGATGGTGCCATCGCGATTTCGCAGACGTATTCCTACTTTCCGACGGGAACCGTGCACATGGTCGTGGTCGATCCCGGCGTGGGAACAACGCGCCGCCCGATCATCGCCTCGAGCGACGGATACCACTTCGTCGCCCCTGACAACGGCGTGCTCTCGATGGTTTACGCCAAAGAAGAGCGCATCCACGTGCGCCACGTGACCTCCGAACATTATTTCCATCAGCCCGTGAGCAGTACGTTCCACGGACGCGATGTCTTCGCTCCCGTCGCGGCGTACCTCGCCAAGATGGTTGACTCGCACAAGTTTGGCGACGAGATCGAAGACTATGTGAAGTTCGCTGCGCCGCGGCCGAAGCCGGCCGGGGACAATCGCCTGCGCGCAGTCGTGTTGAAAGTCGACCGCTTCGGCAACCTGATTACGAATCTGACTCCGCAGGATGCGCCCAGTCTCTTTGGTGCAAAGCCGTCCGCATTCAAGATTGTGGTGGGAAATAAAGAGATCACAGAAATCCGCAATACCTATGCCGAAGGCGCTCCCGGAGAAGTTTTCGGAATCCTCGGCAGCATGGGATACCTCGAGCTGGTCGCCAACCGCGCCGCCGCCGCCCAACTCACCGGCGCAGGCAAGGGCGCCGAAGTCAGCATCTTCCTGGGAGAAGCCGCAGCAGCAGGAAAGGGTGCGTAAATCCTATCATCTCGACCGAAGTGGAGAGACCCTCTGTTCGGCAGTTCCCCTGTGCCCCTCTGTGTCCCCTGTGGTGAGTAATCGCTAGCAGCCCTTGGGCCGCGGATGAACGTACCGCTCCATCTCACCGGTCCACTTCAGAAACCGCCACAACTCCTCGCGTTCGCGCCACATGAATTCCCAGAACTCGAGGAATCCGATCTGCTTCATCTTGACGCCGGTGTAGGTTTCGATTCTCCACAGAAGATACGGACTGCGCCACGGCGTCAGCCGATGCCCCTTCGTGGCGTTCCACAGGAACCGTATCTTGTAGACCATTCGCAGCCATCATAACCGAATGCGCCTGCCCGGCCAGTGTCACGGAAGTTCCGCATGTTAAAATTCCTTCTCCGCCGGACCTCCTGCACATGCCTGACGCCAACGCCCGCCAGAAGGCTGAAGATCACTACTATGCCGCGCTCGACCTCATGGCCGACGGCAAGTTGAACGAGGCCGTGCAGGCATACAACGAATCTCTCGCCGCCGATCCGACATTCACCGAAGCCATGCACGGCCTGGCGCGCGCCCTGCAGGATCTCGAGCGCTACGACGAGGCGATCGCAGTGGCCCAGCGCATCGCCGAAATCGATCCGGATGATGTCCTCGCGCACACGAGCCTGTCGGTGCTATATCAGAAGAAGGGGATGATTCCCGAGGCGGAAGCCGAAGGCGCAAAGGCCCGAGTCCTGGGATGGAAGCAGCAGTTGAAGAAAGGCGGCGCGTAGCACCGCGCCGCGGACGCGTTTGTCCGCGCAGGTTTCGTACCAGGGCACGATGCGCATTCCGAGGGAGGTTCGTATCGGGGCACGCATTTATGCGTGCCGTTAAGCGTCAGAAAACTAACGCGCCTTTAGGCGCTGCTTTTGCATCGCCATGGCCACAACAACCATCGAGATCTGCGGAGTCTGGGACGCATCGCTCGACTCCTCTCCGCCGAACCTGCCTTTCGCCACCGCGCACGTGTGGAAACGAAATCTGCGCGGCTCTGAAGAAGAAATAAATATGTGCCACGAACTGCTCTCCGAAGAAGAGCGGGAAAAAGCCACCCGCTACCGCGTCGAACGCCCGCGCACCGATTACATCCTGACTCGCGGCACTCTCCGCTCCCTGCTTTCCAAATACCTTCGCATCGCGCCGCAGGAAATTTCCTTCCGCTACACGCAATACGGCAAGCCGTTTCTGGCGAACGACTCCGATCTCGCCTTCAATGTCTCTCACTCCGAAGGCCTCGCGCTTCTGGCATTCACGCGAAAGCGCGACATCGGAGTTGATGTCGAAAAGCTCCGTCCGCAAACCGACGCGCTGAAACTGGCCGAACGTTTCTTTTCCGTTCGCGAACGCGACGCTCTGCGCTCTCTCTCGGGCGATGAACTCCACACCGCCTTCTTCCGCTGCTGGACGCGCAAAGAAGCCTACATCAAGGCAAAGGGCGAAGGCCTCTCGTTGCCGCTTCACCAGTTCGACGTATCCATCGAACCCGATCCCGCGCAAGCTCTAATCGCAACCCGCCCGGATTCAGCAGAAGCGGCTCGGTGGATGCTGCGCAGTATGCAAACAAATCCGGGCTACGCGGCCGCGGTGGCGATCGAGAGATAGACTGCGGACGCGGTCATCTTACCCATGATTCAAACTTATTTTCCTTTTGCTCACTTGTGTTATTGCCTGGTTTCGCCAATGACGAATGGTTCCGTCCAAATAAACTGTGGTTGACCCTCATTGCTGGGCCGCAGTCCCATCCTGAATGTTCACGTACTTGATTTCTACATCCCCTACTTGGCGTTTGCGAACATTGATGTGACGGGAGTCTAAAGACCGATCACGGCACATAACCTCTAGATTGTGCGAGTCGATCCAACGGACACTCAGACAATTATCTGCAGCAGCGAAAACGACAGCATCGCTGTAATATGCAGACCTCAGTTCAGTTGGAGAGAATACGCGATCTCCGATAAGCACGAAATAATCAAGTCCACCCAGTGCCTCATGATCGGAGCGGGCCGCAACCATTGCAACTCGCGCTGAAGGCGACCAGTTCGTCTCCTTGATCTCGAATTGTCCGTGATCGAAGTAGCCGTGGAACAGGCCGAATGCGAACACAGCCGCAACTAGCGCCGCACCACAAACCAGCCCCAGAATTACTCTCTTGCTTTTGATCATGACGTCTGGCTTCTCTGACGCCCAAAAGTTTATGGCAGCACCTTCAAAAAACCAACTGGCGTAACATCCCGATTACGCTCATTGACGGCTTGGAGGACTCTTGAAAGGCCGCCTACGGCCACCATCCATAAGGGCTACTGCTCACATACTCTGGCCGTGTCCGTGCTTCCTTCCGCACATAAATCGCGGCGAGCACACCCGCAACCACACCGATCAGCTTTGCCAATAACTCCAAACGCACAGATGCAGACGTTAGCAGGGACAGCAGAGAAAAAACCACAGCGGTTGTCCCGGCGAAAACCATGAAGGTGCCCAAGATCGCCATTTGAGCACGGAAGAATCGAGCGCCGAAAGTGTTGCGTCCGACAAACTGCCCTTTCGGTACGGTCCGCTCGGGGTGAAGCTGAATCCACCTGCCTCCAAGCGCGAAAACGGCGAAAAGGATTGCGGCCAAAACAGGCATGGACGAGATTCTACCTGGCACGTAGGTGTTCGGAAATAACTCAGTCGGCGAAAAATCGCGATTACACTCAAACTGATGCCGAAACATCTTGTTGCCGACTCAGGTAGGAAGAGGCTGAAACACCCTTATGCTCGCATCAGTGCCCTGATGTGCCTCGCAGGGCTTGTCCTTGAACTGGTCCTGCTCTTCAAGCATCATTTCTGGGGAGGCTATCCGCCTGACGCACGTCTTACTCTGGGACTCGCCGGGGCTTTGCTCGTTAATCTTTACCTCATGCGCGAAAACCAAACCGCTTCAAAGTAGCCGATGCCAGCGTGGGGTTTCGCGGCAGGTGAATTGGCGAGAAATTCGCGATTACACTCAATGAATCAATCCTGTAAAAGCATCGGATGTGGGTCGGGCTTTAGCTTGATTTTCAGTACCTGATTTTCAGACTTAACGCATACTCTCTGAGTGAACGGCAGGAACTGGGCGTTGCCCGAAACGAAGATGTCATAACATCCGTTGGGCGCTGCAAACGAAAAGCTTCCGTCCGCACCTGTCCTACTCTCCCATCTATCCGAGACGAACCCTTGATTCAGTTGTTGATAGTCGCGGATTAGCACGAACGCGCCCTCTATCGGCTTGCCGTCGGGCCTGAGAACAAGACCATGCACCCCAGATACTTCGTTCTGCGCGAACGATTGGAAGGCGACAACTAGAAGGCACATCAGCACAGCGGCCCGCATGAATTCGCTCCACTTCTGATTGAGGATTATCTCGCAAGAAGTCTGTTGGCGAAACGTCGCCATTTCTCTCACCCAGGTTCCGAACCTCGGCACCGATTCCAGTCTTCAACCGTTTTCCACACCCTCCTCTCTGACATCTGACCTTGCTTTCCACAGGCAGCGAGGCAGATCATCGCCAAGGCGCTAGCGGCATACGGCGGGCTCTCGCTGTTCGAGCTAAGATCTTTGAAATCAAGATTTTGCCCCCAACTGATTGAGCGCCATAGATTACTTTGCAAATTTTCGCTAACTCGAAGATTCCAATAGACCACAGGGGGGAGGGGATATACCGACTTGTACGAAATTTTCAGCCCATTTACTCGCCCCAAAATTTGTTTCCGGTGATCCGACAAAATATTTTTTTGCGCAAAAACTCACAAGCATGAATCGCTTTCTTCAAACCCACTCTGATACGTGCGGATGCAATTCACATTCAGCGATCACTCTTTTGTGCGATCAAAAGAGCTGTATCCCTGAAGTGATTACTTTCGATTCCACTCCCGTCCGACCACGCAAGAACTTGCATACTCATTCACGCCGCAGGAAAGAATTTCATTCCTCATCTGCGCAATCATTTGCACACAACTGCGTGGAAAACAGCGTCTCCCGCGGAAAATTTCGATTTAAGCTTTTATCCCTATCAATTTACAGTACAATGACAGAACCTTGAGCGGCACAGCAGGTGCTTGCTTGTAGTACAGCGATTCTGTGGTGTGAAGATCAACTGGGGTTAAAGACCTCAAAATTTGCCGTCTCGTGCATGTCCCCCCTTTACATGTAGGAAGTCGTTACGGATTCCTTCGGCGAGACATTTGCATTACATGCACTAAATCTTAAATCGACGAACCTTGGGAGGCTCACTCGCTTGTCCGCTTCTACTAGCCATTTGATCGCTCCGCACGGCGGGGAACTCGTTAACCTGATTGTGGCTCCGGAAAAAGCCGCAGAACTCAAAGCCCACTCTCGCGAGTGGCCGTCGTGGGATTTAACTGCACGTCAACTTTGCGATCTCGAATTACTGATGAGCGGAGGCTTCTCTCCTCTCACCGGCTTCATGACGAAGGCCGACTACGAAGGCGTCTGTCACAACATGCGCCTGGCCAGCGGAATTCTCTGGCCCATGCCGATCACGCTCGACGTCACCGAAGAATTCGCAAAGAAGCTCACGCCCGGCAGCAGCAAAGTAGCGCTGCGCGATCCCGAAGGCGTCATGCTCGCCGTCCTCCACGTCGAAGAAGTCTGGCAGCCCGATCGCGCCGCCGAAGCAAAGGCGGTCTTCAACAGCACCAGCAAGGCCCATCCCGGAGCCGACTTCACGATGAACAAGTCGAATCCGTGGTACGTCGGCGGACGCGTCGAAGCGTTGCAGAATCCTTCGCACTACGATTTCCGCACGCTGCGTCTCACTCCGGCGGAATTGCGCGCTGAATTTGCCCGCCTCGGGTGGCGCCGCACCGTCGCTTTCCAGACGCGCAATCCTATGCACCGCGCGCACGTGGAACTCACGTTCCGCGCCGCGAAGCAAGTCGAAGCGAATCTGCTCATCAATCCCAGCGTCGGCATGACCAAGCCCGGCGATGTCGATTACTTCACGCGCGTCCGCTGCTACCAGTTGCTGCTTTCAAAGTTCCCGCAAGGAACCGTGAAACTCGCGTTGCTGCCGCTCGCCATGCGCATGGGCGGACCTCGCGAGGCCATCTGGCATGCGCTCATCCGCAAGAATCACGGATGCTCGCACTTTATTGTCGGCCGCGACCACGCCGGTCCGGGAAAAGATACCGACGGCAAGCCGTTCTACGGCCCCTACGAAGCGCAGGAACTGTTCCGCAAGCACGAGGCCGATATCGGCGTGACCATGGTGAACTTCAACATGATGGTCTATCTCGAAGATCAGGATCGCTACGTTCCTGATAACGAGGTCAAGCCGGGCGACCGCGTTCTGAATATTTCCGGAACCGAGCTGCGCCAGCGCCTGAATGAAGGCCGCGACATTCCCGGATGGTTCACCTATCCCGAAGTCGTGCATGAGTTGCGCCGCAGTTTCCCGCCGCGCAGTCGCCAGGGCGTGACGGTGTTTTTCACCGGACTGTCAGGCTCGGGCAAGTCGACGATCGCGAACGTGCTGCTGACCAAGTTCCTCGAAGTCGGTGGCCGTCCCGTCACGCTGCTCGACGGCGATCTGGTTCGGAAGCATCTTTCGTCCGAACTCGGATTCTCCAAAGAGCATCGCGACATCAACATCCGTCGCATCGGATACGTCGCTTCGGAGATCACCAAGAACGGCGGCATCGCCATCTGCGCTCCGATCGCGCCTTATGACGCGACCCGCAAGCACGTACGCCAGATGGTCGAGCCCTACGGTGGATTCATCCTCGTGCACATCGCGACTCCTGTGGAAGTCTGCGAGCAGCGCGACCGCAAGGGACTCTATGCGAAAGCCCGCGCCGGCATTCTCAAGGAATTCACCGGGATCTCCGATCCCTACGAAGTCCCGCCGGATGCCGAGGTCACAATCAACACCGGGGAACTGTCTCCCGAAGAAGCCGCGCAGGAAATTATTCTGCATCTTGAACGCGAGGGCTTCATCGGAGTCAACGGAGCTGCAGCTTAAGCCTGACGTGGGGCAACTATGGAACTGCTGGTAGCCAAAATCCTGGTCGGATTTGTCGTCGGCGTTCTCATCGGCCTTAGCGGCGTGGGGGGCGGCGTGCTGCTGCTCCCCGTGCTGATCTTCGGCCTCCGGATCCCCGCGATCGTCGCGGTCGGATCCGATGCCCTTTTCAACTTCTTCACTAAAGTTCCGGCTAGCCTGCTTCACCTGAAGAAAGGCACGGTACGCAAGAAAGTCGTACTCGTTCTTGCCATCGGCAGCATTCCGGGATCCCTCGCTGGACTGCGACTGCTCGTCCACCTTCACCGCGTCTACGGCGATGGCGTCAACAATTTCATCAAGACGGCGGTCGGCATACTGCTGATCGTGGTTCCGCTGTTGCTGCTCTTCCAGCGGCGCATCGAAGAACGCGTTGCCCACCGGCCTCCGACATTAAAAGGCATGATCGGGATGGGCTTTATCGGCCTGACCGCGGGTTTTCTGGTCGGACTGACTTCGGTCGGATCGGGCAGCATCATCATGATGATGATGTTGCTGTTCTACAGCTTCACGCCGAAAGAGAATGTCGGGACCGACATCGTCCACGCAGTGATTTTGACGGGAGTGACCGGATTCCTGCAGTTCAAGCTTGGCAACGTCGATCCGACTCTGGTGCTGACGCTGCTCATCGGTTCGATCCCCGGAGGCCTCATCGGCTCGCATCTTGCTACGCGCTTGCCGATGCTGTGGCTCCGCCGCCTCCTCTGCGCACTGCTGCTCATTACCGGCGCACGCATGCTGTGGGCATGATCTGTCACAATGAATCAGGACATCATGAATTCTTCGTACGCTGACATCCTCAAGCGCATTGAAGCGGCTCTGGAAGCCGCACGCACCGTGTTTGCCCGCTTTACTCCGGGTGCCATCGAGACGGAATACAAGATCGGACATGATCCTGTAACCGAAGCAGATCGCGCCGTTGACGCCGTGTTGCGTCAGAATTTGTTGCGCGAAGGAGAAGGCTGGCTCTCGGAAGAAACGGTGGACGATTTTTCGCGCCTTGATAAACGGCGGGTCTGGGTGGTCGACCCGCTCGACGGCACGCGCGAATTCGTGCAGGGCATTCCTGAATTCTGTGTCTCCATTGGATTCGTCGAGGATGGCCGCCCCGTCGCCGGGGGCATCTGCAATCCGGCAACGAATCAGACGTTCATCGGCGCAATTGATTGCGGAGTCCTCTACAACGGTAAGCCCGCACAGCCGAGCCGGAGAACGGCTCTCAAGGGATCGTTAATTCTTGCCAGCCGCAGCGAGGTCAAACGCGGCGAGTGGCAACAGTTTCAGGGCGGCGAATACCAGATTCGACCCATGGGATCGGTCGCCTACAAACTCGCCCTGGTATCGGCCGGCCTCGCCGATATCACTTTTACGTTGACTCCGAAAAATGAATGGGATGTGGCGGCCGGTGCGGCTCTGGTCACAAGCGCCGGAGGGTTCGTCAGCACGCTCGAAAATACGCCGCTGGTTTGCAATCGGAAGAACCCACTGCTAACAGGATTACTCGCTAGCGGGCCGCATCTGAAAGAAGAACTCTTGTCGGCGGTGCAGTCGCATCTGCCGGCATCAAGCGAGAAATGATCAGTCGCAGAGACGCAGCACGTCACGTTACTACGAAACGCTGCCCGGTTCCGGTAATTCTTTCTCCGATAACGAATACTTCGCCAGGCAGACCAGCGCCCGCACGCCGTCTCTCCACCCGATCTTCTTCCCTTCCGCGTAGGTGCGTCCCCAATAGCTGATGCCCACCTCGTAGACGCGCAGCTTTCTCTTAGCGATTTTCACCGTGATCTCCGGTTCGAACCCGAAGCGGTCTTCTTCAATCGGAATCGCCTGAATCACCTCGCGGCGGAACACTTTGTAGCAGGTCTCCATGTCGGTCATGTTGAGGTTGGTCAGCATGTTCGAAAGCAGCGTCAGAAAAGCATTTCCCACCGAATGCCAGAAATACAGCACGCGATGCGGACCGCTTCCCAGGAAGCGCGACCCATAAACGACGTCGGCCTGCCCCGCCTCGAGCGGCCCGAGCAGGAGCGGATAATCCCTCGGATCGTATTCCAGATCGGCGTCCTGAATGATGACGTAATCGCCGGTCGCTTCCTGAATTCCACGCCGCAGAGCCGCGCCCTTGCCCATATTCTTCGGCTGCAGAAACACCCGGATCTGCGGCCACTGCTGCTGCAATTCGGCCAGAATTTCGCGCGAGCCGTCGGTCGAGCCATCATCCACACAAAGCAGTTCGATCTCGAGCCTGACCGATAACACGCGCTCGACGACTTGGCGCAGCGTGGCGCGTTCGTTGTATACGGGCATCACGACCGAGAGTTTCATGTCCGGAAGGATGATTTTACTTTAGGAAACAAGCCGTTTCGATTGCGTGAACGGATACCCACTTGGACTAACGCTCGTCCGGAAACCTGCCGATACCCCTGACGAAGGGAGTTACGGAGTGTTCCGCTGGACTGCCACATTTCTACTGCTAACCGGCGCAGCTTTGGGGCAGACCTTTGTAGACGCGCCCTCGGCAACGCGGGAGCGCTTTCTGGACAAGCCAAATATCCTACTGCTGGCATCGTTAACCGCATGGCACGGCCTTGCGCTCATAGCAGGATCGGTGTCGTCTGCGTCAGGCTTGGGATATTCGCTGGCCCATCGGTAAGGGACGAACGAACTTCAGAAGGGAGACAATCTTAATCGGCCGCAACGTCCTTGGGCGCGTCCGGTCCCGGTTGCCGCATACGATTCGATGGCAGACCTGCATCGCGGATCTTGTACAACAGTGCGCGATAGCTGATGCTCAACGCCCGCGCCGCCTGCTTTCGGTTCCAGTGATGGTTCTGCAGAACCTTCAGGATGACTTTCCGCTCCAACTCGCGCACGGCCTGCCGTGTGAGCTTCTTCAACGAGATCTGTCCATCCACCGGAATATCGGTATTGAAGAAATCCGGCGCGCGAGGTGTCAGATCGGTCGAGATCACTTCCTCGCTGCCGAGGATCACGTATCGCTTGATCAGATTTTCCAGCTCGCGGATGTTTCCGGGCCAGTGATACTTCCGCAGAACGTTCATCATCTCGCCCGAAAGGGGTTTCGCGCGGCAGTTGTATTTCCGGTTGTGATATTCGAGGAAATAATTCACCAGCTCCGGAATGTCACTCGCCCGCTCGCGCAAGGGCGGTAGCTGCAGATTCACCACGTTGATGCGGTAGAACAGATCCGAGCGGAAAGTTCCGTTCTCAATTTCCTGTTCGAGCTTGCGATTCGTGGCGCACACGACGCGCACTTCGACTTTCTTATCTTCCTGTGCGCCGATGCGGCAGAACTGGCCGTCCTGCAGAAGCTGCAGCAGCTTCGACTGCAGCGGCATATCGAGTTCGGAGATCTCGTCGAGGAACAACGTTCCGCGATGCGCCATCTCGACGCGTCCCGGCTTCACTCCGTAGGCGCCCGTGAAAGCGCCCTTTTCGTAGCCGAACAGTTCGCTCTCAAGCAGCGTGCCGGGAATCGCAGGGCAATTGACCT
Source organism: Candidatus Sulfotelmatobacter sp. (assembly GCA_035277905.1). Lineage (GTDB taxonomy): Bacteria > Acidobacteriota > Terriglobia > Terriglobales > Acidobacteriaceae > Sulfotelmatobacter. Next base: position 14,416 of record DATEJO010000096.1, read on the forward strand.
TCACCCACGGTCCGGTGCGCCACGGAGAATTCGCGTGGATCATGCGCGCGATAATGTCTTTGCCGGTGCCGCTCTCTCCCTGGATCAGAACGGGGACGTTCGCGCCTGCAAGCTTCAGCAGGCGTTCGCGAACGGCGTGCATCGCCTCGGTGCGGCCAAAGACGATAGCGTCGGGCGGCATCTCCCCCAAAGGCTGGACGAGCGTATTCACATTGCCAGTGTTCATGGCTGGTGGCTACCAAATGAGGGGAGAACAGTTAACCTGCATTCCGAGAGCCAATCGTGCGAGGCTCAGAGGGGGACACTTCAATCTAGACTATCTGTTTGAACACGATCAACTTACCAAAGAACCGACCCGGTACACGCCAGTAACCGGTATATGAGCGCAAGAGTAACATCCCGCCGCGTAACTTACGCAAATATTTTCACAAAGCGGAAATTGCTTTCCTTCGTTCTCGGACCGGCTTTCCCGGTAACGTCAGGGGACGCGAGAATTTCAGGCCTAGCAAATAGTATCCGTCGGCGGGGGTGGTGCGTAGCGTCCTGGCCCGCAGGCTTCTTGCCGCCCTGGGCAACGAAGCCAGCGATGCCACTGGAGCACTCGGAATTTCCAGCCGTAGCTGCGCTACCGAGGGCAATACGCGCCTTACGGCTACCAGCATCCCCCCGGCGCTGACATTCAGAGCTGTGGCAAACTCGAGGAATTCTTTTCCCTTTGCGTCCCGGCTGCGCACAAAAACGGGGATCGCGAGTGGCAGTCTGCTCCACTTGCGGCGCTCGGTTTCCGGACGTCCCCCGTTCATTCCACGCCCTCTGTAGGACATTTCCACCACTCTAGGAGCACATAGCGGGCCAAAAACCGGGCGGAATTCGCAGCGAACCGCTGAGTTACGCGGCCAATTCTCGGCAAAACCGGCAAAACAACCGCAAATTTCGCCAAATATATTCGTGTTTTGTTCGCCTCGCTAACTTGCAACGACAACCCGAGAGGCCACCCGGAAGTGCAAGCTTTTGCTACACTTGGGTAATTCCGTTTCATTTTTCGTTGACAAGCCTCAGGCCCTGACTTACGATTTTTCTACAGCACTCTTGTTGACAAGCGAGTGCGGTGGTTTCCTCTCCCCGTGTCAACCGCTGGTTTTCTCCGCATGGCTTCGACTCGTAAGAATTCGTGTGTTTCCGATGTCGCCACCGCTGCCGAACCGCTGGCCGGAACCGGCGTTCGCGCCGACGCCGATTTGCCTAGCCCGGAGAATTTGCTGCAGGAGTACAAGGAACTCCGCGAACGTTTCCAGCGGACCACCAACGCTCTCGGCTCCGCAGCTCACGACCTGAAGACTCCTCTTTCAATCCTCAACGGATACGTCGAACTTCTCCGCAGCGAGAAACTTGGACCGCTCAGCGACCGCCAACGCGAAGTGCTTCAGGACATGCGCGATAGCGGAAAACGCCTCGAGCAGTTTATTCAGGATTTTCTGACCTACAGCGCGCTCGAAACCGGCGGACTGCGGATGCAGTTCGACGCCGCTAACATCAACGACTGTCTCTCGGGCGTCTGCCGCCTGTGGTCGAATCGCTTTCAGGAAAAAGGAATCGCGCTCTATTTCCTCGCTAACGACAAGCTTCCAATTTTTCCATTCGACTCTCCGAAGCTCGAACGCATCATTTCAAACCTCTTGGAGAATGCGTACAAGTTCACGCCGGGGAGTGGAACGGTCTGGCTGCACGCCGAGCCGTATATGTGGGAGCGCCGCGCCGAATCGTTGCCCTCGGGACCTGAGCGTCGCCGACAGAATGTTCCGCATCCAAATTCAGTCAAGGTCAGCGTCTCCGACACCGGCCCTGGAATTCCCGCGGAATTTCATCTTGAAGTTTTCGACGATTTCTTCCGTCTTCCGGGAACTGAACATCAGGATGGCACCGGACTCGGTCTCGCCATCGCGCGCCGCCTCGTGCAAGGCATGGGCGGCAAGATCTGGGTCGAGAGCGATCCCGGTGCAGGCAGCAAATTCTGTTTTCTGATTCCGTACAAGCCGGCCGTCGCGGCCGCCAGCAAGGGGAAAAAGTAAATGAAGAACACGGCCAAGATCCTGCTGGTGGACGACGAACCCGGCATGCTCCGCTACATCAAGACCCTGCTCGAGGTCGATGATTACAAAGTCGAGACGGCCACGACCGGCGAAGAGGCGCTCGAAAAAATCGAGAAGGGCCTTGAGCCTGATCTGGTTTTGCTTGACGTGCTCATGCCCGGCATCGATGGACTGCAAACGCTCGAGCAGCTTCGCCAGAAACGGCCCGGCGCCAAAGTCGTCATGCTCTCCTGCGTGAACGACACCCGCAAAGTGGTCCACGCGATGAAGCTCGGAGCTCAGGATTACCTGACCAAGCCCTTCCAGAAAGCCGAGCTCGACGCGGTGATCGATCTCAGCCTTGGACAGGGCAAGCAGACCTACAGCGGAGAAGTCGAAGAATTAGCGGACGACGTTTTCTTCATCGCGGCCAGCCCCGCCATGCGCAAGATCCGCTCGCAAGCGGCGCTCGTGGCCAATGTCGACATTCCGGTTCTTCTGCTCGGCGAAAGCGGAACCGGCAAGGAAGTCCTGGCGCGCCTGATTCACAAGCTTTCTCCGCGCGCGCACCGCACATTCCTGAAAGTAAACTGCGCCGCCGTACCAGCCGATCTGCTCGAAAGTGAACTTTTCGGATACGAGCCCGGAGCCTTTACTGGCGCAACGCACGCGAAGCCTGGCAAATTCGAACTCTGCAACAAGGGAACGATCCTGCTCGACGAAATCGGAGAGATGCCTCCGCTCCTCCAGGCGAAGCTGCTGCATGTTTTGCAGGACCAGCAATTCTCGCGTCTCGGCAGCCGGTCGGTGATCAAGGTCGATGTTCGCATCCTGGCCGCGACCAACATCAACATTCCCGAAGCGCTTGCCACCAAGCGCCTGCGCGAGGATCTCTACTATCGCCTGAATGCTTTCACGCTCAGCCTGCCGCCGCTGCGCGAGCGCAAGGAAGAAATTCCGATTCTCTTGAAACACTCAATGACGCGGATGGCCGAGCGTTACGCGCGCCCGCCGCTGCCGCTTTCCCCTGCGCTATTGCAGGCTTGCCAGAATCACACCTGGCCGGGCAATCTGCGCGAGCTGAATAACTTTTTGAAGCGCTATCTGATCCTCGGGGACGAGAACCTCGCTGTCGCCGAACTCCTGCCGCGTCCCGACGGCAATGGCGGTGGGCACAACGACTCTTCTCGTGGCGGCGATACCACCGGCCTGAAATCCCTGGCGCGTTCGGCCAAGGACGAAGCCGAGGCCCAGGCAATCGCCCGCGCGCTCGAGCAGACGAATTGGAACCGCAAGCAGGCGGCGGCAATTCTGCAGATCAGCTACAAGGCGCTGCTCTATAAAATCCGGCAATACGGGATCGCCGAAGTCAAAGGTGGCCACCACAAGCTTTCTGCCGGAGCCTAGTCTCACCCGATCACCACAGAGTCACAGAAACACAGGGAAGGTCCTTTGCTTGTGAATCTCGGTGACTCAGTGTCTCCGTGGTGAAACGATACGCATGCAAATTCGCGGAATCGGCATAGGGGGAGCAGTCACCTG
>DATEJO010000097.1:0-35889 GCA_035277905.1 Candidatus Sulfotelmatobacter sp.
TGGGAAGGACTTAGAGGAGGCTTGGCGGGAGCAAGAGGAACTGGCGCGCGAAACCGGGAAAAAGGGGAAGTGCAGAACAATGCATATTCAATGCAGGAGGCTGCCAAGAACAAGAAAAGCCCATGGCGGTTGCCATGGGCATGTGGAGATCTGATTACCCTAGCTGTTACCGGTCACAGTGCGGAGTTTGCCGGGCAAGAAATGGTACGGAGGCCAGGGACCGCTGATGGCGACTTCGCAATTCTTGAGCTGCTTAGCAGCCGTGTTATAGCGGTTCTGGTATTTTTCGACGCTCTTGGAATCGATCAGGTGGGCAATGTCGATCAGCATGCCCTCAGGAGCAACCTTCTTGCAGCTGACTTCTTCTTCCAACGGGTTGAAAAGCTTGTGGACTTGCACGGACAAGGCACGGGCCTTGGTCTGGCGCTCGCGTTCGCGGGACGCCTTAACCCGGAGCTTGGAGAGGTAGTCCCCGCCGACCGTATCGGGGAGTTCCACGTCGATCATTGCCTCGCGGAGGGAACCATCGCGGACGACCAATTTAATGTGCATTTCCGACTTGCCCCGCAGTTTGGCGACGCTTAATCCAAAAGCGCGCCGATTCACGCGGACAGCCTGGCGAAGGGCGTCGTCGTTCTCGAAGATGGTGCCGAACTTGAAAGGCAGGACCGTGGAATTACGGAAGCAGTTGCTGACCACTCTGGCGTGCTCGATCGCGGCTTTTTGGTCAAGTTCGCCGGCTGTGTGGTCGTATTCGCTGACGATCACGGCGAATTCACCACTGGGATAGCTGAGAACTGCAGCTCCATTGACGCCCTGAACACCTTCTAGCAGGAAAGGGCGGCGAGTGCGGGTTCCGTTTGGAAGGGTTTGATGCTCGGTAAGACAGTAAGCGTACCACGCCATGTTGAACTCTCCGAACCGGGATGGAGGCGGACTAAACCGTCTCTGACGTCGAGTTTTTTCTTGCCAAAAGCTTGAACAGCGAGTTGGAAGTAAGAACGGGCGGTACTGGGCTAACTCTGGAAGCCTCTTACAATCACGCTTCCTGATTGCATCTTACTTTGGGCACCAGGCAAAATGCAACTTTTTCTTCGCGGTGAGCATCGCGGACAGCTTATTTCGCGGCGGCAGCGTGATTTGCCCGCTCCTGCTGGGCCAGCAAGACAACTCGTAGCATGTCGTCCCAGGGGGCGGGTTTGCCGGTCCAAATTTCGAATTGCCGGGCTGCCTGATGAACGAACATCTCAATCCCCGGGATGACTTGAGCGCCTCGCTCCTTGGCCAGTTTCATGAGCCGGGTCTCAGCTGGATCGTAAATCATGTCAAAGACATAGCGCGCATTGATCTCTTTATCCTGGAGCGGTGTTTCCTTGCTGTTTCCCATGCCCACAGGAGTAGCGTTGATGATGACGTCGAAAGCCATCTTCTTCAGATCCGGGCGCTTCATGATCCGAGCCCGAGCCTGATGAGCCAGCTTCTTGGCGTGAGCTGCGGTACGATTCAGGATGTAGACCTCGGCACCGCGCTCCTTGAGACCGAAGACAGCGGCACGGGCGGCGCCGCCGGCACCGATCACCAGAATGCGTGCTCCTTCCAGCGTGCTCAGGCGGCGCTCGAGCGGCCGGACAATTCCAGCCGTGTCGGTGTTGAATCCATAGAGCTTGCCATCCTGGGCTCGAACGACTGTATTGCAGGCGCCCACCTTGGTCGTATGGGAATCGGTGTTATCGAGAAAGGGAAGAATGGCTTCCTTGTACGGCATTGTGACGCTGATGCCATGGATTGGGATCTCTTTGACGCAGGCCAGGAGGTCTTTCAGCGTCTTGGCATGTAATGCGAGATAGACGGCGTTGACATTTTCGCGGCGGAAGGCTGCATTCATGATTGCCGGTGAAAGCGAATGCGAAATGGGATCGCCGACAACTCCGTAAACTCGCGTTGCCACGTCCACTTGCTCGATGCGATAAACATTGCGCAATTCCTGTGCGGTGACCTGTCCGGGAGCAGTTGCTTCTGCGGCACTGGCGGCCGCGAAGGTAAATACGCTTCCAGCGCGCACGCCAAGAACGCGGCTGATAATCCCCTGCTCGCCCATGCACATGCTGATCAGGGAATGCCGGTCGCCTTCGCGGGCCAGAAATTTGATCATGGTGACGTTGTCGGAAAGAGTCGTCGCCGTGCTGACCACTTTGTAGTAGTCAGCTGGAAACTCAATCATCTTTTCGAGCGTTTCGTCGAGCTTTTTAGTGGCGCGAAAATCGTGAAACGAGAGGATCAGAGCGGCTCGCGAGCGCAGCTTCTGCAGTTGAGCGGCTTTCGACTTGTTCGCGGTTTGCAGTTCGACATCGACCAGTTGGCATCCGGCGGCTGCCGCTTTTCCCAAAATATCGAGCTGCGATGCGATGGAACCACGGAACTTGCCCCCATTAGCTGCGCGGCGGCAGGTCGCAACGACAACGGTTCCGGGATGAGACTCGATAAAACGCTTAATGCGAGGAAGAGCTAAGGCCGGCTTGGAAAGATAATCTAACCTTAACTCCAGAAAGGAGTTATCCCGCACCAAAGCCTCTGCCTTTTCGACCATGGCGTTGGCATCGGAGCCGATCACGGCTACGCAGAGGCGCGGCAGTCGCAGCGGCAACATCCTTTGCGTGAAAGGGGAGGCGGAATTCATCGTTCGTTATGTCTAATGCTGGTTTGGGACGCTGCCCAATGAACGGCGAATTATTACAGGCCCTTAATTGGTTATGCAACATGCGATTGCGATCCGGAGATAAAAAGCTGCAAGTCCGAGGGTTCCCAACACCCTCGTAACCTTGACCCTCCCTTACTCTGTTGTTACCTTCCGGCTGAAAGCCTTCTATTTCAACGATCTGACTAGGGAGAAGACGCTCGGCGGCCTTTCCCGGAGGTAACATGAAGAAAATAGGACTGTTAGTGTTGTTGCTGGCGACGGCAGCGTGGGCGCAGAGTGGCTCCGATAGTACCGCGCCGGAAGCTCCACAAGGAACGGTGCCGTCGACGGACAGCTTCCCGACCGAGCGCGTGCAGACGCCTACGTATTCGGATCTTTATTGCTCAGGGTTTATCAGCAAGCAGACTCTGCCGGATGCGAATTTCGTCGCTGGCGGCTTGGAGACTCCTGAGACCACCAAGTTCTCGCGTGGCGACATCATCTATCTCGAGGGCAAGGGATATACAGCCGGTGCGGAATATGAAATTGTCCGCGCACTGCGCGATGTGAACGAGTACGAGATGTTTCCCGGTCAGCAGAAATTACTCAAGGAAACCGGCCAGCCTTACGAGGAAGTGGGCCGCGTGAAAGTCATTGATACGCGCAGCAAGACCGCCATCGCGCAGGTTGAGTACGAGTGCGATGCGGTGAATCCGGGCGATACCGCGATTCCTTTTGCCGAGAAGCAGTTGGTAAATTTCCACGATCCCATCCGCTTTGACCGCTTTCTACCCGCCAGCAGCAAGGTTTCGGGGCGGATCGTCATGGCGAAAGACTTCGATTCTGTGCTGGGAACGGGGCATAAGGTATACATGAACGTCGGATCGAACCAGGGAGTGAAGATCGGCGACTTCTTCCGTGCAGTGCGATCGTACGAGGCTGATTTGAAAGACCCGGTGGATTCTCTTTCGTTCAGGGCCTCAATGTCAGAAGACACGCAAAAGAAATCGCCATCGTTCGATCCTGGATTGTTCGAGAAGGGGAATGGTCCTGTGATTCACGTTCGCGATCTGCCACGGCGGGCTGTGGGTGAGATCGTTATCATCGGCGTGACCAACACGACCGCGACGGGCATGATCGTCTTTGCATTGGAAGATGTGCATGCCGGGGACGGCGTGGAACTCGACCAGAACAACTAGTCAGAACGAAATCAGAACGGCTGTGGATCGGGGACGGGAAACCGTCTCCGGTTTCATTTATGCATGCTTTTCTCGCCGAACACTTCAGCTGTAAATGCCTCGATCTTCGCTCCCTTTTGCCACGCGTCGGCAGGTAGCCCGGCTTTCCGGCATGTCTGTTGCAGGAAGGTAGCGCGGTCCCAGTGATGTTCTACGGCGACTTGCGGCAGGAGCAAGCCGCGGTATCCTCCCATGCTGATGACTAATCCGTGGCGGCCAACTTCGATCGAGTCGAGCTCGATCGGTTGCGGCGGGGACAAGATGCTGAGTTCAATCTCGAGATTGCGGGCTTCGTCGAGCGTCACAGGGCAGAAGCGAGTGTCTTCGAACGCGGCCGCCCGAGCGACCTCAGCGACAGTTTTATAAAGAGCATGGCTAGGAAAGACATATCCGACACAGCCACGCAGATCGCCCTTCAGATACAAAGAAGCGAACGCACCACGAGGCTCGGCGAGATGAGGACTTGACGGGTCCAGAGAGATTTCGCGGTGCTCGAGCGCCGCGAGGATCGAATCGTGAGCCAGCCGCAGCAGCAGGTTTCTTTCTTCCTGAGAGTATTCCCCACTGGCGTGACTTGCTGACTCAAGATCGGCGGGATTAGGTCGAAGCAGCGACATCTCCGTCGGCTTGACGAGGCGGCACAGGCGCTGGCTTTCTGCGCCGGCTCAGGATAAAGGCGCGGCGACGGCGCTTCACAACGCGCCGGTCAATCTTCGACCAGAAAGCGACAAAGTAGTCGATCGCCGACACCAGAGAGACAACCACGGTGAACCAGATTGCCAGATAGGCAATCCAGTGGATCGGAAAAACGAAGTTGCCAAACAACAATTCTTTCCAGCGATGGTCGAGAATGACTGCCACGACGGAAACGATCTGGACTACCATCTTCAGCTTGCCGAGTTGACTTGCTTCAATCGTGAATCCTTCCGAGGCAGCAATCGATCGTAGACCGCTAACCAGGAACTCACGCCCGATAACGACAACCGCGATCCATGCGGGGACAAGACTGGGATTCAGCTGAACGAGGGTGACAAATGCGGCGGCGATGAGGAGCTTGTCGGCGATGGGATCGAGCAGAATGCCCATGGTGGTGATCTGCTCCCGTTTGCGCGCGAGGTATCCGTCGATGCCGTCCGTCATGGCGGCAATAATGAAGACGGCCGAGGCAAGCAACTCCTTTTCTCCATGCACGCTGCTGAAATGACTGCTGGAGAGGATCCACATCAATAGGGGGATGCTGAGGATACGGCTTAGCGTGATGGAGTTCGGTAGGTTCACACTACGGGATGGTTCCGGAGGCCAGCCGGAAACCAGTCTGATTATCCTCCACGCGGAAAGGGAACGCAATGCACGATAAGCCCTAGCGCAAGATTTTTGAGAGTGGAAGCTGCGTTTTGGGGGCGGCACAGAGGTTCGCTGCACCGCCCACGTGAAAGTTAAACGACTACTTTTTGGAGGGAGCCATTTTATCGCTCTTCGGCTGCTTGGCGATGATCATGTCTTTGATCTTGTCGTAAGTGGCCTGAGGAACGATTTTCTTATGAACCAGATCTAACTTCGTGCGGTAGGGGCGTCCGTCGATGATCTTCTGCGAGTAGGCGTCGCCGATTCCGGGCAGCTCTTTCAGTTGATCCTTGGTCGCGGTGTTGATGTCGAGTTTTTCCGCCGTTTTCGCGGCCGTGGTAGCGCCCGAGGTCGCAGGTGCGGTTTGGGAGACAGCCAAGCCGCTGACCAGCGACAAGGCAAAGATCAGGACTGCGATCTGCGCCAGCAGTTTTCGTTCGATGGGTTTCAAAATGATTCTCCTTTCCGAGTGCTATGCGTAAATGCCGCGCTGACGAATCGTATACGCCACGCGATCGATCGCCAGCATATAGGCCGCGATGCGATTGTTCACGTGGTGGGTGTCGGCGTAGCGGACGACGTCGTCGAACGATGACTTCATGATGGATTCCAACTGGTCATTCACGACGGATTCTTTCCAGAAGTACCCCTGCCGATCCTGGACCCATTCAAAATAGGAAGTGGTCACGCCTCCGGCGTTGGCGAGGATGTCAGGAATCACGAAGACTCCCTTGTCGGTGAGCACATCGTCCGCGGCGGAGGTCGTCGGACCGTTCGCGCCTTCGGCCAGGATGCGGCACTTGACGCGATCGACGTTGCGGCTGGTAATGACATTTTCGGTCGCGGCGGGGATCAGAATCTCGCAGGCTTCGGTGAGCAGTTCGCCGGCGTCGCATTTCTCTGCGCCCGGAAAGCCGTGGACCGTGCCGTTCTTCTGGCGGAAGTCGACCAGAGCCTTGATATCGATGCCGTTCTTGTTGTGCAGTCCGCCGCCAACTTCGGCGATGCCCACGACCTTGTATCCAGCGTCGTGCATAAGTTGGGCGGCGTTGGAGCCGACGTTGCCGAATCCCTGAACGATGACGCGAGCGCGTTCGCGATCAATACCGAGCTTTTTGCAGGCCTCGTCGCAAACGAGCATGACGCCGCGCCCGGTGGCTTCGCGGCGTCCGCGGGAGCCGCCGATATTGATGGGCTTTCCGGTGACCACGGCGGTGACGGTCTGGCGCATGTGCATGGAGTAGGTGTCCATCATCCAGGCCATGACCTGCTCGTTGGTATTGACGTCGGGAGCGGGAACGTCTTTTTCGGGGCCGATGAACTCAATCAGTTCGGCGGTGTAGCGCCGGGTCATGCGTTCGACTTCGCCCATGGACATCTTGTGCGGATCGCAAATGACTCCGCCCTTGGCTCCTCCGAAGGGGATGTTCACGACAGCACACTTCCAGGTCATCCAGCTTGCGAGAGCTCGGACTTCATCGAGGGTGACGTCGGGTGCGTAGCGAATGCCCCCTTTGGCCGGTCCGCGCGCGATGGAGTGCTGGACGCGGAATCCGGTGAAGACTTCGAGATGTCCGTCATCCATTTGCACGGGGATGTGAACCGTGATTTCGCGGTTGGGATAGCGCAATACCCGCCACAAGCCCTCATCAAGGTTCAATTTTTGAGCGGCCAAATCGAAGCGGGCGCGCTGCGATTCCCATGGATTGGCTTCTTTATCGACGTGCGGCGGCGTTGTCATCGTGGTCATAACAGGGGTCTCCGGAATGAGTGCGGATCGCGTTTGAAGGATAGATGCCGACCGTAGCCGAAGGATTTCCGGTCATTGGCGGGCAAACGTTCAGAGTATATGAGGGCGGAAGGCAGAGAAGCAAGCCAGCCAACCAGTGCCTGATGCAAGTTTGCAAACAGGTTTAAGACTGCGCTGAGCGCTGCAGAGTTGCCACGGGCCGCGGCTTGCGATGAAAACGGTCTTTCAGTCGCAGCATGGGACGTTCCACTGCGAAGTGAAGAACGGATGCGGAAGCGATTGCCAGCGCGAACTTGGCTATGAAGATGATCGCGGTGTTGTGCAAGTATCTGCCCCCGAAGATCGGCCAGAGGTAGTCCAGCGAGTAGCCATGGCAAAGATAGAGTGAGTAGGAGATCAATCCGAGGTAGCGCACGACGGTATTGTTCAACAGCCAGCCGGGACGACAAACCGTCGAAATCAGAATTACGGCCAGAAGATACGTGACGATGTCGTTCTGGGATTGCAGTGCAAACACCAGGACGAGAGCGCAGACGGGCGTCCAGGGATGAGAAAGCCAGCGGGGAGGATTCCAGCCACGCTTGGCCACGATTGCGATCAGGCAGCCGAGCAGAATCGCATCAAGATGGCAGTCGAACGCGAACCAGGTATATGGCGCGTATCCGAGAACGGAAAAAATTGAGCGGTAGATTGGTTCCACAATCAGTACCGAGATGATGATCTTCACAAGCTTCGTCCGTTCGATACGCGCCAGCAGGAACGGCCAGAGCAAGTAGAACTTCTCTTCGACGCCCAGAGACCACGCGACTGTCATCGGGCCATAGTTCCGGCGGAATGCGTAGTAGTAGTCGCCCAAATAGAAGAATGTGGACCAACTGCCCGGGAATGGGCCGTGCAGACGGCACAACATCCAGACGAAATAAAAAACCGGAAACAGGCGGAGTGCACGGCGCAAATAGAATTGGCGGCGGTCCATGCTGCCGTTCTGGTCGATTTCCTTCAGCAAAAGCCAGGTGATCAGCAGTCCGCTCAGTTCGAAGAAGAGAGTGACTGCATACGGGCCGGGGAAGAGTCCCATAATTCCCTTGCGGCTGGTGTAGTGAAAGATGACGACCGCGAGGGCTGCCAGGCCGCGAAGTCCGAAAAGGCTGGGGATTTCGTTCCGCGAGAGATTTTGGACGAGCGGGTTCCGGCGCGGGGAGGCTTCGATTCCGTCAGGTTTCCGCGCCGGATACGCCGCTTGTTCCATGCTTCACTCTAGGTCGGAGACGGGCATGCGAAACCTTAAGAATTCTTAAGTGCCGATTCTTCTTTTGACCTGTATCGGCGCGTGTTGGAGGATGTTGTTGATGAGCGGGACGGAACTCATGGAATCGTCGAAAGATCAGGCAGGACTGTCGCTGCTTTTGATCGATGACGACGCCGAGCTCGGCAACATGATGAAGGAATTCTTCGGTCAGGTAGGCTATCGCCTCGACTGTGCCTACAGCGGACGCGAGGGATTGGATCGTGCCCTCCAGAACCCTTACGACCTGGTCATCCTCGACGTGATGTTGCCGATGGTCAACGGCTTTACCGTTCTGCAGCAATTGCGGCGGCGCAAGACAGTGCCGGTGATTATGCTGACGGCGCGCGTTCAGCGCCGCGACCGGATTATCGGGCTGAATTCCGGTGCGGACGATTATCTGCCGAAACCGTTCGATCCGGATGAGTTGCTCGCGCGGATTCGTGCTGTGCTCAGGAGATCGGGGCGTCTGGAGCACTCCGCTAGGTCGAAGAAGACCTTTGCGGGTGTGCAGGTCGATCTGCAGACTCGCGAAGTCTGGAGCGGTGGCCGGATCGTAGATCTGACGGCGCTGGAGTTTGACATTCTGAACCTGCTGATCAGCGCGGAGGGCCGCGTTGTTACGCGCGACGAGATTACGGCGAGCCTGCTCGAACGCGAGGTCTCGCCCTATGATCGCGCACTCGATGTACACATCAGCCACCTGCGGCGAAAGCTGGAGAGCGGTGGCGCGCTGATCCACACTGTGCGAGGCGTCGGCTATGTGTTTGCGGCGAAAGGATTGAAGGAATGAGATCTCTTTACGTCGGGATTCTGCTTTCGGTTATTGGGACTCTCGCTCTTGCCTTGATTGTCTTCGTCAATATTTCGGACCGGGTGCAGCGGCAATATCTGTATCCAGTGTTCGAAGCTATGGACCAACTGGAACTGGAGAGCGCGCGCAGTGCATGGGAGAGCGGCGGACGAGCCGGGGTGGAGTCTTACTTAGACCACCTGAACCAGGCATTTGGAAGCTCGCATTTTCTGCTGGATTCGCATGGAACTGATCTCGTCTCGGGGGAGCAGAGGGCTACATTGCTTCCGCCTGCGTCATCGTCGGGTTCACGCGACTGGGTGGATGGGAAATATATCGTGACCCATCGATCACCCGACGGACGTTACTGGTTCGTTGCGGTCGATCAGCGGCAGCCAGATCGCTGGACATTTTTCCCCTACTATCTGCTCGTCGTTGGAGTGACGGGAACACTTGGCTGGCTTGCTGCATCATTCATTGTGTCTCCGATCCGCAAAGTGACGGCAACGGTTGAGCGATTTGGAAGGGGTGATCTTTCGGCTCGCGCGAACATGAGAAGGAGCGACGAGATCGGCGAACTGTCGCGCTCTTTTGACGGTATGGCCGAGCGTCTCGAGACGCTGCTCCTCAGTGAGCGAAGGTTATTGCAGGATATTTCGCACGAACTGCGATCACCACTGGCACGGCTGAAGCTTGCGATCCGGTTGACACGGACTGCGCCCGATCCCAAAACCGCGCTCGACCGCGTGGATCGCGAAACAAACCGCATCACATCGCTCGTTTCAGAGATCATCGAAATGACGCGTATGGAGGGAGATCCGCTTTCTCGGACTGCCGAGTCCGTCAATATCGGCCTGGTGGTGAAGGAAACCGTGGAGGACTGCCAAATCGAAGCGCAGCTTTTCCGACGCTGCTCGATTCAGGTCAAGGGTGAACTTTCAGGAACAGTCGTTGGAGACGGCGAACTGCTTCGCCGTGCCTTCGAAAATGTGTTGCGCAACGCGATTCGCTATTCGCCGGAAGGAGCGAACATCGATGTCGCGGTGGACGATCATTCGAAGATGGCGAGCCTCACGGTTCGCGACTACGGGCCGGGCGTTCCGGCGGAGCTACTGAATCAGATTTTCGAACCATTCTTTCGCGTCGAAGAAGCTCGCGATGAAGACACGGGCGGCGTGGGGCTCGGACTGTCGATCGCCAAGCGCGCGGTGCGATTACATCGGGGGACGATTGTCGCCGAGAATGCTTCGCCGGGGCTACGGGTGCAGATTTCGCTGCCGAAAGTGGCGGGATGAACTGTTGTGTCCCGAGCAGCACGGAGCTTCGCTCCGCCGGACAGACGAGGGCGGCTGTCCCTACATAGAACCGAGGCGGCTCTCGCGGCCACAACTGATCATTATTCGTCGGGTTCGGGCGCTGGTACGGTCGTTGAGCTTGGCTGCGGCTTCTTGGCCAGGATTGCCTGCCAGTTCAGGATTGTGTTCCAGAGCATCCGCTGGTCGCCGCGGTTCATGTCGCGATGCATCGGATTGAAATTGAAGCTGACGACGTGGCCTTTGCCAACTGGCATGTCCAGGATTGCCGGACGTCCGATCAGATTCGCTTCTCCCCATGCCTGACCGCTGAGCACGAACGGCTTGCCTTCGGTGTCTCCCCATTCCATGACAACGCCGCTGCGATCTTCGGGGCCGTCGAGACACGTCGTGCAATAGGCCATGCGCAGCCAGCGCCGTGGAATGTTGTAGAGCGGAAAATTCTGGCGGAAGACGTACGTGTGCGCTGGGTAGCCGTACGCGATGGGAGAATCGGGCTGATCGAACGTGACGCGCACGTGCGCTCCCGGAGTTCTGGTTTCTGAATTCTGCGAGGCCGCGGAAGAAGCTGCGCCTCCGCCGGCAACACTGCGCGGCACGCCGCCCGAGGCGCGGCGCACGAAACGGACTAACCCTCCTTCGAGCGCGAGCATCGTTCCGCTGCCGAGCGTCACCATCAGACCGCCGCTCTCGATGAAGTGCTGAATCTGCGCGAGGCCTTCGTAGCCAATTCCTCCCGTGATGTCGTCGGATTCTGCCGGAGTTCCGAAGCTGGGAGTCTGCGCAGTCTTCTTGAACGGCATCGGCGACCAGCGCTTGGGCAAGCCCTCGATTTGTTCGGCGAGTTCGAGGTCAACGTTGCCATAGAGAAACACGTCGATTTTTGAACGCAGATCGCCGGCGCGGATATCTTCATCGCGCAAATATGTGTAGGGAACTTTGCGCTGGTCGAGCGAGTAGCGAATCCATCCGATGGAATCGGTGTCAGCCCATGGCACCCATACGCCGATGCGCGGAGCTCGTGCTTTGTGCTCTGCCACATTCGGCGCGGACGATACTTCGGTGAAGTCCAGTCCCAGTTCCGATGCGGTCGACTGAATTGCGGCGCGCAATCCCGGCTGATCGGCGATGATCCACGAGCCTTCGGGGTATTTTCGTCCATCCTGTTCGAATTCGTGTTCTGCGATTTCGATATCAAACTTCGACAATCGATAGCGCGCAGCAAGGAATGATTCCTGCCCTGTGTCTTTGAGCAGGTAAATGGGGCCGGTACCGCTTACATTCCCGCTTATGCGCGGAGGAGATTGCAGTGGAGTAAGCGCAACATCGCGGATCGACGCATCGGCGGTCGGGTCCGCTTCGAGATGGAAGTTGGCGGGCAGTTCCCAGGAAACGTCATCATAAGGAGGCTCTCCGTCTTTCGGATAATGCTGCGGCGTGAGCAGATCGACGGCATAGTTGCGATACGGCTGATCGAGCCGCACGACGTAAGTTCCCGCCGGGTAGCTGCCATCTTTCAGCTGAATTGGGCTCGACGCCTGCGAGACTTCGATCTGCTGATTCATTAGGCGCCCGACCATCTGCGCGACGCGCTCGGGATCTCCCTGATCTTCGGGGATCAGAAATGCGTACGGCGCTTCGGTGAGGCCCTTGTGCCAAGAATCCCACGACTTCTGGTAGAAGTTGCGCAGCATCTCCTTCGAGTGCGTTGCCGCGTCATCAAGCGCAATCAGCGCGCCGGTTTCCTGATAGTTGAGATTGTCGCGGGCCGACCACTTGACCACGCTCGGAGCGGGCAGCGGACGGTACCACTCCATTGAAGTCGCGCCCGGAGAAATCGCGCGCAGTTCGGTTTCTGCGCTGCCATTGCCGAAGGTTTCGTATCCGCGCCCGATGCTGTTGTGATTCATGGCGACCGAATCAAGATACAGATGCGCGAAGGCTTCGCCAAAGTTCCAGGTCGAGACGCCCGGCATCCCCATCGCGGTCATGGCTTCAACTTCATGGAAGCTCAGTTCTAGGAATTCGCTGTACGTGATCGGATCGATGTGCGGGTTGTAAGGCCCTGTGCCGTTCCAGGTCATCATCAGCGGCTCGCCTTCATGCAGGTCATGGACGACCTGCGGATGCCACTCGACAAACATCCGGTGAACCGCTTTTGTGGTCTCGTGCGTCTGCTGGTGAGTGTCGCGGTTGATGTCGACGAAGGTGTACTTCGACCAGTAGGGCGGCGACTGGCGTGGCAACTCGGAGCGATCGGTCTTGCCTTTCAAATAGCGATAGAACCAGTCCACCATTTTGTCGCGTCCGTCAGGATTCGAGATCGGATTGATGAGCAGGACTAATTGCTGCCGAATGCGCTGGATCATCGGCTGCTCGGAAACGGCGAGCCGGTAAGCGAGTTCGAGAACGGCTTCGGTCGATCCGGTTTCGTCCGAATGCAGGGCGGCGTTGAAGTAGTAGATGGGCCGAGATGTTGCGATCAGCGTTTCGGCAGCGGCTTTGTCGGTGCGGCGCGGATCGGCTAATGCCGCGGTTGCGGCTTTCAAATGATCGAGGTCGCGGATGCCGGCTTCATCCGCGATTGCCAGCAGGATGATTTCGCGTCCCTCTTCGCTGTGGCCGATCGTGAACACGCGCACTCGAGGGCTGGCCGCAGCTAAGGCGCGAGCATAGGCATAGGTTTTTTCGGTGCCGGTCAGTTCTCCCGGAGCACCCATGATGCGCCCAAAGAATTTTTCTGGAGATGGGACCGTCTTCGATTCGGGGACGAACGAGACGAGTGGAGAGACGAAATGAGGATCGGTCGTCGCGGCTGCAATGGCCTGAATGGAGCCGGGTTCAGGAGTATCCGGACTTTGCGGGAACGCTGCGCTGCTGTAGGCAAGCAAGAACAGAAGCAAACTTGACACTCGGAACATGGGGCCCCCTGGGTCGGCGAGGCCGAAGTTTACCACGCGGAGGCGGGCTGCTTTCCCGGGTGGAAAAATCAATAAACCACAAAGGCCACGAAGGTTCACGAAGGAATTCGTTCAAGGGTTCCTTCGTGTGACTTCGTGACCTTGGTGGTTGAAAGGTTCTGTGCATTGCTCGGTGTTTCATCCTGTGATGAAATCGTGCGTATGGATCGCCGAACTTTTCTTCGTCTTTCCGCCCTCGGTTGCGCTGCATTTGATCTCCCATTTGCCTTCGCCGAAAATACTTCTCCTGCCACGATTCGCCTCACGCTGCGTCCCGATCGATTGGGGAACGAGATCGCTGCCGACTTCACCGGTCTGAGTTACGAGTCGGCGCAACTGGGCAATCCGCATTTTTTCTCTGGCGAAAACACTGAGCTGATCGGATTTGTCCGGCGGCTCGGCGCATCGGGAGTCCTGCGCATTGGAGGGAATAGCAGCGAATACATTTACTGGGCTCCGGATGAGAAGAATGCGCACGCAAGCGAAGTCACGATCGCAAGTCCTGACCGCGGATTGAAAGCGCCTCCTCCCGTAGATATCAGGCCGCAAGCCGTCCGCAACCTCCGCGATTTCATCGACGCGACTGGATGGAAGCTGATTTACGGTCTGAACATGGGGACCGACACGCCGGAACACTCGGCGGATCAGGCGGCCTATGTGATGGACGTGATGGGGTCGAAGCTGATTGCTTTTCAGCTATGCAATGAGCCGGATCTTTTCTTTCGCAACGGAATCCGCAAGCAGGACTATAACGCCGAGCAATTCGGAGATGAGTGGAAGCATTTTTACGACGTCATCCGAGCGCGCGTGCCGAACGCGCCGTTCGCCGGACCTGACACGGCATACAACAACTCGTGGCTGGTGCCCTTCGCGCGAAGATTCAAGCACGAAGCGAAGGTCTTGTCACAGCATTACTACGCGGAAGGCCCTCCGACGGATCCTTCGATGACCATCGAGCGCCTGCTGAAGCCGAATCCGAAGCTCGAGCAGGAGTTCGAAGGCATGAAGAAGACCGTCGAGGAAACCGGGCTGCCATTCCGACTGGCCGAGACGAATTCGTGTTATTCCGCCGGTAAGGCTGGAGTGAGCGACACATTCGCGTCGGCACTATGGGGAGCCGATCTCATGTATCAACTCGCGTCTGCGGGTGGAATGGGCATCAACTTCCATGGCGGAGGCTACGGATGGTACACGCCGATTGCGGGCACTCGCGAAGCGGGATTTCTGGCGCGGCCAATCTATTACGGCATGCTGATGTTTGCCGAGACCGGGCCGGGGCAGTTGATCGAGGCGCAGGTAGAGGGTCTCGATCAGGCACCGCTGTTGACGGCCTACGGATTGAAGGGCGCCGACGGAAAGATCAAGGCGGCAGTGTTCAACAAGAATCTCGACCGCAATGTCCGCTTGACTCTGAGCGCGGGCCAATCGGTTCAGCACGCGATGGTGCTACGTCTCTCCGCGCCGCGGGTAGACGATACGACAGACGTGACATTTGGAGGAGCGCCGGTCGGCGCGAGCGGCGCATGGTCGGCAGCGTGGGAAGAGAGTCCGTCCGTCCAGAACGGGAGTGTGACGATCGAACTGAGGGCCGCGAGCGCGGCGCTGGTGGTCTTCAATAGGTAGATTTTCAGTCTCGATTGCAGCGGATATGAGATCCGGTTCCTGCAAATGAACGTTTACCCCCAGAAGGTGTGTGCATCTCTTTGACGCGAATTCGTTTTTTTCTATTCTATTCGGGCATTAACTGGCAGATCAGATCGGGTGAGTCGATCTTCCAATCGTCGGCCAAAACGTGGGCTTTCCGAAGGATCATTTCGGTGCGGTAATCGAGGTCCAGTGGGAGTTTCGAGAGGTCGATGGGAACGGCATCGAGGAGCGGTTGTGGAATATTGAGCCAGCGCGGATGCGGAGACGTGAGCATGGCGCCTCCCCAAAGTAGTTGGATACGATATGTGCCGAGCTGCCCGCGAACGTTCAACCAGGATTTTTCCAGCCGACACTTTTCCGCGATCGTTGTGTGAGGTAAAACACGACCGAGAATCGATTTTCTCAGTTCGATAATTCCGGAGAGTTCCTGGCTTTCGAACTGCTCCGGAAGCATTCCAATGCCGCGGTCGGCCTGGTCGATCCACTTCTCGTCCTCTCCTATGCCGCAAACGCTGGTGAACAGGTCCACGTCGCGCATAATTTCCGAGAAGATGAGCACGGGGACCTCGTCCACAGGAATTTCAACCCGGTCGCGATAGAAACGTACCTGATCGGAACTGACGAACAAATTGATCCCTGACCCAGACTGCTCGTTTAGCCCCGAGTTCTCTAGTTCCGGATTGCGGTCGGTAGGGACGTCAACGTAGAACTCGGCGTGCATGTTCCACTGCGGAAGGGCGATGCTCGGCACGTTAAATCCGTCAAATCCGGTACCCATGAGACGATAATTCCAGCCCCGCACGCGGCAAAGACTCGCGAGTTGATGCTGGCGCATGAGGATACCCGCAAAACGATTGGAGTGCATCCGTGCAGTCCGCTCGTCGCTTGTCACCGTGTAGAACTCGCGGAACGCCTGCCGAAATGGCTGCCGGATGGATAGCGCGAATATGCGATCGCGCCATCTTTGTAGTTCTGTGGTATCGCATGAAAGTGGATGCCACAAACTGACGCTCTGCGCCTGCGATAGATCGACGTCCTCTCCGAAAGAGTCCTGGATGCGTCCATCTTCGGAAGCGGTTGAACAGAGACCGGAGACCTCCCATCCTTCAGCATTGCGGAAAATCCAGATCAGCCGACGGCCGAGGAACCCGAGCAAGCGATGCTCAATGAAATATTTCCGCCAATGCTCCACGGACATAGTCCTCGGGTTGGCGAAGGAGGACTCGAGTCTGAAGCATTGAGCGGAATATGTACTCTCCAGCTCTTTTTTAAGAGCCGAGAACGACTTGATCTCTTTCGCAAATGCCTTACGGATGTGCGCAGGCGGTGATTTCACGATCTTGCCGTCGCTGTTGTACCAAGCGAGTGCGACGCGGCCGTCCGCGCAGAGTTGTATCTGGGCCTTGGCATCTCCGAGTTGAGATTCGACTTTTGCTTCAGCATCCAGCCCAAAATTCCCGACACAAGAGTCCTCAAGGTCATCAGTGGTCATGCCAGACCGGTCGGCTGCGAGACGCAACGATTTTTCAATCAGCCTTCGCGCTACTGAATACTTCACCTTCGCGCGTAGACGGGAGAGTTGCGAGACAGCCTCGCTGCATTCCATGGCACCAAGGACCTGTACGCAGGCAAACCCGACCTTTTGAGAGACTGCCCCAAGCATGGGAATCTTGCGCAGGCATGCGATACCGAAGTTGGCAATGGGTGCCGCGGCATTATCGTTGCCCTTGAGCCCGAGAATCCAGATGACTCCCTTCTGATAACGGGAGTCTTCAATGGGAGAGCGTGCTTCGGGACTCTGGCCGGGAGTTGGGCCGAGCGCAATCCAGCGCTGTAGATTTTCCTGCACTTCTTCAACACCAAGAGCGGCAACGAGTTCCTGGGTGCGGGTCCTCCACGCCTTTCCCGGGACAGTTTGTTCCAGAGTCCGGCAGTGTTCGAGCAGAGCCTCCCATCCAGCACGGGTGACGTCCTCCTTGGCTGCGACTTCATCAAAGACAATTTGCGACCATGGACCACGCCCAGGCTCGAGTTCCTTTTCACCATCGATCCGAATCAGTTCGCCGATCGTTTTCCTGAGCTGCTCCGAGTGTTTTTCGATTTTTCCAGTTGCGCTCGGGGCATGTTGCAAATACAGGCTCTGCAGGTCCTCACGCATCTTCGCAGTGATCTGGTCGCGGGTGAGCACAGCCAGAAATTTTTGAAGGGGAAAGTAGGTCCGCACCCACGCATCCTTGCGAACATCTGACAATAGGGTCTCTGCTATTTCGGCCGGCAACGGCTTCGGAAGTACGCTGAGCGCGAGAGAGGCGACATCGATCAGGGTCGACACAATTCTGAAAATACCGCGTTCTTTGGATTGCGCTTTCAACCACTCGAATGAATGCTTCAGGAATTCGAGCTGAACCTCGGCTGAAGCTTTCTCGATGGCCTTCAGTGCCGGATTTTGTGCCTTCCAGTCGGCAATATCGCGCACCATTTGTTCGAGGGTATGGCCAGAAAATGGACGGTCGCCGCTGGATGTGAGGATCAGTTCATAAATAGCGAACGCTTTCTTTTCAGCGTCGGTGAGTCGGGCACGATCGGTCACGGAATTCGCCTAGAGCCGGATTTCCAGACCTTCGGCGGCGGCGCGAACTTTCGGATAGTAATTGCGCGCATCGGTGACCACTTTATCCACGATGGCGTCGGTGTGGTCCGGATCGTGGTGGTAGAGGACTAATTCCTTCGCTCCGCTTTCCATGACAATATTCACGGCTTCGCGCCAGTGGCTGTGTCCCCAGCCGCGGCGCCGGGCTGCGTATTCCTCGGGAAGGTACTGCGCGTCGTAGATCAGAATGTCCGCGCCTTCGGCGAGTTTGCGCACGCCCTTGTCGAATTCCGCGTCACCGGGTTCATTATCAGTCGCATAGACGAGCACGCCGTCTTTCGTCTCGATGCGGAATCCAAGGCAGCCCTGCGGATGATTCAGCCAGGCGGTCTTGATGTGAATGCCATCTTCCATATCGAGAGATCCATTTGCGATGTTGCAGAAGTCCCTCCGGGCGAGCATTTTGTCGAGATTGACCGGAAAGTAGGGCGACGACATCTGCTCGGTCATCACCTGCTCGAGACTGAGGGTGCGGCTGGACGAGTGAAAGAAGAACTGGCTGCCGGGATTCTCGTAGAGAGGACGAAAGAACGGCACGCCCTGAATGTGATCCCAGTGGAAATGCGAGACGAAGATGTGAGCCGCAAATGGCCGGTGCCCGAACTCCTGTTCCAAGGCGTGGCCGAGCACGCGAAACCCGGTGCCGCAATCGAAGATAAACAACTGATCTCCGATGCGCACTTCGACGCAGGAGGTATTGCCCCCATAGCGCATGTTCTCGGGTTGCGGAGTGGGCGTGGACCCTCGCACGCCCCAAAACCTGACCAGCATATTCGAATATCGCTATTTCGCTTTGTTCGTTCCCGGGATGCTACACGTCAATTGCGATCGCTGATTCCTTCAGCTGCCCCGTCCCCACCAACGTTCAGCATGCAGCCGTAGAAGTGGCGCAAAATGCTCATAGTACTCGGGATATGGTCGATTCTACCGTTTGTAGTAAGTCCAACAAGTGACGAAAGTTTGGAAGCAGGAATCAGGGGCTAGAGATTAGGGGCTAGAAAACTGCTGGCCCTCGAATCTCAGACCTCTGGTTCCTGACCCTTAATGACTGGCCCCTAGCCTCTGGCCCCTGATCCCTGTCTATAATGAACGTCCCCGCAAGAGAGCCCCTCCGCGTGGGGCCAAACCATGCTGCAGCCTGATTTCAAAGAGTTTTCCAGCCTCGCCCGGCATTCGTCGCTGGTTCCAGTGGTGAAGTCGGTCAGCGCCGACCTGCTGACGCCCGTGTCTGCCTTCCTGGCGATCGCCCGTGACGAGCCGCATGCGTTTCTTCTGGAATCGGTAGAGCGGGGCGAGCAGATCGGACGCTACACGTTCCTCGGCGCACGTCCTTACATGCTGGTGAAAGCAAGCCGAGGATCGGTTGAGATCATTCGCGGGCGCAAGCGCGAAGTCGTTCAGGAGAGCGTGTTCGAGGTGGCGAAGCGATTGCTTCGCGAGCATCGCCCCGCGAGCGTTCCGGGTCTTCCTCCATTTCTCGCGGGAGCCGTCGGATATTTCGCGTACGACGTTGTGCGGCAACTGGAGAAAATCGGAGATCACGCGAAAGACGACTTATCCCTGCCCGATGCCGAGTTGATGTTCTTCAATCGCCTGCTGGCGTTCGATCACCTGCGCCATCAGATTCATATTGTTGCCGTCGCCGATGTTTCGGCCGAGACTCCGCGCCGCGCTTACGATCGCGCATTGCGTGACATTGCCGCGCTTGAGCGGCAACTTGCGAGTGGGCTGAGTCCAGCGCTCTGGCGCAAATCCGCAAAAAAGAAGTCCGGCAAACTCAAGGTGCATGCTGGAACTCGGCGCGAAGCATTTCTCGAGGGCGTGAAGCGATGCAAGGAATACATCGCAGCGGGAGACATTTTTCAGGTTGTCTTGTCGCAACGGCTGGATTTTGTTCCGGAGGTCGCTCCCTTTGACCTGTATCGTGCTCTGCGCCAGGTGAATCCGTCGCCGTATCTCTACTTTCTGCAGATGAACGGCACGCACATTCTTGGATCATCTCCGGAAATGTTGGTGCGCGTGACCGGCCGCAAATTGGAGTATCGCCCGATTGCGGGGACGCATCCGCGCGGCAGGGATGAAGCCGAAGATGCAAAGCTTGAACAGCAGATGCGTAACGACGAAAAAGAACGCGCCGAACACGTCATGCTCGTTGACCTGGGCCGAAATGATCTCGGGCGCGTCAGCGAATATGGTTCTGTGAAAGTGAAAGACCTGATGTATGTCGAGCGCTATTCGCACGTGATGCACCTGGTTTCGGCATTGGAAGGGACGCTGCGCAAAGATCTCGATGCGCTCGATGCTTTTGCTGCCTGCTTTCCGGCGGGTACGCTCAGCGGCGCTCCGAAAGTGCGAGCCATGCAGATCATCGAAGAACTGGAGCCCACGCGCCGTGGCATCTACGGAGGGTCGGTTCTATATGCCGATTTCGCGGGCAATCTCGACTCGTGCATCGGAATTCGCACCATGCTGATGAAAGGGAAGAAGGCGTACCTGCAGGCCGGCGCGGGAATCGTGGCCGATTCGGATCCAGCGGCGGAGTTTCAGGAATCGATGAATAAAGCGCAGGCGCTGTTGAGGGCCGTGGAGATGGCGAGAGGGGATTGAGGGGCTAGGGGTTAGAGGCTAGGGGTTAGCTTCTCCGCAAAAAGTTCTCCACTAGTTTTTTTCCCGCGTTGGTCAGAACACTCTCTGGATGGAATTGGACGCCTTCGACCGGAAATCGTCTGTGGCGAAGCCCCATAATCGTTCGTGTGCCATCTTTTTCGGTCGTCCAGGCGCTGATTTCCAACTCTGCCGGCAGATCGTTTTCTTCGACGATCAGCGAGTGATAGCGCGTGGCTGTCATGGGCATCGGGAGCCCCTGAAACACGGTCTTGTTGTCGTGCATAACCGGGCTGGTTTTGCCATGCATCAGGTGAGGCGCGCGAACGACTTTCCCGCCGAACGCTTCGCCGATCGCCTGATGTCCGAGACAGACCCCCAGTACTGGAATTTTTCCCGCGAAGTGGCGGATCAGTTCAATGCTGATTCCGGCCTCGTGGGGCGTGCACGGTCCCGGAGAGACTACGATTCGCTCCGGCCGCATCGCTTCGATTTCATTCACAGTGACCTGATCGTTGCGCCGGACTTCGACCTTCGCCCCCAACTCCCCGATGTACTGCACGAGGTTGTAGGTAAAGGAATCGTAGTTGTCGAGAACGAAAACCAAGCGTCACTCCTTGGATATGAGATTACACCAGCAAGCAGGGACCAGGGATTAGAGGCTAGGGGCTAGAGGCTAGAGGCTAGAGGTTAGACTTAGCGTGCGACGATTTTTTTCTTGGAATAATGAACCACAGATCCGTGACATTCCGTATCTGACCGTGCTCCTGATCGGTATCCAGCAGCTACTAGTCCCTGATCTCTAGCCTCTAGCCTCTGACCTCTAGCCCCTGATCCCTGCCTGAAAGGGCCACCCGCTGACCCAAGGGTGGTATTGACCCGGAAGTGCGGGCCGACGCATGCTCTCTAAAACATTACTTTTGCGCGCTAACTTTGGAGGATGCATGGCCGAGCCCCAGCAGGAGAAGAGGGCTGCACGAAGATTTCCGTTGCGCGTTCCTGTTACCGTACGACGCGAGCAGGCTGGTCCGAATGAGAATGCCCTGATCCGCGACGTCAGCGCCCGCGGCATCTGTTTCTATCTTGAATCCGCGATCTCGCAGGGATCCTCGATCGGATTCACATTGACGCTGCCGCCAGAGATTACGCTCACCGAGAGTATCCGGGTGCAATGCAAGGGCCGGGTCGTCCGCGTCGAAGACGCACGGGCGGACGGTAAAGTTGGCGTAGCCGCGGTAATTGAGGAATACGAATTCCTTCCAGAAGCTTGAGGCTGTGCAAGAACGAATCGGCAGCCTGATGTTCCGCAACTGGTCGTTGAGCATTTCCCTAGCCCCCGCACCCCGTTCCCTGATAGATTTTCTTCAACCGTCCATTGATTGAAGGGATAGCTGTGCTCCGAACCCGATTCGTGTCTGTCGTCGTGTTTCTGTTGTTGATCGAAGCAGTGGTCGCGCAGAATTTTGGCCCGCCGCGCCGCATCAAGAGCATTCGCATTGTTCACGAAAAGGGTGTGCCTGCGGTCGAGATCATTGCCACTGGTTCGGTGATCCCTCAGATACAGACTCTGGACTCCCCGGCGCGACTCGTGATCGATCTGCCGAATTCTGTGCTGGCGATGACCACGAATCGAATCGAAGTGCAGAAAGAAAACATCACGGCGATTCGCGTCCGCCAATTTCAGAACAAGCCACCGGTCACACGCATCGTGCTCGACCTGCTCGCGCCGTATGGCCATTCATGGGATGGGTCAGGAAATCGGCTGATGGTGCGGCTCAAGCCTCCGGAAGACGTGAATGCAGGCAAGAAATCTCCTCAGCCCGAACCGCAGACAGGATTCGAGTTAACACGTGAAGCCACGGTCGTGCCTGTGTCCGGAGAATCCGGAGCGACCGTAATGGATGCCAGCCATTTGGCCGCCGGATCCGCCGTTACAGCCGGCTCTGACACGACCATCCTGCATCTTCCACGCGGAGGCGAGGTGCGCGTTTGCCCCGGAACGACGCTCTCGGTAACGCCGTCGCAGACGAAACGCGACTTGATGTTCGGCATGAGTACTGGTGCAATCGAAACACACTATTCGCTCAGCGCGTCCGCGGACGCAGTCATGACGCCTGATTTCCGCATCATGTTCGCAGGACCGGGAGAGTTCGACTTTGCCATCAGCGCCGACTCGCACGGCAATACATGCGTCCGCGGAATGCGAGGTAATACGTCTTCCGCCGTGGTCGCGGAACTGATGGGGAACCGCATCTATCAGGTCCGGCCTACGGATCAGGTAGTCTTTCGCGCGGGACAGATCGACAAGGTTGATAACGATGTTCCGTTAGAGTGCGGATGCCCGCCGCCTCCTACACCAGTCTTGCGCGCGAGCAATTCGCCGACCACGACTGTTCCCGAATCACAGGTGCCGGCGAAAGTTCGGTTGGGAGCGGGATCGCCGAGCAGTACGATCAACAACGATCCTCAACCTGGTACGGCGCTGTCCAATGGACCGGAAACCGCCGCGCTGCCGCGCATGCCGAGTAATGAAGTACACGTGCAGGTCGATGCGCCCTTCGTATTCAATGCCAAGAACCGTGCGGCCATAGCCGCGGCCTCTCCGCTTCGCGCTACGCGAGAGCTTCCCGTCGAAGAGTCTCCTGACCGGCAGGTTCATCTCGATGCTGTCGTCCAACCCCCGCCGGGGCCCGACAAGAGCGACCCGAAAAAATCCGAGCATCACGGCTTCTTCGGGCACATCAAAGGTTTCTTCTCGTCAGTATTTCGATAGCTCCGGAAATCCTTTTTCCCGCTTCGCGCGTCCTACGGCGAGTCAGCCCCGATTTCTTTCAAGCCGTCTTCAGGAGCGCGCCATGACCGCAGCATCTCTTGGACCGGGCCCCGATCTGTTTTCGTTTCTTTCCAGCAGTACGAACTCCAAAACCAGGCGGGAGACATTTTTTCTCTCGCTGCTGGGCCAGGCTGCGATTCTGGCTTTGATCATTTATCTGACGCCATATGTGATTCTAGACGCCGGGACGCTCGTGCGGAATGTCTCGAACTTCCCGCAACTGCCGCTGATTTTCTCTGGCCGCAACGGAGGAGGGGGCGGCAACTTTGATCCTCTCCCAGCTTCGAACGGAAATCCGCCGCGTGCTTCGCTTGAAACACAAATCGTCCCGCCGACGGTCATTGTTCCCAAAGAAATGCCGAAGTTGCCGGTCGAACAAACAGTTGTTATCGCGCCCGACGTTAAATTTCCCGAGGTTGGCAAAATCGGAGACCCACTTTCCCCGTACACTCATTGGTCGTCGAATGGACCGGGCGGACCAACTGGCATCGGGCCTGGATGTTGTGGCGGAATCGGGCCATCGACTGGTCCGGGAGTCGGTGACGGGCCTCCGGGAATTTATCCCGCCGGCAAAATGGGAACGACGATTCCTCAGCCGATCTATAGCCCGGAGCCGAGTTTCTCGGAAGAGGCGCGCAAAGCGAAGTATCAGGGGATCGTAGTGCTCTTGATCGTGGTCGGGAAAGACGGGCATCCCTACGACATTCAAGTTGGACAGAGCTTAGGGATGGGGCTCGATCAGAAAGCAATCGATGCGGTGAGCCGGTGGCGTTTTCGTCCGGCCACATTGAACGGCGAACCCGTCGCGACAAAGATCGCCGTTCAAGTGGACTTTCATTTGTATTGATGCCACTAGCCTGAAAGCGTTAGCTGCGCCGGATCGCCTTGCGCAGCGGTTCAGTGCGTTCACGCAAGTCCTCGGCGATTTCTGCGCCGCGGCTTGCAACGTCGCGTACGCGATCTCCAACTTCGCGCACGCGGTCTTTCGCTTCTTCCGCCCAGTCGTCGAAGCTGTCTTTCGCGTCTTCGTAGCCGCGCTGCAAATCACGTCGGAGTTGTTTGCCGGCCTTGGGCGCCAGCAGGAGACCAGCCATCGCTCCAATGCCCATGCCGATCAGCAGAAATGTAATGGCGGTGCCAATATTGCTGCCTTCCGAAGATTCGTATCGTCCACTGCTCATCATGACGACCTCACTTTTTCTGCCCGCGAGGCGCGAGCTTTTTTCGCCCTTGCGGACCTCTGAATTCTAGTCCTTTAGCGCATTATGACTAAGCCAAATTGTCATTAAACTTTGCCCGATTTCGATGAGTTCAGCATGGCGAAGGTTTCTTTTCCGGCGCACCTCAGTGTAAAATAACCGTTTAGCCTTGGTGGCGGCGCGGAACTAGTGACTTGCCCCGCCCTTCGGCGCGCTGCGTTTGCCTCAGGGCAGGCTCTTCCGCCGGCGTCAAACCGCAATCGTACAAGGAGAGTTCTTCAAGCGATGTCGATCCCTGCCACCCAGCTTCGTCCCGGCATGATCATCAAACACAACAATGATCTGCACTCCGTTTTCAGCGTGGAGCATCGCACGCCAGGCAACCTGCGTGCTTTCATCCAAGCCAAGCTGCGCAACTTGCGCACAGGCGCCATGTTCGAACACCGCTTCCGCTCGCCCGATCCCATTGAAAAGATCAATGTCGATGAGGTCGAGATGGAGTATCTCTACAGCGACGGCGACAGCTATTACTTCATGGACACGTCGAACTACGAGCAGACCCATCTGACGAAAGACACTCTGGGCGACGCGGTCGACTACCTGATCCCTAATCTCCAGATCAAAGTCGAATTCTTCGACGGCAAGGCGGTCGGAATCGAGCTTCCGCAGACTGTGGAGTTGACCGTCATCGAAACCGAGCCTGGCCTGAAGAGCGCGACGGCATCGAGCGTCACCAAGCCTGCGAAGACCGAGACTGGTCTGATCGTGCAGGTGCCGCCGTTCATCAATGAAGGCGAGAAGATCAAGGTCGACACCTCCGAAGGCGCGTACCTGTCGCGCGCGTAGGAAATTGTTGATTGTTGATTTTTGATTGTTGATTGAAAATCGAGCGTGTTTTCAGTCAAAAACCATCGATCAACAATCAACTTTTTTATGAACGAAAAGCCCGCCGAGGCACGCCATCATTTTGCTCCAGCGTATTCCACGTGGCCGTTAGCCTTCTTCGCTCTGATCGCGTTTTGTTTGGGGTTGGCGGTTTCCTCGGCAGCCCAGACACAAGATAGCCCGGGAACAAATTGGGAGCCTCTACCCAACCGCGAGGAAGCGAGCTTTTCATCCTCCCGGCTTCATGCTCTTACCGACTTGCTCAAGACTGAGCACACGACTGCGATGCTGGTGGCCGTACACGGCAAGATCCTTTTTCAATACGGCGACATTGCCTACGTCAGCGAGATCGCTTCCGTGCGTAAGAGCGTTCTCAGCATGCTCTATGGCAACTACGTGGAGAACGGAAAAATCGATCTACAGAAGACAGTGAAAGAGATCGGCCTGCAAGACGTGAAGCCGTTTCTGCCAATCGAGGAAGGCGCCAAGCTGGAGCAACTACTCGCGGGGCGTTCCGGCATTTATATCGTTCCGGACAAACCCGATCCGCATAGCGCCGACTCTTTTCAACCTCCCCGCGGCAGCGAACTTCCGGGAAATCACTACAGCTACAACGAGTGGGACTTCAACGCCGCCGGCACTGCTTTCGAGAAGCTCACCGGCAAAAATATCTATGACGCGCTCGAATCCGATCTCGCCCGGCCCATCGGCATGCAGGATTTCGATCGCGCGCGGCAGGTGAAGGTCAATAACATGCCGTTCTCAGTGCATCCGCGCTATCCGATGTATCTCTCCACGCGAGATATGGCGCGGCTGGGGCAGTTGATGCTGCGGCATGGGAACTGGAACGGCAAGCAGGTGATTCCAGAAGATTGGACGCGGTATTCGACAATTCTGTGGACCTCGTTTCAAGAGATGAATCCCACATGGTTGCGCGAGTATGCCCGCCAGGAACGTTGGGGATTCGGCCTGATGTGGTTTGTGTGGGATGAGCCTGGCTATCTGAATCACCAGTGGGCGGGCCCGATGCAGGGTGCATTTATTGCCCAGGGCTCGGCTGGGCAATACATCGCGGTGCTGCCGGAACTCGACATGGTCATCGCGCACAAGGTGGACCTCACGCATTACTCGGGGCAAGTTTCACCGCTGCAATGGGACGCGATTCTCAACCTGGCGATCGCATCTTCCTGCGAGGATAACTGCCCGCCTGCTGAGTAGCCGCTCTGCCTCGAAAGCTGATATTTTACAAATGCCATGCCCGACAACGTGCAAGCCCGCCGTTTCCTCGTCCGCGGACGCGTGCAAGGCGTTGGCTTCCGCTGGTTCGTGGAGCGTGAGGCGCATCTGCTGGGCGTTGCCGGTTGGGTGCGCAACAACCACGACGGCAGCGTAGAAGTCCTGGCGCAGGGAACGCGCGATCAGCTTTCCGGATTACACTCGCGATTGCGCGAAGGGCCGCGAGCCGCTCGTGTGGATGCCGTAGAAGTTTCTGACGCCAGCCCTGTTGCGGGCATGAGTTCATTCCGCATCGAAGGGGCCTGGTGAGAAAGTTCAAAGTTATAAAGTTTCAATGTTTCAAAGTTTCAAAGACTAAGGCATGCTGCCCTCCGGTTTTTCTTTGAAACTTTGAAACTTTGAAACTTTAACAACAGGAGCTGTGCAGATGTCTGCAACCACCACTGTCAGTGTGGAGTACCTGAAGAAACTCATCCGCGAAGTTCCCGATTTCCCGAAGAAGGGCATTCTCTTTTACGACATCACGACGCTTCTGAAAGACAAGACCGGATTCGCGACCCTGATCGACAAGTTATCCGAACAGTACATCTCGAAGGATGTCGATCTCGTCCTCGGAATGGAGGCGCGTGGATTCATCTTCGCGCCGGCCCTGGCCTATCGCTTGAATGCGGGATTCGTGCCCGTTCGCAAGCCCGGAAAACTTCCTGCGGAATGCGTGAAGTACGATTACGCTCTCGAATACGGCACGAATACGCTCGAGATCCACAAGGATGCGATTCAGAAAGGCCAGCGCGTGCTGATTGTCGACGATCTTCTCGCGACTGGTGGAACGGCCGAAGCTACAGCGAAGCTCGCGGAATCCCTGGGCGCCAAGATCGCCGGATTGGGATTTGTCGTGGAACTGGATTTTCTAAAAGGCCGCGACAGGCTAAAAGATTACGAAGTGATGTCGCTGCTGCGCTACGACAAATAGACCACATGAAATGAAAAACGGGCCGACACCGTGGAGGGTGCGGCCCGTTTTTTCTATGGAATTTTCTTACTTCCAGACGCGTTCGATCAGGACCACCAGTCCGATCCAAAAAGCCGCGCTGAATGTCACCGAGAGCGCCAGACCGGAAATCGCACCCCAGTTCAACTTCTTCTGGGGATCAATCTGTTCAAACTCTGACCACGAATCCGCAACATCGGTTGAAGATGAGAATCCGCTCCAGCGTTCGGGAATATCTCGAAGACGAAGAACGCGGGTGCTCGCCTGGGGGGAGAACTGCAGCAGTTTGGAACTCACGAAGCACCTCCGCAATTACGAATGCAAGTCTCTTACCATACCTCCTCACACTGCAAGTAACTGAAAATGTGACCCTAATGTACCAGCAGGCCTTGCCTGATTAACGATTTGTGTCAAAAAGGCACAGGCCGGCTGACAAATTGTGTGTGATTTCACGCACATTAGCTCAAATCTCGACCAATTGCAAACGCGAATCCTTAGGTAGGTAGCTCTTACGCCGGAACCAGTCGTCCATCGCCTCTTTCAATTGATCCAGTGGTACGGCTGAGCCGATCTCCATGCGCCCGTCCGACACCGGAAGCGTGTCGTCGAATACGGTGGCATTGGTGAAGTTGCGCATCGAGAACGAATCGAGCCACTTCAATGGGCAGGGAAGCATGGCCCCCTCCCGTTCATATTCGACTCGGATCTTGCGGGCGAACATTTCTTTGATTAAAACACAGCGCGTTCTTGCCAGAAAATGTCCCATAAGCACCGAAAACCTGAGCGCCTTGTCGCGGACGTTCAGGTTTCGATACCAATCCCGGCGTTACGAACGGACTTTCAGATGCGGAGCAACTTCATTGATTTTCGGATCCTTCGAAAATCTGTTTTCACGGCTACGGCTATATACGAATTGGTGTCCCGTCACTCGCCCCGGGTAATACCACTTCAACAGAGCTTGGGGCTCAGTTGAAGGCCGCTCGGCGAACGTCAGTTCAGTATGACTGGTCGACTCCTGACGAATCGTCGGCACCGTCAACAGAGTTGCATACTCTGTGTTCCAGTTTTTGCTGAATACTTCTACTACGTTCCTGCTGCCCTGGTCATTTGCGAGAACGAACCAATATGTCCCGGCAGGCAGAGTCACATGAGGCAGTGCTACTGGTTGATTGAACGACAATTCAGTCTTTTGATTCCACTCATCCGCATGCGCGGCGGGCAGAAAAGCAGCACAGGCCAGAATCAATCCGAACGCAATAGACAATATTCTTCTCATCCACATATCTCTCTCCTTCCTATCCCTCTATTAATTAGGAAGGTCGGGAGATTCGACAGGTTGTCCATCGGAGCCGCATATCGGAACAAGGACAGACAGAAAAGCCGAAGCGCGGATTTGTCTCGCGCGCATTAGGGCAAATCCCTGAACGCGACAAGGAAAAGCCCTCAGAGAGAAGAGCGGAACCGCAGGTAAATCACACTGTTTTCGGATGAATTGTTTGGTTATCGCTGGCGTTTTGGCCCGGCAGCTTTCACTTCGGGCGGCGCGTCGAACTTCTCAAAGTTCTTGCTGAACCGTTCGCGGAGTTCCTCCGCCGCTTTGTCGTAAGCGGCTTTATCAGACCACGCATTGCGCGGATTCAGAATCTGTGGGGGAACACCGTGGCACGCCTTCGGAATACTGAACCCAAATGTCGGCTCGATTTCGAACTCCTGGTGGATCAGTTCACCCTCGACTGCCGAATCGACCATCGCTCGGGTGAAGGGAATACTCATGCGCTTCCCCACGCCATAAGGTCCGCCCTGCCATCCTGTGTTCACCAACCAGCACTGCGCGTTGTGTTCGCGGAGGCGGCGGCCGAGCATTTCTGCGTAAATCTTGGGACGCAGCGGCAGAAACGGCGCGCCAAAACATGTCGAGAATGTGGCGGACGGCTCTTTCACTCCCGCTTCAGTTCCTGCGATTTTAGCCGTGTATCCCGAGAAGAAGTGATACATCGCTTGTTCCGGCGTTAATTTCGAAATCGGCGGCAGAACCCCAAATGCATCCGCGGTCAGGAAAACCACATTCCGCGGATGCCGCCCAATTCCCGGAATCAGAGCATTGTCGATAAATTCCACGGGATAAGCCGCACGCGTGTTTTCCGTCTTGCTGTCATCTTCATAGTTGGGGATGCGCGTGTGCTCATCGAGCGTGACGTTCTCCAATACGCAGCCGAAGCGCAGAGCATTCCAGATTTGCGGTTCATTCTGCTTGGAGAGCTTGATGCACTTGGCGTAGCAGCCGCCTTCAAAATTGAAAATGCCGTCCGCGCTCCAGCCGTGTTCATCGTCTCCGATCAGGTCGCGGGAAGGATCGGCCGAAAGCGTCGTCTTGCCCGTGCCCGAGAGTCCAAAGAACAGCGCGCTGACGCCATTGTGCCCAACGTTGGCGGAGCAGTGCATGGGAAAGACATTGCGCTGGGGCAGCAGGAAATTCATCACGCCGAAAATGCACTTCTTCATCTCTCCGGCATAGGAAGTCCCGCCGATCAGCACCGTGCGCCGCATAAAGTTCATCAGAATGAAGACTTCGGAATTCACACCATCGCGTTTGGGATCTGCTTTGAACTCGGGCGCCGAGATCACCGTAAATTCCGGATGATGGTTCCTGAGTTCCTGAGGAGTTGGCCGTATGAACAGTTGCCGCACAAACAGGTTGTGCCAGGCATATTCGTTTACGATGCGCACGGGCAAGCGGTAGTTCGGATCGGCGCCGCAGAACAGGTCTTGCACATAAAGTTCGCGTCCGCGCAGATGCTCCATCACCCGCGCATAAAGAGCGTCAAACTTTTCCGGCTCAAACGGAGCGTTGACCGCCCCCCACGCGACCGTGTGCTCGGTTATTTCGTCCTTGACGATGAACTTGTCTTTGGGGGACCGGCCGGTGCGATTCGTATATCCGACAATGGCCCCGTTGGCCGCTAGCTTCGCTTCGTCCCGCCGGATGGAATGCTCAACCAGCATCGCGGGAGGCAGATTGAAATAGGTGCGGCCTTCACTCAGCAACTCGGCCACGTCGCTGACGTGCATCATGGTAGCCATCGGGGGATCTCCTAACCGTTCCGAAAAACAGGGCTCAAGACAAAAGCGTTCTATTCTCGCTCAAAAAGGCGACGCTTGCCAAGAAAGCCAACGCGTCAGTTTAGAAGAATCGTTATTCTTCGTGTATGCACAAAATCACCGATGGTTAGATGCAGGAGATACCGTAACTGATTTCGAGGAGAATGTTTGTAGAAGCGCCGCCGGGCGGGGTTCGATTGGCAATATCGTTCTTGTGAGAGTCTGAGTTGCGAGAGTTTAATCCGCAGACGTTTTGTAGTCGCAGGCTTTGCGGCACGGTTCGCAGTACATCAGGCCATCGTCGCAGATTCGGACATCAATCACTGACTGGCACAAGCAGCAATACTTCTCGCATTGACATGCGGTCTCGGGTTGTTCGCACTGCGCGCAGCGATATTTTGCAGTCCCTGTTCCGGTGCTCATACGATCAATCTAGCGCGGGCCATGCGAACCGGAAACGTGACGTAGGTAATGAGGTGATATCCCTGGCCTCTGGCACCTGATCCCCGCCCTATATAATTTGCTCAATGACTTTCCAACATCTTCTGGATGGCGTGGAGTTTCTCAGCCAGAGCGGAAACCCCGACGTCACCGGTGTGGAATATGACTCGCGACGCGTGAAGCCCGGGAGTTTATTTGTCGCCATGCGTGGCGAGACTTCCGATGGCAATCGCTTCATTGACAAAGCGATCCAAGCCGGTGCAGTCGCGATCGTTTCGGATTCGCCCGACGAAAAGCCGCGCGAAGGAGTCGCCTGGGCGCTGGTGCCTCATGGCCGCCGCGCGCTTGCTCGCCTAAGTCAAAACTTCTACAAACATCCGGCCGAGCGCATTGCAGTCACCGGCATCACTGGGACCAACGGGAAGAGCACGACTGCATTTCTGGTGGAGGCAATTTTGTCCGCCGCCGGACGAAAGAGCGCGCTGATTGGGACGATCGAATATCACGTCGCCGGACGGGTCTATCCCGCTCCGCATACGACTCCCGAGGCCCTAGAACTGGCGCGCCTGTTCAGCGAAGCGATCGGGCAAGGAGCCACCGAGGCCGTGATGGAAGTTTCCTCTCACGCCCTTGCCCAGCAACGTGTGTTCGGTGTGCCTTTCGACGTGGCTGTGTTCACAAATCTGACGCGCGATCATCTCGACTATCACCACACGATGGATGAATACTTTTCCGCCAAGCGAGTTCTGTTCGAAGGTTGCGGCACTGATCCGCCGCGCGCTGCCGTTACGAATCTCGATGACGAATTTGGTGCGAAGCTTGCCGATTTCAGCCGCAAGCGCAGCGCAGTTGTCCTGACCTACGGTTGGGACCGTGGGGATTTTCACGCCAAGAATGTCAACATTGCTCCACGCGGAACGCGCTTTGATCTGATTACTCCGGAAGAAAAGATCGCAGTTTTCTCCCCGCTGATCGGACGTGTCAACGTCTACAACATTCTGGCTGCGAGTGCCGCATGTTACGCCCGTGGCTGCGACCTCTCGGCGCTCGCTCGCGGCATCGCCGCTCTCACGCACGTTCCTGGAAGATTTCAGCGTGTGGACTGTGGGCAACCCTTCACCGTCGTCGTCGATTACGCTCACACGGATGATGCGTTACGCAATCTCACGGCGCTCGCCAGAGAATTCGTCTCTCGCGATGAGGGGGCGGCGCGAGTGATCACTCTCTTCGGCTGCGGAGGAGATCGCGATCGCGCCAAGCGTCCCATGATGGGCGAAGCTGCCGGACGCGGCAGCGATTTCGTAATCCTTACCTCCGACAATCCGCGCAGCGAAGATCCTCGAGCCATCATTAACGATGCCCTCGTCGGGCTGCAGAAGACCGGAGTGAAATACAGCGTGGAAGTCGATCGCCGGAAGGCAATTGCGTCGGCCATCAATGAAGCGCGGCCCGGAGACATCGTCCTGCTGGCAGGCAAAGGTCACGAAAAGGTGCAGGTCACGCGTGAAGGTTCGAATCCCTTCGATGATGTCGATGTAGCGCGTCAGGCGCTCAAAGCCAGCGGTTTTGATTGCGAATCTGCCGCCGCGGAGCGCACTGCATGAAACTCAAGCTGGCGAAAATTGCAGAGTTCATTTCGGCTCCGAGTGTGGCGCTCTCCGATCCTGAATCCGTCTCGCAGGGATATTCCATTGATTCACGCACCGTCGCACCCGGCCAGCTTTTCTTTGCCGTGAAGGGAGAGCGTCTCGACGGCCACGATTTTGTCGCGGCCGCTCTGGATCGCGGTGCAGTTGCGGCCGTAGTCCGCGCCGATGAATTGCATCGATTCGCCGATAAGACTCGCCTTTTGCCAGTGGAAGACACGCTCACCGCTCTTCAATCGCTGGCCACGGCCGTCCGCAAGCTTTGGGGTAAGCCTCTGATCGGAGTGACCGGTTCAGCAGGGAAGACCACCACGAAAGAAGCGATCGCCCACGTGCTGGGTTCGAAATTCCGCGTGCTGAAGTCGGAAGGCAACTTCAACAACCATTTCGGATTGCCTCTCATGTTGCTGAAGATCGAGCCCGAGCATGATCTGGCGGTCATTGAGATGGGCATGTCGCATGCGGGTGAAATTCGGGCACTGGCGAAGATCGCTCAGCCCGGAATCGGAGTCGTCACCAATGTGGCTCCGGTTCATCTCGAATTTTTCGATTCGCTCGCCGGAATCGCTCGCGCAAAGTACGAACTGGTCGAATCTCTGCCTGCCAGCGGAACCGCCGTCCTCAATGCCGACGACGAATACGTGTCGCAGTTCGGGCGCGGCTTCAAAGGACGCGTGATCAGCTATGGGCGAAGTTCCACTGCCGAAGTCTGCGCTGAGAATGTCGAATCCTGTGGCGCTTCCGGTTCACAGTTCGACATCGTCGCTCCTGCCGGACGAACTCGCGCCACGCTGCCGCTCGTCGGGGAACATAACATCCTGAACGCGCTCGCGGCGGTGTCCGTCGGACTCGCCTGCGGCATGCCAGTCGACGAATCCGCAGCTGCCCTTGCCACGATGACGCCTGCCGACAAGCGGGGACAGGTTCTCCAACTGGATAACATCACCGTCATCAACGATTGCTACAATTCCAATCCGAAAGCGCTCAACGCGATGGTCGATGCGCTGGCCTCGATGAAGGCAACGCGTCGCATTGTGGTCGCAGGCGAGATGCTTGAGCTTGGGCCGGCCGGCGAAGAGATGCATCGCGATGCCGGGCGCCACATCGGCGAGAAAAAGATCGACGTGCTCGTCGGTGTGCGCGGGTTGGCTCAGGCGATGGTCGACGGTGCACGAGACGCGGGAACAAATGCAGTGTTCGTTGCTACGCCCGAGGAAGCAGGCGAGTGGCTAGCCCGCGAAACACACGATGGCGACGTCGTGCTGCTGAAAGCCTCGCGCGGAGTGAAGCTCGAAAAGGCGCTGGAGATATGGCAAGCAAAGCGGAAAGCCAACAATTGATGGCTCATTGCTCACGGCTCATCGCTCACTGCTGAAAGCTGTTGTGGAGGCTCATTGCTCTATTGGCTGTTATTCCTGAAGCTGCAACACTACGTTCCACCTTTCCGTATCTTTCGATATGTCACCTTCCGCACGGCCTTCGCCAGCCTCACTGCTCTGTTCACGGCTCTGATCGTCGGCCCTCTCGTTATCGGACGCCTGCGCGATTTTCAGATCGGCCAATACATCCGCGAAGAAGGTCCCAAGGCCCATCAGAAGAAAGCAGGGACGCCCACAATGGGCGGCCTGCTGATTGTGATCGCGATTGTCGTCCCAACGCTGTTATGGGCTGACCTGAGTAATCGCTTCGTGTGGATCGCTGTCTTTTCTGTTTGCGCCTACGCTGCGATCGGATTCACCGACGACTACACAAAAGTCACGCACCGCCGCAACCTCGGCCTCACCGGACGCGCCAAGCTCGGCCTGCAGATCGCGACCAGCATCATCATTGCCTCGATGCTGATTGCCATGCAGACGCATGGCATGTATTCGACCAAGCTGATCGTGCCGTTCTTCAAGCAGTTTCACCCCGACTTAGTCGTCGGCGTTCTGGAGCGCAATCCGCATCTTTGGCCGCTCGCGTTTCTGCCGTTCATGGGCTTTGTCGCGCTGGTCATTGTCGGCTCGAGCAACGCAGTCAATCTCACGGACGGCCTGGATGGCCTCGCGATCGGCTGCACCGTAATCGCCGCGGGTGCTCTCACCGTGCTGACATACGTCAGCGGTCACGCGACCTTTGCGACCTATCTCGAACTTCAGCGCATGCCGCAGGTGGCCGAGCTAACAGTCTTTTGCGGGGCCATGGTCGGAGCCTCCATTGGATTTCTCTGGTACAACGCGCATCCTGCGGAAGTGTTCATGGGTGACGTGGGATCGCTCGCGCTCGGCGGGGCCATTGGAACCGTCGCCGTCATGGTGAAGCAGGAATTGTTGCTGCCGTTCATCGGAGGAATCTTCGTCATCGAGGCCCTCTCGGTCATCCTGCAAGTGGGCTCGTACAAATTGCGCAAGAAGCGCATCTTTAAGATGGCGCCGATCCATCATCACTTTGAATTGCTGGGATGGTCCGAATCCAAGGTGATCGTGCGCTTCTGGATTGCTTCCCTGGTATTCGCTCTTTTCGCCCTGACCACTCTCAAGCTGCGCTAACCCAAATTGTTGATTGTTGATTTTTGATTGTTGAATAAAGCCTGGCCCGCTCCGGATGCTGTAAGATTTTCATTCAACAATCAACAATCAAAATTCAACAATTTCATGGAACTGAACGGCAAACGCGTGCTGGTAGTGGGCCTCGGGAAATCCGGTGTGGCTTCGGCTCTGTTTCTAAAAAAACATGGAGCCCATGTCGCTGTCTCCGACACCAAGAGTGGCGACGAACTGCGCAACGAAATCCCGGCATTGCTCGACCACGGAATCAGCGTCGAGACCGGAGGCCATGGCGAGCGCACGTTCCGCGGGCAGGATCTGATCGTCGTCTCGCCTGGAGTACCGGTCGATGCTCCTCCGTTGGTACAGGCACGCTCGCTCGGCGAAAGCGTCATCGGAGAGGTTGAACTCGCCGCGCAATTTCTGCCTGGTCCAATCGTTGCCATCACAGGCTCGAACGGAAAGACGACCACGACCACCCTCGCCGGCGAAATTATGGCGGCGGCCGGATTTTCGACGCTCGTCGGAGGCAATATCGGGACGCCGGCGATTTCGCTTGCCGACCGTTCCAACAAAGAAACTGTGATCGTGCTTGAGGTTTCCAGCTTTCAGCTTGAAACGATCGCAACGTTTCGCCCGAAGGTCGCGGTCGTGCTCAACGTCACGCCCGACCATCTCGACCGGTATGAGAGCATCGAGGCCTATGCCGCTTCCAAAGCGCGGCTGTTCGCAATGCAATCGCCCGATCAGACCGCACTGATCGACTGGAGCGC
>DATEJO010000098.1:0-16258 GCA_035277905.1 Candidatus Sulfotelmatobacter sp.
CGCCGACGGCACGCGCATCGTGTTTTCGGCCGGTCTGCCCAACGCGGGAGAGAAATCCGATATCCGGATCATCGATCTGAAGACGCGCCAGGTGACCGTCATCCCCGGATCGGAGCGCATGTTCAGTCCCCGCTGGTCGCC
Source organism: Candidatus Sulfotelmatobacter sp. (assembly GCA_035277905.1). Classification (GTDB taxonomy): domain Bacteria; phylum Acidobacteriota; class Terriglobia; order Terriglobales; family Acidobacteriaceae; genus Sulfotelmatobacter. The sequence goes on from DATEJO010000098.1 coordinate 142, forward strand.
AGACAATCGCTATCTGGCCGCACTCGATCTTGAAACAATATCCAGGAAACTACTGCTCTACGATTTCCAAACCGGCAAGTGGTCGGACTGGGTGAGCGATCCGCAGGGACTTGGTTATCCAGCGTGGACAGCGGACGGACACTTTATTGAATACGAGAGTCAAGGCAGTCTGATCTGCAAGCGTCTGAAGATAGGCGACACTCAACCCGAAGTACTCTTCAGCTCGCACCCGGTAAGTCGCTACATGGTCGCGGACTTCGGTCCCTGGAGCGACAATACCCCCGACGGCTCGCGCATGTTCCTGCGCGACGTCAGTACGCAGGATATTTACGCGCTGGATGTGGATTTGCCGTAGATCGCGCCCGGGCGAAATGGCGGGAACGCACAGCACTGCCTGAAGAAATGTCTTGGGGAAGGGCACGACTTAGAGTCGTGCCGTAAAAGCCGCAAATCGGAATCGGCTTTAGCCGCTGAGGGCCGGCCGCCGCGGCGGTGAATGCTAAAACCCCGCCGGCCGTTCTCCTGCCACTCCAAACGCGCGTTCCATCGCAATCCCTGCGGTTCCCAGCGTGCCCTCGTCGAATAATCTGCCGATCAACGTGACTCCGTGCGGCACTCGACGCGGCGGCGAGAATGTCGGCAGCGGATGCTCCGGATTCGGCGCCCAATCGCTGCGTGCCTTTGAGACTTCCACGAATCCTGCCCGCAGCGTCAGCGATGGATGTCCCGTGTTGTTCGTTATCACCAGCATCTCGTCACGCAACGAAGGCACCAGCAGCAGATCGACTTCTGCCATCACGCGTGCCATCTCTTCGGCAACTTTGCGCCGCATGCGGTCGGCCTGAACAAAGTCCACGGCCGAGAGAAAACGCGCCTGCCGGAACAGATTCGGCCAGGCGTCCGGAACCTGCTCCGTGAGTTCGCGCAATCCGCCGCTCAACGTCAGTTCCTCGAATGCCGCGGCGCCTTCGGCGAACAAAATCAGGTTGAGCGAATCGTAAGGCCAGTCGGGAATCGATACCTCGACGGGAACCATTCCGAGCTTTTTCACCGTCTCGAGCGCGGCACGGTCGACGTCGGCTGCGGGACGCTCCTTCATCCAAGCGGGGAAATAACCCACCCGCAGACCTTTCACGCTCGCGTTCGCGTCGAAGTCGAGATGGCTGGGAACGCTGGCCGTGTCCCCTGCGTCCGGGCCTGTGATCGCCTGCAGAACGAGCATGGCGTCTTCGACGCCGCGAGTCATTGGACCAAGCTTGTCGAGCGACCAGCAGAGCGTCATCGCTCCCGTTCGCGGTACGCGTCCATACGTCGGACGCAGTCCGGTAATGCCGCACCGCATCGACGGACTCACAATGCTGCCGCCTGTTTCGCTGCCGATCGAAAATGCTACAAGTCCGGCGGCAGTCGCCGCGCCCGGCCCGGCGCTCGATCCCGACGATCCCTCTTCGGGCAGCCACGGGTTCATCGTCTGCCCGCCAAACCATATATCGTTCAACGCGAGTGCGCCCATGCTTAGCTTCGCGACCAGCACCGCGCCCGCCGCATGCAGCCGCTTCACCACCGCGGCGTCATCTTTCGGAACGCGATTGCGGTATGGCTCCGCGCCATATGTTGTCGGAATGCCCGCCGTATCAAGAAGATCTTTCCCGCCCCACGGAATGCCATGCAGCGGGCCGCGATACTTGCCGCGGGCAATTTCGTCGTCGGCCTGCTTGGCTTGTTGAAGCGCCAGATCGCGCGTGATCGTGATTGCGCACCGCAGCTGCGGATTGAATCGCTCCAGCCGCTCCAGATAAATCCGCGTCAGGCGCTCGGAAGTGAGCTTGCGCGTTTCAATCCAATGTGACAGCTGCGTCACCGTAGCGAACGCAATATCTTCATCTTTCGCGGGCAGGGAAGTGTTCGCCGCCTTGCTTCGGATGAACTGATCGCGCTGAGGCCCGGCCTTCACACCGGGCAGCATCGGATTCCACTCGGTCGCAGGAGAGAGCGTCGATTCCAGCGCGAGCTTGCGAGGCCCCACTCGCCGCTCGTAGAGGGCTGCCATCGTCTTTCGCCAGCTATCGGCGGCTTCGGCGCGTTCCGCATCTTTCATCGAAAACTGAACGAGCTTTTCGGCCTCGAGGAACGTGGTTGCGTTTACTTCCGGGCCGAACGCAGGTCCGGCGCCGAATGCAGAAGGCGCTCCCGGCGGCAGATTGGACGGACTCTGCGCCTGCATTCGCGCAAATGCGGCTGCACCCAATATGCTCAGCGACGTAAGAGACAGAAATTCCCTGCGTGAGTTCGCGGCCATGTTTTTGGCCCCCTTCTAATCGTGCTAATAAGAAGTTTTGGCGGCTCGTGTGGTGCTATCCTGAACGCTGCTTATTGTACGCAGGAATCGTAAGCCTTGCCGACGCGCAAACAATTCCAGGAACTTGCAAAGCTTCGTCTCAAAGAGGCCGAGCATCTCTATAACGAAGGGTTGTACGATGGATGCGTGTACCTGTGCGGCTACGTTGTGGAGTTCGCGCTAAAGGCGCGAGTCTGCAGAGTTCTGAAATTGGATAAGTACCCCGACGAGGGAAGGTTCAGTGAGCTGTTTAAGAAGCACGACTTCGAGCTTTTGCGACGGTTAGCCGGATTGGAACAGAGCAAGGATCTTTCTAAAGGCACACCCCTCGGCACGAATTGGTCAATTGCGACCGAGTGGAGTCCCGACCGGCGATATACGCCAGCTGGCACCGCAAATCGACGAAAGGCTGAAGACGTGCTTGCCAGCTTGAAGGATCGACCGAATGGAGTTCTGACATGGCTAGCAAAGAAATGGTGACGAAAGACACACGAGAGAAAATCAAGGTACTGCTAGACCAAGTAGCCGAAGAGAAGGGCAGGCTTCGATTAGCTATGTTGGCCCAGTCTTCGACAGAACTTCCAGGACGATGGAGTCTTGTGGTTTCAGCGCCATGGATGGACGAAGAGGGGCCTCGAGCCACCATCAATGAACTGACAGGCAGGCTCTTGGAACGGTTGGGCAAGAAAGAGCTTTCTGCCGTGGACCGCGTTTCTGTCCTGTCAATGGGAGATCCATTGGTGCAGCGTGTCATAGAACTGGTGAACGATTTCCTTGGCATTGATGTTTCAACGAGCCGAGATGGATTCTACGTGAGTAATTCCCGAATCCAGGATTGGGATCTGCCGCAAGCATTTGTTTTTGTTGCTGACCCTGCCGTCCCGTCGAAGGCACAAAGGATGAACGGCGCGCGGCGGCGAGCTTCTGCTCGTTAGGGCCGGGTGTTCGCATCACCCCACGCTAGGCCGCAGCTCCACCTTCTTCGTCGTAATCGTCACCGTAACCGTCGGAAGCACCGGGCGCGGATACGGCTTGCAGTACGCCTCCACCGTGATCGTCCCGGGCGTGCGCGTCGATTGCACGATCACCTGCGCCAGCCCGTTGAACAGGCTGCGCTCCGGTTCTTTATCCGACTCCTGGCAGTTCGGATCGCCGTTGCCCACGCCAATCAGCGCGCCTTCGCCGGAAACTTTAAAGCTGATCTTATTGCCCGCGGTCGAAATCGCGCGGCCTTCCTTGTCGAGCACTTCCACCGTCAGCACCGCGACATCTTCTCCGTCGGCATTGATCTCGGTACGGTCGCTCGTCAGACGGATCGCCACCGGGTCGCCCGTTGTCTCGCGCTTCTCGGTCAGCACGACCTTGCCGCCTTTGGTTCCGCGCGCTTCGAGCACGCCGGGCTCGTAGATCACGCTCCATTCCAGATGTTTCAGCGGCTCGACCTTCTTCGAGCCCTGACTCTTGCCGTTGAGAAACAACTCCACCAAGTCGAGATTGGAATGCACCCATACGGAGATCGGTTCTCCCTCACGTCCTGCCCAGTTCCAGTGCGGAAACAGATGCAGCACCGGATCCGATCCCCACCACGACTTGTAGTAGAAGAAATTGTCCTTGGGGAAACCGCACGTGTCGACGATGCCGAACTGCGAGTTAATCGACGGCCATCCATAGGGCGTCGGCTCGCCGCGATAGTCGAAGCCGGTCCACGCGAATCCTCCAGCGAGCCATTCCCGCGCGGCATAAAACGTCCACCAATCCTCCGCCACCTCGGACCAGTCGGTGTGATTCACGTCGTATGCGCTCACCCAGTTCCGCGTTTTGTCGGTCGAATAAATTCCGCGTGTGCAGACCGTGCTCGCAGTTTCCGTCCCAACGCCCGGCTTTGCCGGATGCTTCTTGTGCCAGTCGTCGATCACTTTCAGGTTGTAGTTGTAGCCCATCACGTCGAGCTGCTCGGGGAAGTGCGTATCGAAAGCTGCGTTGACGGCTGCCGTGCAAAGGCGCGTGGGGTCGAGTTCATGCGTCCGCTCGATCATGCGATCGATCACGCGCACGCCCTGCGGCTGGTTCATCATGATCCATTCTTCATTGCCCATCGACCAGATGATGATTGACGGCGAGTTGCGATAGCGCTTGATCATTAATTCCAGTTGCGCCATGCCTTCCGGGTTGTCGCTCATCATGCGCGTTTCGCACATCATCATCATGCCCATGCGATCGCAGGCCTCGACCCACTCCGGCGTCGGCATGTTGTGCGACGTGCGGACGGCGTTGCCGCCCATTTCCTTCAGGATCGCGAGGCGATACCACTGCAAGCGGTCGGGCAGGGCAGCGCCGACTCCGGCATGATCCTGGTGGTTGCACGTACCCTTGAGTTCGACGCGCTTGCCATTGAGGAAGAATCCTTTGTCGGCGTCCCAGCGGAGATCGCGAATGCCGAAGGTGACGCGCTCGGCATCGCGCGTCTTGCCGGCGGTCTCGATGCTCACGACAGCCGTATACAGATATGGCGTTTCGGGCGACCAGCGCGTGGGATGTTCTATGTTCGCGCCGGCGGTAAAGGTTGCGGATCCATCGGCAGGAACCGATTGAGGCTTTGCGTCGACTGTTGCTACAACTTTGCCATCCTCGTCGATGATCTTCCATCGCACCAGGCAAGTCTCGGCGTCTCGTCCCTCGTTCTGCACAATGGTTCCCATATCCAGCCAACCGGCATTTCCCTTCGTGTGGGGAGCGGATCGCACGTAGCTCTCCCACCGTCCCAGGTGCAGCGCATCGGTCTTCGTCAGCCAAACATGCCGGTAAATGCCGGCGCCTTCATAGAACCAGCCGTCGCCGAAGCTGGCGTCCATGCGGACCATCAGATAATTCTTTCCGCCGTAATTCAGAAAATCGCTGAGATCGAAGCAGAATGGCGCGTAACCGTTGTCGTTGCGCCCAATGAAATATCCGTTGAGAAAAACGAGCGCATCGCGGAACGCGCCGTCGAACTCAACAGAAATTCGTTTTCCCTCATCTTCTTTCGGAATGTCGAATACGCGCCGGTACCATCCGACGCTCGTCTCCGGATATCTCCGGCCCAGCGGCTTGTATCCGTGAGATTGCTGTTCTTCGTCCCATACAAAGGGCAGTTCGACCGCCCAGTCGTGCGGCAGATTCAATACGCGCCACTTCGAATCGTCGAGCTTCGCCGTAGCAAACTCGAAGTCGCCGGATTTCGAGAAGTCTCCCTGTCCCATGCCGAATCCGAGATCGCGCCGCGGATCTTCGCCATTGCCGAACATGAATTTCCAACCGAAGTCCAGGAGCAGGCGCTCGCGCGGAGTCACAGCACTCGAAGCCTCCGCCGAAGGAACATCTGCATAGTGGGCGAGCAAAGCATTAGCACGCTGAAGGGAACCGGGAACCAGGGTGGAAGCGGAGAGCACGAGTCCAGAACGAAGCACATCACGGCGGGTAAACGATGGCATCCTTTGCCTCACGAGAAAAAGGTATGAAAATCCCGCGTCGCAGGCGCAAAAAGAGAAGAGTCGAGGCCCGCGCGGCGCGGAACCTCGCATTATAAAGCGCAGGAAGCGCTTTGGATTTCTTTACTTATGCAATTCGATCGAGACGACGTGCGGCGCTTCGGATTGATTGGCCGACTCGACGTATTCAACCTTCGCCGGACGTCCCTCCAGATCGCTGCACGGCTTCAGGTCTCCACTCGGCTGAAAGCCGAGCGCGCTAAAGGGAATCTTGTAGTAGTTGTCCGTATGCAGCGCCAATATTTTCGCTCCAGACTTCACCGCCAGATCCATGTTCGAAGAAGAATCGCAGTGGACGTTCTGCAGCACTCCGGTCACGAAACGATGCGGACCTTTCGAAATGAAGTCGCGATGCACAAGCCGCGGCCGGTTGGCGACCTCCTGAACGTCTCCGCTCGAGACGACGGTGGCCTGTTCCTCATTCGTCTGTTTCTGCCGTTCGGCAAAGCGCTTCTGAGCCTCGGCAAATTCCTGGTCGCGCATGAGAGCGCTCTCGACCCACTGCGACTCCTGAGGATTTTTCGCCACCTTCTCCGCTGCCTGCAAGACGCGCACCGCATTATCCGTCTGGCCCATTTCCATCAGAACGTTTGAAACGTTGACGCGGTAAGAAGCCTGGCTCGGATCGAGCGTAATTGCGGTCAATCCCATCATGCGCGCCTCGTTCAGATCGCGATGCTGTTGTCCCAGGAACACCGCCAGCCGGTCGAAGGCGGGAGCGAAGTTGGGATTGAGCTGGGTCGCCTTGCGCAGGCTTGTTTCCACCGCCGCTGCATCGCCTTCTGCAAGCGACTCTTGCATCGAGATCGCCGCAAAGTAGTAGTGCGCCAGATAACTTTGCGAATCGAGCTGCACGGCCTGGGCATACCATTTCTTCGCTTCTTCCAGATGATGTTCCTGGAATTCCATGAATCCCATGGTCTCGTGCGCCTGCAGATTTTTCGGATCTTCCTGCAACACGTGATCGAGCAGCGCGCGGGCATCTTTGGTGCGCTGGTTGTAGGCGAGGAAATCGGCGCGCAACGAATCTGCCTGTGCTCCCGTCAACGGCTGCGTCTTGAACGTTGAATCGTCGACCTGGGTCAGCGTCTTCATCGTGAAGGTCTGGTACTGGCCGTGCGCAACGTATGCGTCCAGAGCCTGCTGAAATTGCTTCAGATCCCCGAAAGCCGTCGTTGCCGCTGTGACCGGATCAACTTTCCTCCCGAGCAGCTCCCCGTAGTCCTGCAGACGATTCGTCTTATGGTCGAAATCCGCGTGCATGATGAAATGCACTAGGGCCCACGACTCCGAATAGAAGATCGAACCCTTGTTCTCTTCGTGGTAATAAGGAGAGTTCGCATCCACCGCGAACAGCGTCGGCAAAGGCAACAGCCGCTGCTGACGCAGGAACAGTATGTCGTCGGCACTCGGCTCGCCAAACTGCACATCTTTCTCGTGAATGTCAGTGTTCTGATAGAACTCGGCTAGCCCTTCGTTGAGCCACAAAGGCAGCCACTCGGCGCCCTTCGAGAGCAGCAGGTGCGTGTATTCGTGATAGACCACCGAGTAGGGATGCTCACCCTCGGCATTGAGCCGCATCAGAACGTAATTCTTATCCTGCGCCCGCAGGAATAGGCCTCCCAGTTTCAGGGAGCCTTTGGCGAGGTAGGCCTCCGGTTCCAGCGCGCGAAAATCTTTCTCGTCTTTGATCGCCAGCACCACAATCGGAGCGTCAGGATCGATCTGAAGCTTGGGGAACAGCGCGTGAAATACCGACCGCATGCGCTCGAACTGATCGGCGACCTTGCGCGCGTCCTTTTCGCTGGAATTGGTGGCGACGATGAAGTGCGGGCTGGAGACCTCGATCCAGTTCTCGGCTTTATCGCGGGCCAGGGCCTGACCCGAAAAGAAAATGGGCGGAAACAGCGACAGCAGAAGCAGAATTCGTTTACACATGACGGGCGGCGCACTAAGAGATACATCTGAAAAACGCCGAAGTCAAAGAAAATGCTTGGTGCGGGTGTTACCTTCGAGCCACGCGGCAACCGCTATTTTTGCTTGGAGGAGTCCTTGTCTTCGGGGAGTTCTCCCATCCCGACAATCTTCGACGATGTGCGGAATTTCTTGTAATCGCTGTAGATGTCTTCTCCGTCCATCTTGTAGCCCTTCAGGAGCGCGACTCGGGCGTCGAGCTTGAACGTGAGATGCTTCGGCAGCCAGACTTCGTCGTTGACGCGCGTCTGCTCGATCATGACGCGAGTGCCCTTATGAATGCGGGCCAGGAACAGCCCGATCGAGACGGTGTCGATCGCCTCAACGTCCATCCTGGCCGTCTGCAGATCGCCTTGATCGATCCAGACGCGGCCATGAAATATCGTGAGGAACTTCGCGTTCTTCATGTGTGGCTCGAAGCCAGGGCGCGGTTCGCCGTCGATCACCCAGGCAGGCCGTCCATTGACCATTTCTGTTCCAACGAGCGTGAAATTGTAGGCATCGGCAATTTCCTTCACGAACTTGCGTCCGTCTTCGCGGTCTTTTTCTTCTTTCTCTTCGCGCTTGCGGCGGTCGGAATCGGATTCATTCTTCCGTTTATCGATGATCTTCTGAATCTTCTCGTCTTCCTTCGCGGCTTCTTTTTCGTCGAGCGGCTTGTCGTCTTTTGCAGTCAGGCGGTGCACCTCTTCGCCGGCGATCTGGAGAACGTCGTAGGTCCGCTCTTCCGTAGATTTTCTGTTGCCGCTACCGTCGAGCTTGTTCTGCACCTCGCGGTCGACGTAGGTGTAATCCCGCTCGCGTTTCTGGTTTTCTAAATCCTTGTCGGCGACGACGCGAAATAGTTCCTGCATCTGCTGCTGCGAGAGCTTGCCGTCGGGACCGGGAGTGAGATCGGGAGCGGAAATCGCGGCGCTGCTCGCGGATGCGGGTGGATTCGCATCGGAAGGTGTCGCGGAACTTGCAGGAACCGTTTCTTGTTGGGCAAAGGCGGTGCAACAGAAGGCAAGGAACACGACGAGAAGAATGCGGAACCGCATGCAGGTATCTTAACCAAACCGGCGTGACAAAGTTGCGATGCGTTTTTTAAAAGGACTAGAACTCTTCACCACGGAGACACGGAGTCACGAAGGTGAAAAGAAAAAAGTAATTCCGTGTCTCTGTGCCTCCATGGTGAAAACGCCGTCAGGAGATTCGATTTTCGCGGAGGGACTGTTCCACTGCCAGCTGGGTGCAGGCACGGGAGATCGTCTGCTGCGCAAAGCTGTCCTCAACGAACTGGAAGCCGTAGCGGAACGCCTGGCGCTGGCGCACGAGCGCATGTACTTCAACCTCGCCCGTGGGCAAGGTGAATTCCAGTCGCACCACTTCTCCGAGCGGAACCTCGACGCGCAGCATGGCCGAGATGCCCGATGCGCTGAGGTCGACCGTGTGTCCGCGTACGACCTGCTTGTTTCGCGGATATATGCGAATGTCGATCTCGAGTTTGTAGCGGGGATGGCGGCGAGCTTCGATGTACTCGCCAGTCTCAATCGGTGACAAATGACTTCGTACTCCCACTTCCATGCCCTTCCGGTCCGAGCCTCCGGATTGGCGTGATGCTCGATAGCATAACGCACAGACTCGCGTGCCGCACGAAAAGGCGCGCACGTTTCGGCCCGCCTATAGCATCGGCATTTCAGCGAGAGCCTTTAGAGAAGGTTTCACCACGGAGGCGCGGAGTCACCGAGAGTCCAAGAGGAAGAGAACCTTCCTCCTTTGGGAAAGATGCCACTATGAAACTTTGAAACGTTGAAACTTTGACTTTCTACTTGCCCTTATGCGCCTTTCCCAGGCACTCCGCCTCAAACAGGCGGTCGTCGATGCGATGCAGCCGCTTGGCCTGGGCTTTGGTGAGAAGGGGATAGTGCTTGATGTCGAACAGGTGATAGACGATGAACCACACGGGTTTGTCGGTCGTCATCCAATGCTGCGAATCGAAGCGCTTCAGGTTGACCGGGACCGAGTAACGCCGCAGCGTCCGCTCGCGGCGCATGTTGAAGTAGGCGTTGAAATAGCTCAGCGCCAGCTCGCGCAGCGTGCGGTAGACGGGCTCGCGCCAGCGGCATCCGGTGTAATTCGATTTCGCGACCGCCCCCCAACAGCCATCCTGACGATAGATCGCGATGACATGATCGGTATCGTGGTCGGCTTCAAAATCCAGCAGTAGCGGAGGATATCCGTTGACCCGCAGGGCGGCGGCCGAGAAGATCGCGCCTTCGAGGCAATGCGAAGTTTGCTCCGCCAGCACCTTGCGCGGGGACCACGCCGTGTCCTCCAGGTGATACGGCATGTCGTCGAGAAACTTCTGGATGCCGTAAGGGTCTTTCATGCTGCGCAGCTTGCGAAGTTCGGCGGGAGTGAAACCTGAATCAGAATTTCCGGTCGGATTGGCGCGCAACGGTTGCGGTTCCTCGCTAGTCGGTGACAATGGTCTTCTTCTTTTTGACCACGTTCCCCGTCGTTGCGTCAAATGAAATCGTGCAGCTGGAACCTTGTTCCTCGATGACCCACGTATCCCTTTGCCGCTGCTTCGCGTCGAGTTTGATGTTGTGTTGCGTAGCTGCATTCATTGCGTCGTCCCGCGTCATGCCCGCCGAGACTGCGTCGCACATGGAGGTGGAGTGCGAATTGATGTGCGCGCCCACCGGTTCGGCGGGCTTGACGGGCGCTGGCGAAGTCGGGCCGTTGGGAAGGAATCCGACGTAAGGACCGTTGGAGGTAGGAACCGCCGCGCCGACGGACTTTCCAGCCAGCATCTTCCGCCACAACTCCCGGCCGTCGCTGGTGAGGGCCCGGAGCATGGTTCCGTCGGGGCAGGTTTCCTGCACGTAGAGATCGGGACCGTTGGCACTCGGTACAGCTTGAATCATCTGCGTAGTCTTGCAGCCCGGAGTCGGCGCAACCGACCACAGTGTCGTACCCGGTTTCAAGTCGCCTTGGGCGCGAATCTCAATCGAGGCATCGGCGGAGTCGCCTTCGGTCGTCGCTGTGAGCATTACGCTCGGAGAGGCTTCGCGCGCCGTCACCGTAACTTCGTCGCCATTCATCGTGACCTCGGCGGCGTAACGCGGAGAAATTTCCCAACGCACGTTGGGGCGGATGCGTCCGTCCTTGCCGACGGCGCGAAAGGTGCGCGTCTCGCCGACCAGCATGGTGGCCTTGTTCGGAGATACGGTCAGCCTGGCGGGCGCCTGCGCAAGAACGCACAGCGAGAGAAGGATCGAAAGCGCGAGGATCGGAAGGCGATTGCGGAAGGGCATGGGTGCGAGTCCCTCCTAACCCTCTGGTGTACTCCGTCAGACGGCGACGGGAAAGTTACTTCGGAGCAGAGAAGTCGCGAGCCGATCGCTTCAAGAAATGGCTTGCGCGGAGATTTCGAGGGGTGCTCTGGGCAGAAAAGCGCAAGACCTGAGCGAACGGAATGGGTAACCGCCCGGCGAGCGCTATCGGCGACTTAAATCGATTTAACGACGAGATTTAAGTACAGTGTAATCAATTGTTTAGAAGGAATAATTACCACAGGCCTAGAAGTCTGGAACTACTTTGCTTTTCAGTGGCTTACGTTTCGAGTGCACAAGAAATGATGCAACCGATTCGCTCGGACCTCTTGACAAAGCACCCCCGCGGAAAAAGCTTCCTACTTCGTGACTCCGGACTTCGCAAAAATCTCGGATAACTCCTTCGGATGATCGACCATTACGTCGGGATTTGCGTCGGCCAATGTTTGCGGCGCGAAGCCGTAGGTGACGCCGACGGTCCAGAGTCCGGCATTGCGGCCGGTCTCGATGTCGGTGTGTGAATCGCCCACGATCGCCGCCTGCTCTGGGCGGACTCCTGTTTCGCGCAGCAACTGCAGCGCGCCTTCGGGGTCGGGTTTCTTGGTTTCGAAACTGTTTCCGCCGTAGACCTGCGCGAAGAACCGTCGCAGTCCGAGCGCCTCGACAATCGCCCGCGATGGATTCACCGGCTTGTTCGTCAGCACGGCGAGTTTGCGCGGATTGCCATTCGAGGCGTTCTGAATGGCGGCCAGCGCTTCGGCAACGCCGTCGTAGACGGTGGTGTGATCCAGTTTGTGCTCGCGATAGTAGGTGAGAAAAAATTCCAGTCCCTTGCGGACCAGCGCTTCCTCGATCTGCTCGCCCCCGAGTGCGCGCTTGATTAGTACGGGCGCCCCGTCGCCGACATAGCTGGCGATGACGTTCTCCGGTAATTCGGGACGGCCAATGTGGCGCAGGGAAGCGTTGACGGAATGAACAAGATCAAGGCGCGAATCAATCAGAGTGCCGTCAAGATCGAAGATAACCAGTCGTATGGAATGTGGATCGAATGCCCGATGCGTACGAATCATGTGCCATTCAAGAATAGCACTCAGCAATCAGCAGTCAGCATTCAGTCTTCCGTCTTCCGTCTTCCTTCGTGCACCCGTGGCCTTTGTGGTCGATTTGGTTTTTAACCACGAAGGACACCAAGTCTCACGAAGGAATTACGAACTTGACGCGACCCTATATTTCTAGTATTATCGAAATATATGGCTGCACCTTTTACCAAAGCCGCGGTCAAATCTGCCGAGCGCGTCCTGAAATATGCCGACATGTTCTCTGCCATGGGCAATGAGGCGCGTCTGCGAATCATGCAGATGCTGCTCTCGGCTCATCCGGAAGGACTGGTTGTCGCCGACATACAGGGCGAGCTGGAAATTCCTAACTCCACGCTCTCGCACCATCTCGACAAGCTCCGCAATGAAGATCTCGTCGAGGTGAAGCGCGAAGGCACGTTTCTCCGCTATACCGCCAATACCGCCGCGCTGCAGGAACTGTTGCAGTTTCTTTATGCCGAGTGCTGCACGCGCAACAAAGCCCTCAAGCCGCAGGATATCGTCCAGATCTGCAGATAGGAGTTCTTATGAGTACCACGGAAACTACAAATATTAAGGAAGTCGTGAAACAGAAATACGGCGAGGCCGCACTGCGCGTGAAGACCGGAGGCAGTTCCTGCTGCGGCGCCACGCCCGCCACAAGTGGTTGCGATCCGATCACCAGCAATCTCTATGACGCTTCGCAGATCGGGCAGATTCCCCAAGAGGCGGTACTGGCGTCGCTCGGCTGCGGAAATCCCACGGCGCTGGCGCAGCTGAAGCCGGGCGAGACCGTGCTCGATCTCGGATCGGGCGGCGGCATCGACGTACTGCTCTCCGCGCGCCGCGTTGGTACAACCGGAAAAGCGTATGGACTCGATATGACCGACGAGATGCTCGCTCTCGCCAATGAGAACAGGCGCAAGTCCGGACTCGAGAACGTGGAATTTCTCAAGGGGGAGATCGAACACATTCCTCTGCCCGACAACTCGGTCGACGTGATCATCTCCAATTGCGTGATCAATCTTTCTGCCGATAAAGACAAGGTCCTGCGCGAAGCGTTCCGCGTCCTCAAGCCGGGTGGGCGGCTCGCCGTGTCCGACGTGGTCACGCGCGGCGAGATGCTGCCCGAGCTTCGCCAGAGCATACTGGCCTGGGTCGGCTGCATCGCCGGAGCGCTCGAGGAAAACGAATATCGCGGCAAACTGGCGTCGGCAGGTTTCGAGCAGATCCAGATTGAGCCCACGCGCATCTACGGCGCCGAAGATGCGTTGGAGGCTCTGTCGGGCGAGCAGATTCCTGTGAAGTTCGATCCTAAAGAAATCGACGGCAAGTTTATGAGCGCATTTATTCGTGGGGTCAAACCCGGAGCAGCGAAAGATTCCTGGTGCGCTCCGACTTGCTGCAACTGAGACACCCCATGCCGCGCCACTACAACGTGCTTTTTCTTTGTACCGGGAATTCGGCGCGCTCAATTATGGCCGAAGCCATCCTGAATGCGAGGGGTGCGCCGAACTTCACCGCCTACAGTGCGGGCAGCCATCCGGCGGGCAAGGTGCAGCCGGAAGCTCTCAAGGAAATCGAGGCGGCGGGCCTTTCCACTACCGGCCTGCGAAGCAAGAGTTGGGACGAGTTCGAAGGGCCCGACGCGCCAAAACTGGATTTCGTTTTCACCGTCTGCGACAACGCGGCAAAAGAGGTCTGCCCGGTGTGGTCCGGACATCCGATGACGGCGCATTGGGGCATCCCCGATCCGGCCGCTGTGCGGGGACGTGAGGACGAGCGGGCCCGCGCTTTTCGCGAAGCATTTATTTTGCTCGACCGGCGGATCAGCCTCTTTTTGTCTCTGCCGCTCTCGACGCTCGACGAAATGTCGCTCAAGCGGGAACTCAACAAAATCGGAAAACAACCGTCGTCATCGTCTGTTGCGCGTTCCTGAGGATTAAGCCAATGAATGCCGGAGTCTCCTCAAAACTCAGCTTTCTCGACCGCTACCTGACCTTCTGGATTTTTGCCGCCATGCTTGCCGGAGTTCTTGGCGGATGGAAAATGCCCGGGATTGTCCCCTTCCTGAACCGCTTCAGCGTGGGGACGACCTCCATCCCTATCGCGGTTGGACTGATCCTGATGATGTATCCGCCGCTGGCCAAGGTTCGCTACGAAGAAATGGGCGAAGTCTTCCGCAACAAAAAAATACTGGGCCTTTCGTTGCTGCAGAACTGGGTGATCGGGCCGGTGCTGATGTTCGTTCTGGCGATCACGTTTCTGCGCGGCTATCCGGAATACATGGCGGGGCTCATCATGATCGGGCTGGCGCGCTGCATCGCCATGGTGATTGTCTGGAACGAACTCGCCAAAGGCGATACCGATTATGCAGCTGGGCTCGTCGCTTTCAATTCTGTCTTTCAGGTGCTGTTTTATTCCGTGTACGCCTGGATCTTTGTCACCAAGCTGCCGGAAGTGTTTGGACTGCAAGGCTCGGCGGTGGACGTTTCGATTCGCGACATCGCCAAGAGCGTTTTCATCTATCTCGGAATTCCTTTTGTAGCGGGCATGATCACGCGCTTTGTGCTGCTGCGGGCGCGCGGCCGGGAGTGGTACGAGAAGAGATTCATTCCGAAGATCAGTCCCATCACGCTGATCGCACTGCTGTTCACGATTGTCGTCATGTTTTCTCTGAAGGGCAGCTACATCGTGCGGCTGCCGTTGGACGTGGTGCGCATCGCCATTCCGCTACTGATCTATTTTGTCGTGATGTTCCTGGTGTCGTTCTACATGGGGCGGAAGCTGGGCGCGGATTACTCCAAGACCGCGACGCTCTCGTTTACGGCGGCCAGCAATAACTTTGAGCTGGCGATCGCCGTCGCTGTGGCGGTCTTTGGAATCAATTCAGGTGCGGCATTTGCTGCCGTGATTGGGCCGCTGGTCGAGGTCCCCGCTCTTATTGGGTTGGTGAATGTGGCTCTGTATTTCCAGAGGCGCTACTTCGGGCAGATGGTGACTGCGTAATTAACCACAAAGGCCACTAAGTCACACGAAGGATGAAACGATTTCCTTAGTGGAACTTCGTGACCTTCGTGGTTGGAAGTCCGGAATTCAGGTGACGTTGGTCACGTGGTCTGACCACGGTCTGCCCAATTTTTCAGCCTTCCATACTTTTCCAACCTCCTGTTCCCATATACAATCCAACAGGTTCCACGCGCTGCGTGGAATCGCCGCAACGCTGGTGAGAATCTAAACAGTGAGGAACCGGAATTCGGATGGCCACGACAAAAACCGATCCCAAGCTGACCCTCGCCGCCAATGGCGGGAAGAAGTCCAGGTCTTACGACGGACTTACCCGTGAACAGCTGATTAAGGCTTACCGGCTGATGTACACCTCCCGGCGCATCGACGACCGGGAGATCCTGCTCAAGCGCCAGCAGAAAATCTTCTTCCAGATGTCGGGCGCGGGGCACGAAGCGATCGGCGTCGCGGCCGGACTCGCGCTCAAGCCGGGATACGACTGGTTCTATCCTTATTACCGCGACCGCGCGCTGTGCCTGTCTCTCGGAGTCGAGCCCTACCAGATGTTCCTACAGGGAGTCGGTGCGGCTGATGACCCGAGTTCCGGCGGACGGCAGATGCCTTCGCACTGGAGCTATCCCGCGCTGCACATCGTCACGCAATCGTCGCCGACCGGCTCGCAAATTCTGCAGGCCGTGGGATGTGCCGAGGGTGGACGCTATCTGACGCGGCATCCGAAAGCGGCCGAGGTTCCGAATTCCCCACCCTTCGCCAAGGACGCGAAGGATGGGGCACCCACACCTGAGGCCTTTGCCGACTATCGGCAATTCAAAAGCGTTTCCTTTCAGAACGACGAAGTCACCTACGTTTCGCTCG
>DATEJO010000099.1:0-16088 GCA_035277905.1 Candidatus Sulfotelmatobacter sp.
GCCTGAACCGTGCGAAGCGGAGCCGCCACCGGAAACGTGGCCGCCGGAACCGTGGCCGCCGCCAGAGCTATGTCCACCGCCGGACGAGCCTCCGTGAAAGCCTCCACCAGAAGACGTTGAGCCGCCGCTATACGAACCGCCGCCGTGAGAACCGCCTCCGCCCGAACTCGCAGACCCACCGGAACCGCCGCCACCTCCGGAGGAATGTTGGGCAAGCATGAAGGAAGAGAAGAAGAAAACCACCACCACGGTAAGGCCGGAGTGCCGCATAAAGCACCTCCCAACCACTCAGGTCAGAAGCGCCGGGGATGCGCCGTGGCCCGGACAAATCATCCACCAATAGGATAGTCCGAACCGCGTCAAGAAGAGTATTTTCTCAGTAAAGAAGTGTTACGAATACGCGCGCTCAGCGCGTCAGTTGAACTGCATTCGGTTGTGCCGTCTTCCACACGCGATACCGGTTTGCCGGACGGCATGTGGAATAGCCGACCAGATGTGTCGCGTCCGAACCCTTGCTGTCGCGAGCCACCACGTAGCTGCGAATCGAATAGCACGCGCCCGCGTCCGCCATCTGCGTTTCGAGTGGGGGCATCGGCATAAACACTGCCGGATGCGTCGGGACAATAGTGCCGGAGTTGTCGATCTTGAACGGCTGCCCCTCGAATCGATCGAGATTGTTCGGGAATGCGGGCATGGCTTGCTGCTGAGCATCCGTCGCAGCAACAGCACTGATTTCAGCTTTGGCCAACAGTTTTTCAGAGCCTGATTTCGCCTGTGCAAGGGCGGGCAAGCACGAGAGGGAACCGAGAACAACTACAGCAAGAAGGCGGGCAAGGGACATAGAAGCCTCCTGCCGAACATTATAGAACCGAAGGCAATTCCTGCGGTGTCTCTAGCCGACCGGCTGAAACCGATGGCCTTTGCTTCCATGTGCTGCCGTTTACGAAGCGCTTGATGCCGTCCCGGAGATGAAGAACATTGAAATTGATCAGCAATCCAAGCGATTTTCCGCTGAGCTTCAGATACGAAATAACTTGAGCCTGGTGCACCGGAGAGATCGAGTCGACGGATTTGATTTCGACCACTACCAAATTCTCGACGAGAAGATCCATCCGGTAACCGAGATCGAGTTTGACGCCGCGATAGATGACGGGAAGTCCAACCTGTGCTTCCGATCGTAACCCTGTCCGCAACAGTTCATGCTGCAAGCATGCTTGATAGGCGCTTTCGAGCAATCCCGGGCCAAGCACCGAGTGAACTTGCATTGCAGCCGTGACGATGGAATGACTGATCTCGTGAGGACTCATCCGCCGAACCGGACTCGTAGCCATAGTCCCAGGGATGGTTCGTGCGCAAGCCGAAGTCCAGAAGATTCGGAGTGATTTGTTGCAGAAAAGAAAGGCAAAAAACCCAAAACGGGAAACCACAAAGGACACGAAGTCACACAAAGGAAGAATAACAATTCCTTCGTGATACTTCGTGCCCTTTGTGGTTGATTTTAGGTTTACTGGTTCTCGAAAATTCCTGCGGCACCCATGCCACCGCCGACGCACATCGTCACCATGCCATAGCGCGCCTTGCGCCGCTTCATCTCGCGGATCACGGTGGCTGTCAGCTTCGCTCCCGTACATCCCAGCGGATGCCCAAGCGCGATCGCTCCACCATTCGGATTCACCTTCTCGGGATCGAGCCGCGCCTCTTTGATCACCGCCAGCGACTGCGCCGCGAAGGCCTCGTTCAATTCAATCACGCCGATGTCGTCGAGCTTGAGTCCGGCCATCTTCAATGCCTTCGGAATCGCGAATACCGGTCCAAGTCCCATTTCTTCCGGCTTGTATCCAGCCGTCGCAAACGAAACGTAGCGAGCCAGCGGCTTGATGCCCAGTGCCTTCGCGCGTTCGGCTGACATCACCACGGCCGCCGCAGCCCCGTCGGACATCTGCGACGAATTGCCAGCCGTCACTGTGCCTTTCAGATGAAATGCAGGCTTCAGTGCGCGCAAAGCTTCGAGCGATGTATCTGCGCGCGGGCCCTCATCTACCTTGAACACGATTTCCTGCCGCTTCGGCTTCGAACCGTTCGGGGTACTGAAGCTCACCGGCACCGGCACGATTTCATCGTCAAACTTGCCGGCCGCAATCGCCGCCAGTGCCCTCTGATGACTTTGCAACGAGAACTCGTCTGCCGCGTCGCGCGTGATTCCGAATCTGTGGCCGACTCGTTCAGCCGTTAGTCCCATCGAAAGATACGCGTCCGGATAATGGTCCACCAGCCACGGATTCGGGGAGATCTTGTGTCCGCCCATCGGAATCATCGTCATCGATTCCGTGCCACCCGCCACGATCATCTCGGCGCCTCCGCTCATGATTCGCTCAGCGGCCATTGCGATGGCCTGCAGGCCCGACGAGCAGAAGCGGTTGATCGTCAGCGCCGAAACTTCGACCGGCAATCCTGCTCGAAGCGACGCAATACGAGCCACGTTCATGCCTTGCTCTGCCTCGGGCATCGCGCACCCGAGAATCACGTCTTCAATTTCTTTGGGATCGAGTTGTGGCAAACGATCGAGCGCGCCCTTGATGGCGACCGCTCCGAGTTCATCCGGACGCGTCGCTCGCAGAGTTCCCTTGTAGGCACGACCTACCGGTGTACGTACAGAAGAAGCAATAATGACTTCGCGCATAAGATTTCTCCCAAACTCCTATCAGAACCTCAATTCGCCTCAGGCACGCATGCACGCGTGCCAAAAATTTGACGGAACACTACTTCGCCGGCGCAAAGAAGTAATAATCCGCCGTGTAATTGCTCTTCGACTCGGTCCCTTTGTGCGCCTCGTCGCAGACGTCGTTGCCGGGCATGCCGCCATGCGTGTGCACTCGTTGAATCTTCGTCACATCCGCGAGCGCGCCTTTCTTGGAATTAGTCACAACATCGAGCAGCAACCACGGCACCGACTCGGGATCGAGCGAATCCACGTGCGCCACCGCTTTGCCCGTCACTTCGCTGCCATCCTTCAACTTCCATGTCGGGCCGGCGGAGTGCTGTCCAATCACTTTGTCCTTGCGGTCCTTCAGTTCGGCGTCTGGCGCCTTGAGCGTCCACGCATATTTGCCGTCAGCGCCAGCCGCGCAGGTATAAATCTGCGTGCCCGACGCGCGTGCGAACAGCACCGGCTCCAGCTCCGCCGGGATCTCGATGGCATCCGGCACATCAGGCGCGGACTCTTTGGCCGGAGCATCTTTCTGCGCAAAGGCGAGGGTACAAGCCAGGGCCAGAAAACTCGACGTCAGAATCCAAACGCGTAACTTCGAAACCGACATGTTCCAGCTTCCCCCAAGAGTGGAGTCGCAACGCAGTTAGTTCCTCAGCGTCTTCCCCGTCTTCAACGTGTACTGAATCCTCTCCTGCGTCTTGCGTTCGCCGCAGAGAGACTTGAATCCTTCGCGCTCCAAGTCAAGGATGTATTGCTCGCTGACCGGAGTTCCCGGCGTGACGTTCCCGCCGCACAGCACCTCGGCGATTTTGCTCCCAAGCTTCACTTCGTAGTCGGTAATGAAATCTCCCTGCCGCATTAGATGCACGCCCATCCTGAGCGCCGCAAGCAGACTCTCGCCCGGGGCCGGGATATCTTTCCGCGGCACCGGTGGCTCGTAGCCAGCGCGAACCAATTCCAATGCCCGAGCCTTCGCATCTGAGAGCACGCGTTCGCGATTCATGCTGATCCGGTCGGAATCCGACAAGAAGCCGAGTCCTCGCGCCTCATGTGCCGATGTCGCCACTTTGGCTGTGGCGATCGTCTCAAACGCTTTCTTCATTGCCTCCAACATCTCGACCGATCCAGCCAGCGCCTCCGGAGAAGATTTGCCACGCGAAGCCGCCGCGCTATCGACGGCCCGCAGCAGCATCTCTTTGCATCCTCCGCCGCCCGGCAGCAGTCCGACCCCGATTTCAACCAGGCCCGTATACAGTTCCGCATGTGGCTGCCGTGCCGGAGCGTGCAGAGAGATCTCCGTTCCTCCGCCCAGGCACAACCCGAATGGCGCGGAAACCACAGGCTTTGGCGAGAACTTGACCGCCTGCGTCATTCCCTGGAACTGCCGAATCGCGAGATCGACGTCATCCCATTCTTCTTCCTGCACGCTCATCAGCAGCAGCATCAGATTCGCGCCCACTGAAAAATTCGCCGCATCGTTGGTGATCACAAACGCGTCGAAGCTGTCCCCCGGACCTCCGGGCTTGAGCGTCTGCGTGATGAGCCCGATGATGTCGGCGCCCAGCGCATTCATCTTGCTGTGGAATTCGATGCACGCGACTCCGTCGCCGAGATCCACAAGCGATGCCCCTGAGTTCTTCTTCACGACTCCATTCGATTTTTCCGCCACCGATACCGACCAAACTCCTGCAGGCACTTGCACCGGCTCCCAGCTCCCGGTTCCAAGTTCCCAATACTTCTTTCCAGCAGGCGATTTGGGATCGTCGATGTACCACGATTTCTGCCCGGATGCCAGCAGCCTCTCGACGTTTGCCGAGACCGGCTTGCCTTCTTTCTTCATGCGCGCGACCGTGGCTTCGACTCCGGCCGCATCCCACAACTCAAACGGACCGAGTTCCCAGTTGAATCCCAGCCGCATGGCGCGATCGATCTCAACCACAGAATCAGAGATCTCCGGCACACGATTCGCAGCGTAGGTCCAAAGATCCGAAAGCGCCGCCCACAAGAACGCCCCCGCCTTATCGCCTTTATGCGAGCCGCCTCCATCCATCCCAAGCAGCATTCGCAGGCGCGCTCCGGTGTCTTCGACGGTCTTCGCCATGTCGAGCGCGGCGAATTTCGGTTTCTGCCGCGGATGATATTCCAGCGTCTTCCAGTCCAGCGCGAGACGCTCGTCTTCCTTTCCATCTCCTCCCTTTACCTTCTTGTAGAATCCGCCCTTCGTCTTGTCGCCCAGCCATTTTTTCTGCAGCATGTGCTGGAAGAAATCGGGCAGCCGCAAGTCGCTGCGCTCGTCGTGCACGTTGGTCGTCATATTTCCGACAACGTGGCCCAAAATGTCGAGCCCAACCAGATCGATCGTCCGGAAAGTCGCTGATTTCGGCCATCCGACCGCCTGCCCCGTCAGCGCGTCAACTTCTTCGATCGTGAGTCCCATCTCCTGCATCAGCCGGATCACGTTCAGCACCGAAAAAGTTCCAATCCGGTTGCCGATAAAGTTCGGCGTGTCTTTCGCGATGACCACGCCCTTTCCCAGCCGCACATCGCAGAAGTGAGCGATCGCGTCGATGGCCGCGCGATCCGCTTCCGGCGTCGGAATAATTTCCAGCAGCCGCATATACCGCGGAGGATTGAAGAAATGCGTGCCAAACCATGCCCATCGAAAATCGTCGGAAAATCCTTCGGCAATTTTTCCCACGGGCAATCCGCTTGTATTGGTCGTAATGATGGTTCCGGGCTTGCGAACCGCTTCGACTTTCCGCAACAGAGCTCGCTTGATCTCCAGATTTTCAACGACGGCTTCGATGATCCAATCCACGTCGGCCAGCTTCTTGAGATCATCGTCAAAATTTCCTACCGTCACGAGCTTGGCCAGAGACGGCTCCATGAACGCGGCAGGCTTCGACTTCTTTGCGGCATCGAGTCCGGCAGCGGCAATTTTGTTACGCGCCGGCGCGTCCGCGTCAGGAGGAACAATATCCAGCAGATAACTCGGTACGCCGGCATTGGCAAAATGCGCGGCGATGCGGGCGCCCATGGTTCCGGCGCCCAGGATGGCGACTTTGCTGATGCGCTTCATATGTAGGCCTCGAGATGAAACCGTTTTGATCGTGAAAGACATAAGAGAAATAGTAGACGTTCGTGGACGTGCGGGACATGGACGTGGCCCAGGCAGGACTTGTGAACCGTTAATGGTAAGCTCGCCACCGGAATTTATCTAGCGGCACAATCACACCTCTTTAGTTCACCTCGTTGTGACTGGAAAGGTATTCCAGCGCCTTCTTTGCCATCTGCTTCTCCCCGCGGTAGGCAAGCAGCTTCGGCCCCTCGACGAGCTTGACCCACTTGGCCTGCGCGACTTCGATTCTCATGTCCTCGGAAATATCGTCGATGCGCCCCGACTCATACCGCAGCAGGTAGAACGTCACAATCTTGAATACCCGCTCGCCGTCGCCCCACGAGCGCACGTAAACATATTTGATGTCGGCCAGCTTGGTGACGAGGCTCGCTGTCACCCCGGTCTCCTCGCGTACCTCGCGCAGCGCCGCCTCGAGCGCCTTTTCCCCCGGATCGACCAGCCCCTTGGGCAGGCAAATGATAGCCTTCTTCTTTGACCGCCCCGCCTTTTTGCCCGGTTCTGGAGCCTTTCCATCGCCAGCCGGCTCGATCGCCGCCATCCACCACTCGCCGTCTTTTTGCCGGACTACTACCCCGCCAGCTGAAATCTCGCGCACCATACTGTCCGCAAGTTAGCAGGAATACAGGAGTCTCGTCATCTTTCTGCTATGCCAACCGTAACTATTACCGCCTCTATTCGGCCTGCAACGTGGCACAATCGTGCCCTTACACCCTCCTGTGGAAATATGGCATCTTAATGGTCAAGTAGTGGTTCAGCTGTTCGGCTGATCACGGGCCAGAGACGTGGGGTTCTCTGTGAGCAGTTTTCGGAACATTGTTCGATCGGTAAGAGCTTTCCGCCGCGGATTTTCTCGCCCATCCCCTTCGCCGGTCGCCCCACGCAATCCGAGAATCGGAATCGCACTAGGCGGTGGTTTCGCCCGCGGGATTGCTCACATCGGAGTCCTCAAGGTTCTCGAAGCCGAGAATATTCCGGTTCGCGTCATCACCGGAACCAGCGTCGGAGCCCTGCTCGGTGCGGTCTACTGCAGCGGAGTTTCGCTTCCCGAACTCGAAGACATCGCCCACAGTTGCCGCTTCACCACTTTCGCTCGCTGGACGGTCTCTCGCTATGGCTTTGCTTCCAACGACCGCATGGTCTCGTTTCTGAACCGGACACTGAAAGCTAATACTTTCGAGGAAATGCGCATTCCCCTGGGCGTCACCGCGACCGACTTCAACAGCGGCGAAGGCGTTGTCTTTCATTCCGGATCGATTATCGATCCCGTGCGCGCCAGCTGCGCCTACCCGGGAATGTTCCTGCCAGTAGAGATTCGCGGCCGCTACTACGTCGACGGCATGCTCTCGCACCCGGTGGCAACGCGGCCTCTGCGCGAAATGGGAGCCGACAAAGTGATTGCCATTCACCTGAGAGGTACTTGGGCGAATGGCGGAGCGCCCCGTCATCTTTTCGACGTCATCGGACAATCCTTCGCTATTGCGCAAGACGCTATGTCCAGCATTTGGCGCAGCGCCGCCGATCTGGTTATCGAACCGGACGTCGCCGGATTTGCCTATGATGATTTCAAGCGCTGCGATGAATTGATTCGAGTCGGCGAGGTCGCCGCCCGTGCCGCGATGCCGGCCATCCGCAAGTGGATTGAATCTCCAGCGCAGCCCGCTGTTGCTGCCGATAAAGCCACAGCCGTTCCGCCGCCGGCCCCCATGCCCGCGGACTAGTTAACGCTCAAGAATTTCCTTATACGCATTCATGGCAACTTTTTTCGGAACCGCCGGCAAGACGGCATCCGTCGAGCGCGTGCTGTTGCCAACGGCGCCCATCTGCCCAATTCGAACCCAGCCCTTCCCAAAGTCGGCGAAAATCGGAACTAGCATGAAGAAGTGGTTGTCGACCTCGCTCTGCGTCAAGGTCAGGTGCAGTTTGGCTTTTCCGTCCTCGGTTGGCGTCACCTGATACTCGAATTGATATCGCGGAATTTCGGTGCCATAGACCCACTCGTCAAAGAACCAGTCGAGGCGATGGTTGCCGTCAACGTCCATCAGCTTGGTCATATGCTTCTCGGCGATCGCTTTGAACGATTCCGTGCTCGCGGCACGTTCGCGATGGCTATCCACAAAATCGTGCATCATCGCGATGAATCCCTTATCTCCGTCCTCCTGGCTGTACATGATCGAACGCAGCATCTCGAGCACATACGCACCCTTCGGATATGTGACATTCTGATAAGCATTTCCGCTGCGCGGAGAAATCAGCCGCAGCCCCATCCACAACGGACCTGCATCATTGGGAGCAATGCCAAAATTATTTTTGTCGAGTAGGCGCCGCCGCAGCCGATCCCAGAATTCCACGTACTCCTTGTGCCAGTCCTTGCCGGTGGCGTTCTGCAAGAACAGGCTCGCAGAAAACTCGGCAAATCCTTCCGACAGCCACTGGTCGTGATACGACGCCCACCCCACGGTGTGACCCCACCACTGATGCGCTACTTCGTGCGGAGTGACTTCCTGCACGAAGCCCGAAAAGTTATTGTCAATATGCCCAAACAACATCCATCTCTGCGTCGAGTCGGTGTACGCGGAAATAGGAAGGTAGACCAGGTTCGGCCAGGACTGTCCGAAATTGAAATCCGGCTGCTCGGTGATGGAAACGTCCTCGTACGGACTCTTACCGAAAAAAAGCGTGCAGATTTGCAATTGCGCCCGGGTTTGTTCGAGCGCGTATTTCGTCATGCTGGTCGGCGCCATCGTTTGCAGAATCTGAAATCTGCGCAGCGAGTCTGGCAGTTCACTCAAGTAATACCCCGAGATCTTGTAATGTGTGATCTCGTCCGGCATCTCCATTTCTTTGTAGTCACCGTAATTAAATCCGGCGACGGCGACCGGAATTGGAGTGACCCAGTGACTTACAGCGAGATCTCCCGCAATCGATTCATTCTGCAACTTGCCGACGCTCACGACTTTGTAGCGGTGCGGAACTTTAAACGTGAGGTCATAGGGCACATGTTCACCGAAGCCATTCAGGTTCGGATACCACGCAGTGCGCGCCAGGACATAGAAACTTCCGCCTCCTGCATTCTCGATGACCTTGTCGCCCGCGTACTCGATCGTGATCGATGAGTCTTTGCCCACCTCCGGCGCGCTCGGCAGGATGACGTAAAACGAGCCATCCTGCTTGCGGCTCTCTTGAATGAAATAAAGATTCTGTCCCTGCTCATCTAAAACGCGGCTGACGCGCAGATTCGGCAGCAGCCCGAATTTCATGACCCGTTCGCCCGCGATTAACGGCGAGAATGTGATGGTCGCGCTGCTGAACAGGTGCTGGTTTTTCGCAATGACCGTCTCGATCTTGTAATGCTTCGTTGCAAACAGCCGCCTCTCCTGTTCTGAACTTGCTCTGTGGCTGACATATTCCGACTTCAGGTGCGCCAGGTACCAGATCCCGTCCTCCATACCTTGGGGATCGAAGTTGATCAGGGCGATCTCTTCGGGCGAATCGAGTTGTGGAATCGCGCCTACACCCGTCCGTGCGAAAAATCGCAAGTCCTTGTGTTTTTTTCCTCGAATGTAGGCGTTGAAGAAGGGGGGATGCGCGGGATTATAAATCGCGGCGAGGACGTCCGCATCCACGTTGTCCATACTCTCGCCATTCAGTATCCCTTCGGTGAATCCGAGCGGAATCTCCCGGCGATGCCGCATTCGCTCCTGCCAGCTGCTGAAAGCTGTGGCAGCTTCGCCACTGGCATCGGTGTTACTGCCCAGTCCCGCAAGCAAAATCTTCCGTTGCTCGCCGGTGAACCGAAATACCACTTCTGTGAAGTCCTCGTTCACCTCTTCCGCGCCGGTTCTTCTGTTGATCTCGTGCACATCGAGGTTCGTTACGGCTCTGAGATGAAAATGCCCTTCGCCGACAAATACTGCTCCAGTGACGACCCCTTGCACCGGGCGGAGCCAGGTCAACGTGCCTTTCTCAAACTGAAAGTCGCCCACATCGACACTGAATTTGAAGTTGTCGAAACGAAATGTCTCGCCTGGACCCAGGCTCCGCAATTCTCGATAGACCGGATCGGAATTGGCGTAGGCCAGGGCTTGTCCAGGGACCTCGACTTTGGTCTCCTGGCGCGCTATGGGAAGCGTGAACACCAGGTCCAGGGCGTCGGTCAAATCCAGAGCCTTCTCCAGCGTTTCAAAGCCGTCGCGCACGATGCGGATGGTGTATTTCCCCGGCTTCAGGTCAGGAGAGATGAACCTGCCGAACCCGTCGGAAGTGAGGTCGATCGGCTGCGCCAGACTTTCGCCGGTAATTCGGATCTGCGCGCCGGAGATGACGGCGCCCGAAGGATCTTTAACGGTCCCTGAGAGTGTCGACGCTTGCAAGAAACGAGGCAGCGCAATAAGAGAGAGTACTGCCGCGATTCGCAGCCAGCCCGCTAACGTGGAACGGTCTTTGAATCGCCTGGGGTAGTGGCCAGAGAAATACAACCTTCGACGAAGCGACATTAATGCCAAATCCTTGTCGGCACAGCATAACAGCCAACGTTCTGTCCTCCTCAAGCCTTTAGTGTTGCGTCTTTTGGCACGCTTGCCAGTTTTGCTTCTTCCTGTATCCGCCTCCACGCCCGCTCGACGTGCCGAGATTTCGTATTCGTCTGCCCCACGCAAAAGCGTAGCGTCAGCTTGCCATTAAATTTTGTATGCGTCAGGAACAAATCGCCGCTGCGATTCAGCCGGTCCATGATCCCCTGGTTCACCGCATCTCCACTCTTGTGCCTGAAGCAAACCAGGTTCAACGGTGCGGGAGCTGCCACTTCAAATCGATCGTCCTTTCGCACCCAATCGGCGAACTGCTGCGCCAGCCGCACATGCTCGCGAAGGTGATACTGCAATCCCTCCACCCCGTAATGCCGGATCACGAACCACAACTTTAGCGAACGGAATCGCCGCCCCAGCTGAATGTGCCAGTCGCGGTAGTCGACCACCGCCCCCGACTCCGTCGCCTGATTCCGCAAATATTCCGGTAGAATGCTCAGCGTCTGAATTAGCGCCTTCCGGTCCGCGACCCAAAAGCAGTTGCAATCGAAGTTCGTGAACATCCATTTGTGTGGATTGAAGTTGTAGCTGTCCGCGAACTCCACGCCATCCTGCAAATGCCGGAACTCCGGACACAGCATCGCCGTCCCCGACATCGCCGCATCCACATGGAGCCACAGATTGTTCTTGCGGCAGATTTCTCCCAAGGCTCCGAGCGGATCCATTGCATTCGAAGAGGTGGTTCCGATCGTGGCGCAGACAAAGCACGGTGTCAGTCCCGCCTGCCGGTCGGCCTCTATCTGTGACGCGAGCGCCTCCGGGTTCATCGCAAATTTCTCGTCGACCTCGATCAGACGCAGATTGTCGGTACCGATTCCCGCAATCATTGCCGCTTTCTCGAGCGATGAGTGCGTCTGCGTCGACGCGTACGCAATCAGCCGCCCGTCGCATCCTTTCTTGTTGCTCTTATATCCCGTCGCCCGCTCCCGCGCAGCCAGCAGCGCGCACAGCGCCGCGCTCGATGCCGTATCTTGAATGACCCCTCCCCCGCTGTTCGAGGAACGAAATTTCTCCGGCAGCCCCAACATCGAAACCAGCCAATCCATCACGTGCGTCTCAAGTTCCGTGCACGCGGGACTGGTCGACCACAACATTCCCTGCACGCCAAGTCCGGAGGAAAGTAAATCCCCGAGAATTCCGGGTCCCGAAGCATTGCACGGAAAATACGCAAAGAAATTCGGCGACTGCCAGTGGGTGACTCCCGGCAAAATCACGCGATTCATGTCGCCCAAGATCGCCTCAAAAGCCTCGCCGTGCGACGGAGGATTCGCCGGCAGCGCCGCCCGAATCTGACCGGGCTTTGCCTGCGACAATACTGGAAACGACTCAACACGCGATTGATAATCCGCGATCCAGTCCACTACCGCATGACCGTAGCGCCGGAATTCCTCCGGAGTCATATGAAAAGATTTTTCGTCAGACACGATAGCCTCTCAATAGAACAGAAAATGCTACCAGACGACTTCCTTCGTGTGACTTCGTGACCTTCGTGGTGAAAAACCCTGCGGTTTGTTGTGCAGGTATGGTGTGGAGTGAAAGAGGGGTGCCCCATTTCTGGCTGGTTTTGCCAGAAGTGGGGCTTTTGATTTTCGATTGT
This sequence comes from Candidatus Sulfotelmatobacter sp., assembly GCA_035277905.1. Classification (GTDB taxonomy): domain Bacteria; phylum Acidobacteriota; class Terriglobia; order Terriglobales; family Acidobacteriaceae; genus Sulfotelmatobacter. The sequence continues at coordinate 12,030 of DATEJO010000099.1, forward strand.
GAGCAGTTACTTCGACCCAAGGCGTCCAAAATAAACTCGAGTCTTGTAATCGAAAGACACGCGTCCACCCGAGGCATGCTTCTGAAAGATCCGTTTCAACCCCGCGATCATCGGCTCATGCTTCGCATGCCCCGGCCCCGGCGCGTACGAAGAAGAGAGCAGCCGTCCCTCCAGTCCGCCATAATCGAATTCCTGACGCATCGCAAACGTCCGCTCCTGATATGGCACCGGATCGAAAAACTCATTCACCGCGTCCGTCGTTCGCTCATGCCTCACGTCCTGATAATCCGTGCCGTAGTCGAGCAGAAGTTGCTCGTAATCGCGCAGGAATGGCGTGGTGTCGGTCTCGCGCTCATTCCATATCAGAACGAGCCATCCACCAGGCTTCAGGATTCGAACGAATTCTCTCCGTGTCCGGGACCGGTCAAACCAGTGCGCCGCCTGCGCCGCGGTGACAAAATCGATGCTTTCATTCGCCAGTGTCGTATCTTCCGCTGTTCCGGCGACGCTGATGAAATTCTCAAACCCCGCGAGCAGACGTTCGCCCGCCTCTCGCATGTCCACATTCGGTTCGACCCCGTAGACCGGGTTCCCATTCTCGAGCAGCATCCGAGTCCAAATTCCGGTCCCCGAGGCGATATCTGCGACTACATGCTCCGGCGCCAGGCCGCATTCACGGCGCAGCGCGTCCACGACTTCCGCCGGATATCCCGGCCTGTAACGTACATAGTTTTCAACGCGATCCGAGAAGCGGCTCGTAGCATTCGTAGCAGGCATGGTGTAGCAATCGTAGCATCGCCCTCCTCGCGGCTTGTCACCAGCGCGTCTAGCCCGCCTATGACCTCATGCACGGCATTTTCGACTTGCCAGAAATCCGTTCTAACGGCAGGATATTGGTATTGTCCCTCCCCGCCGGGGCCCCGGTTGATCCCAACCGGGGCGTTGCCAAAGACAAATAAAAGGCGAATCCGGCCAGCAGACTATTTTTCTATGCGCGTGGTCATAAAAGTCGGCACCAGTCTCATTGCCCCGGGAGGGCAGGTCGATATCAACCTGCTTCGCGGCATGGTCGATCAATTCGACCTGTCGAAAAATGAATATCTCATTGTCACCTCCGGCGCCATCGCCGCCGGAATGTCAGGGCTGAATCTCAACCAACGCCCCAATGACGTTCCCCGCATGCAGGCTTGTGCTGCCGTGGGACAGAGCAAGCTCATGCACACCTACGAGCGCCTGTTCTTCGGGAAGAAAGTTGTCGCCCAGCTTCTGCTTTCGAGCGATGACTTCACCTCGCCTGTGCGATACCGCAATCTGCAGAATGCTCTTGCGGAACTGCTCTCGCTCGGCGTCGTCCCTATCGTCAACGAAAACGACAGCGTCTCGGTCCGCGAAATCGAAGGCGCCTTCGGCGACAACGACGAACTCAGCTCTCTGCTCGCGACGGCTGTCAAAGCGGATTGGCTGCTCCTGCTGACGAACGTCGATGGATTCCTGGTCCCCAATGGCCGCAAGAAGCCAAAACTCCAGCGTGTGATTCGCAAGCTGACGCCTGCCATCGAAGCGCAATGTAACGGCAAGAGCAAGCTCGGCCGCGGCGGCATGATCTCCAAGCTGCGCGCCGCCAAACTCGCCAGCGAAGGCGGCGTCCACGTCGCTATCGTGAACGGCCGTCACCCGCAATCGATTACTCTTGGGATGGCGCGCAAGATCGGCACGTACTTTCCGCCGGCGAAGGGAAATTAGATGGCGACGCTCACCACAGCCGCGACGACGCAGGAAAAACTTCTTCGCGCTCGAAGTGCCTCCTCGAGTCTCGCGCTGTTTTCGACGGAAGAAAAGAATCGTGTCCTGCTAGCCATTGCTGATGCCATCGAAGCGCACGAGAGCGAAATTCTCGCCGCCAATCGCGACGATATCGACACCTCCGGCCTTGATGGCGCCATGCGCGACCGCCTGCTGCTGACGGCTTCGCGGATCAAAGACATGGCGCGCGGCGTTCGCGAAGTCGCCGCCTTGCCCGATCCCATCGGCGAAACACTCGCCGAATGGACCAAATCCAACGGCCTCCGCATTCGCAAGGTGCGAGTCCCTCTCGGAGTCATCGGCATCATCTACGAATCGCGGCCCAACGTTACGGTCGATACTGCCGTGCTTGCGCTCAAGACCGGCAACGCAATCGTCCTTCGCGGAGGCAAGGAATCGGCTCGAAGCAATCAGTGCCTCGTGGAAATCATGAACGCAGTCCCCGACGTGCCCGAAGGCGCCATCGAACTGCTCGATTCCTCGACACGCCAATCTGTGCACGATCTGATCAAAGCTCGCGGACTGGTCGATGTCATCATCCCGCGCGGTGGAGCCGGCCTGATCACCTTCGTCACCGAAAGTTCTGCAGTGCCCGTCATCGAAACCGGAGCAGGGAACTGCCACATCTTCGTCGATGCCTCAGCAGGATTCGACATGGCCGATGCCATCGTGATCAACGCCAAGACGCAGCGCCCATCCGTCTGCAACGCTGCCGAAAAACTACTGGTGCACGAGAGCATCGCCGCAGAATACATTCCGCGTATTGTGAACAAGCTGATCGATGCGGGAGTCGAAGTGCGCGGCGATCAGCGCGCGCGGGAGCTAGCAAAAAACCTTCCGGTCGGGGCGGCAACCGATCAGGAGTGGTACGAAGAATATCTGCGCCTCTGCATGGCCATTGCGGTCGTGCCCGATGTCGATGCTGCCATCGCGCACATCAACAAGTTCTCCACCAAGCATTCCGACTCGATCGTCACTAACGACGAAGCGAATGCCCGCAAGTTTCTTCGCGGCGTAGATTCGGCTGCGGTCTACTGGAATGCCTCAACCCGCTTCACCGACGGCGCGGAATTCGGCTTCGGCGCCGAGATGGGCATCAGCACCCAGAAACTCCACTGCCGCGGCCCCTTCGCTCTTCAAGAACTCACGTCCTCTAAGTACGAAATCATCGGCACCGGCCAAGTGCGTGGGTAGCTCAGGTCACCCACTGTCATCCCGACCGGAGCATCTCGTTCCAGAAGGGAACGGGATGCGGAGTGGAGGGACCCTGTGTCTAGCGCGCTATCGCCAAACCTTTGCCCCCATCACGTCGAAATGATGATCGTAGGTCCAGACCTCGAGTTCAAGCCGCAACGCTAACATCGCCACGGTGGCGTCAGTCAGGGTGATTTTCTGATCAACCAGCGTTCGAACGCGCGCGGAAGCTCCGCGATAGTCCTCTGTTCCCGGATTGACGAATGAAGCTTCTGCCATTTCAGTAAGCCACGCCAGGGCCGCGCGACTTCCCAGTCGAAACAATATCAGCGAGTAACACTCGATCAGAACGGGATAGGGAACGACAATCTCGCGCCGCTCGCGAGCCAGTTTTTGCAATTCGCGCAAAGCGCGCTCGTGGTGTTCGTCGCCTTCGTCATTGGCCGCGTAGAGCGGCCCGGTATCCGCCAGCACGGCGCGGATCATTTCTTAATGCCCGCCAGATATGCGTCGTGATTTTGGCTGACATCTCTGCGCCCGCTGCTACCTTTTGGAGCAATCTTCAGCGGCTTGTGCCGCCGCAGATAGCCTCGCTCGCGGAGATACTCGCGCAGAGCCGCCTGCACCACAGTCGTCAGGGCTGGCGGAACTTCTTGTTCCTGAACATACCGATCCACCGCCTCGGCCAGGTCATCGGGGAATGTCATCGTGGCGCGTTTCATGCACCCATTGTATCACCATCTGGTGAAGTTGGTGAATCTGGTGAAAGTTATAACCTATGCGGCCAAATTGTGTGTCGTGGGCAGTGCCCAGCGACGCCTGTGCTACCTTACTACCTTTGACCGAACTACCTTTGACCGAATCCCCCATGAGACTCTTTACAGCCGCCCTGCTTTCGTCCGCCATTCTAATTTCCGGTTCATCTGCTTCCAAGCATGCCCCCGCTCCGGCGCAAACTTCGACAACGAGCATCTTCGGTTTTCGAGATTCCGCCGGCGAAGCTGCGATCGAGTCCCGCTTCCTTGCCGCGCCAGATGCCAAACTGGCCGAAGAGCATCTGCG
>DATEJO010000100.1:0-9653 GCA_035277905.1 Candidatus Sulfotelmatobacter sp.
CATGACAGAGAACTGCATCGCACTTTTATTCCCCGGACAAGGTTCCCAAGCCGTCGGCATGGGAAAGGAACTTGCCGAAAATTTTCCGGTCGCGCGCCAGACATTCGACGAAGCCGACGAGGCGCTCGGCTATAAGCTTTCGCAGCTTTGCTTCGAAGGCCCGGAAGACCAGCTTCGGTTGACCGAGATTACGCAACCGGCAATTCTCACGGTTTCTGTGGCAGCGCTCCGCGTTCTCGAAACGCAGAGCCCCCGGCCGGGCTACGTGGCCGGGCACAGTCTTGGCGAGTACTCGGCGCACGTCGCATCCGGAACGTTCAGTTTCGCCGATGCCGTCCGCACCGTGCGAAATCGTGGGAAATACATGCAGGAAGCGGTTCCCGTCGGCGTCGGAGCGATGGCTGCCATTCTTGGCATGGATCTCGACAAGGTCACCGCCGTCTGCGCAGAAGCAGCACAGGGCGAGGTCTGTTCCGCCGCCAACATCAATTCGCCGGAACAGATCGTGATTTCCGGGAATACAGCCGCGGTGGAGCGCGCGACGAAACTTGCCGACGAGCGCGGCGCCAAGCGCGCCAAATTGCTGCCCGTGAGCGCTCCCTTCCATTGTTCGCTGATGAAGCCCGCACAGGATCGGCTCGAAGGCGATCTCGACAAGATTTCTATGCAGAGGCCCGTCTATCCCGTGGTCTGCAATGTGGATGCAGTTCCGGTGAGCGAGGCCGGACTGGCTCTCCAAACGCTCGTCAGACAAGTCACAGGTTCGGTGAAGTGGGAGCAGTGCATGCGCTTCCTGATCGCGCAGGGCGTGCAGACGTTCATTGAGCTAGGGCCGGGAAAAGTTCTGTGCGGACTGATGCGGCAAATCGACCGCTCGAAGACTTGTCTGAATGTCGCGGACGAGGCCAGCCTGGCGAAAACGATCGAGGCGCTGGCGCAGGTTCGCGTCTAGAAGCCACCTTTGCGGTTGGCCTCGAAACAAAGGGTCCCTCCACTTCGCATGCCACTCCCTTCGGGAATGACACGCTCCGGTCGGGATGACAGCAGATGAGTGCCGCTCAGTGAAAGACTAGCTCGCAGGGCGGATAGGTGAGCGTCTTGTCGGATTTCTCGACCCAGACCTGGGCATGTTCGGTGCGGTCGTTCACGATCACATCGACGACGACTCCGCTGCTCGGCCCCGGACACGTGCTTGCCCCATAGACCTTATAGGTCTTGATCAGGCCCCATTCCCCGCCCGGTCCCCAGTCACGATAGAAATCGTTGAAAACATATTTGGAGTGGGCTTGCGGATGCTGCTCCCACGTCGGATCATGCATCCACACGCCGTAGGCCGCCTTGTAATTCTGTTTTTGCAGGTCGGAAAAGAAGTTGCCGACTATGTGTTCTTCAGGCCAGTAGCGGAACCACCAAATAATGCCGACTGCGATCAGCACGACAATGATCACTGTGAGGATCTTCTTTGTCCGCCTGCGCCCTTTTTCCGCATCGAATTCTTTCGCATCCAGCAAAGTCATACCTTCCTAGCATAACGGACACGGCGAGCAAGTGAAAAGTTCCACCACAGAATTTGGTAATTGGCTAATTTGGTAATTGAGTAATTGAAAATCCGGCGATTGCGTCACCGGAGACTCACCCTGCGAGGATTTTCAATTGTTCAATTACCCGATTACCCAAATGACTCAATTCTCAGAGGGTTCTCTTGAACAACGGGATTGCGATGGCAAGGGTGGCCGCCGCGAAGACCGTGAGGAAGAACATGTCTCCCCAGACGGCTGCGAGTGTCGTTTCTTTCAGGAGCAGGCACTTGAATCCGTCGACCGCATAGGTGAACGGATCGCATCTCGCGATCGCCCGCAGCCACGGCGGGAATGCCTGGATCGGATACACCGAGCCGCTGGGAAAGAACAGCAGCGTGTTGAGAATGCCGAACATCGCGCGCGGCACCAGCGGATCTTCAATCCTCACCATCAGCAGAAACATCATCGTGTTGAAGGCCAGCGAGGTCAGCACAATCATGATGACCAGGCCAAATGCGGTTAGCGGATTGAAAATCGTGCCCACGCCTGCCAGCATCGACCCGATGCCGACGATGATGACGCCGGTCATTACCGCTTTGATCGCGCCCGCGAGATTCAGACCGAGCACGAGTTCCAGCTTCGTGATCGGCGTAACCAGGTAACCTTCGTGCACGCCGCGAGCTTTGTCGTCGATGTAAAGCATGCCGCCGCCAATCATGACGGACACAAACATGGCCAGCACCAGCGACCCCGGCAGGAGATACTTCATATACTCGATATAGGGATACAGCTCGACAATCTGCAGTGCGGTCTGCTGCAAAATTCGTGGAGAGATCGTCGGCTGGTTCAGCGCGTCGACCAGGCTGGTCATCTCCGCCTCGACCGCCGAACTCATGAAGTTGTCGCTGTTGTCGACGACCAGTCCGATGCGTGGATGATTCTCTTCATACACGTGCTGCGAATATTGCGGGGGAATGATGATCGCGCCCTGCAGCTTGCCATTGCGCACGTCTTCTACGGCCTGCTTTTCGTTCGTGTAATTGATCGGAGCAAATGTGCGGATATTGGCGCGCACCGCGTCGAAAGCCTCGCGAATTCGCACCGCCTGCGGGCCGCCGTCCTGATCGACGAAGGCGATCTTGGCGTCGTGAATCTTCCCGCCAAATGCGTTGCCGAGAATGATCAGCTGCACTAGCGGAAAGATCATCGAGGCCAGCATCAATGCCGGCGAGCGGAAGAACTTCCGCATCTCACGCTCGACAATGGCCATCATTCTGTTCATAGCTAGTCCTGAGTCCCTGGTCCTGAGTCCTGAGGGCCCTCCGCTTCAACGTCGTTAGTCGCTGGTCGTTAGTCGTTAGCAAAAGATCCTTGGCGAACGACGAACGACCGACGACGGCCTTTTACGGCTGCAGCCCCGGCCTTTGCGGCATCACGAATGCGTACGACTTCTGCAGTTCGTCGCGCAGCTGGCGTCCGGTGTAGTGCACGAAAACGTCGTCCAGCGTCGTGTTCTGCACGGAGAGCGATTTCACCGGCACTCCTCGCGTCACTGCCATTTCGACTAATTGCGTCGTCGTGCGCGATCCGTTTCCTGTCAAGACACGAAACATGCCGGCGCCTTCATGCTGCACAGAAGTCACTTCGTCCAGACTTTGCAGCTTCTGCTCCCAATCGGCCGGAGGATTATCGAACTGCACCTCAATCACGTTCGAGCCGGGCACGCTGGCCTTCAGAGCCATGGGTGCGTCCAGCGCAACCAGCTTGCCGTGGTCGACAATCGCAATCCGGTCGCAGAGACGATCAGCTTCGTCCATGTAATGGGTCGTGATCAGGATTGTCAGCTTGCGGTGCTCCTTGATGTTGCCGAGCATTTCCCACACGGCCACGCGGGATACTGGATCCAGTCCCGTTGTTGGCTCGTCGAGAAAGAAAATTCTCGGGTGGTGCACAAGTCCGCGCGCAATTTCCAGCCTGCGGCGCATGCCGCCGGAAAGCGTCTTCGTCGCCGCGTCGCGCCACTTCGTCAGATCGACGAGCTCCAGCAGTTCGTTGATCGATTCCTGCCGCTCTTTCGCCGGAACGTCGTAGAGCTTGGCGTAGATGTTCATGTTCTCTTCGACGGTCAGGTCGAGATCACTGGTCAGCGCCTGCGGGATTACGCCGATCATTCTCCGCGCAGCGTTCGGCTCTCGCGCCACATCGTGTCCGGCGATTCTCGCCTTGCCGGAGTTGATGGGGATCAGGGTCGTCATCATGCGGATGAGCGTTGACTTCCCTGCGCCGTTGGGACCGAGCAACCCGAAAATTTCCCCTTCTTTGACGCTGAAGGAAACGTCGTCCACGGCGGTGAAGTCGCCATATTTTTTCACGATGTGTTCGACTTCGATCGCCGAGGGGGCTGTGGGATCGTACGAGGCCTTACTCGCCCCGTTTGTCGCGCCGCCGTTCTTTTTCGAATTGGATTCTGTTGTCATTGCGCTTGCTGCTGCGAAGCAGCTACTTTTTCTGGGGCAGTGCCGTTCAACTGCGCCGGGGTTACCAGCACTTCGGCGGTCATCCCGGGCACGTACGCGCCCTTGGGATTATTCAGACGGACTTTCAGCACAATCGTTTTGATGTCGCGCTTGCGCCGGCTGACGTCGCGCTGCGTGGCGAAATCCGCTTCGACTCCCTTGAAAAATACTTTCCCGCTGGTCATCGTTCCGCCGGGCAACTGGACCTTCATGGTGTCGCCGTATCCGATGTGATCGGCGTAAGTTTCAGGAATTTCCGCCCGGACCCAGGTGTCGCTGAGATCGACAATCGTCACGATCGGCGCTCCGATATTCACGACTTCTCCCTGGCGCGCGGCCCGCACTGAAACCGTGCCGGTGACTGGGGCATAGATTTTTGTGTAGCCCAGGCGAACCGCGGCTTGATTTTTCTGTTCGATCGCGTTTTTGAGATCGGCTTGGGTCGAGGCGACAGTACTTTGGGCGGCGTTCGCCTGCTGCGTGCGCGCCATTGCGGCATTCAGATCGGCCTGCGCCGCGCGAACCAGATCCTGCTGCGCCTGCACCGTCGCTTGCGCCGCCTGCAGATTCGTTTCGGCCTGCACTTGCTCCTGCTCGGAATCGATGCCAGCCTTTGCCAGTGCGATCACGCGGCGGCTGTCGCTCTCGGTGCGATCCAGCGTTGCTTTGGCTTGGGCGAGCTGCGCCTTGGCGGAGGACAGCTTGGCCTCTGCGTTGGCAACGTCGCTTGAGGTCGATCCGGAAGTTGATTTTTCGGTGTGCTGCATCTCCGAGACTTTGTGCTGCAGGCTAGCGATGGTGGCGGTGGCGGCCGCTTCCTGCGCCTGCAGTTCCGACGGATCGAGTTCCGCGATCAGATCGCCGGCTTTCACCGGCGTGCCTTCGTCCACGTAGAGCTTTTGAATGCGTCCTTCGACCTGTGCGCTCACAATGACCTGATTCGCGTCGACGGTACCGATCAGCACCAGGTCGCTCGAGTGGCTGGTCGAGAAGTAGTAATACGTCGCGGAAATGACGAAGATGATGCCGAGAAGGATGAAAAACTTGTTGCGCGCGCTCATGAGCGTGCTCCTTGCGCGTTGCTGGGACGAAACAACGCGGCGGAAATAAAATCCAGTACGGCAGCCCGGCGTTCGGCGATTCGCTCAGGCGTCAACGGATTGAATCCGACGATCTTCTGCATTGTGGGGGCGCTGCTGAAATAAAAGACGATGATGGCGACGATCGATGGCACAAACTGTACCGGGTCAACCGCGCGAAATTCTTTGCCTGCAATTCCCTGCCGCAGGACCTCGCTGACTCGCATGAAGATCGGCTGGATGTAGTTCTTGATGAGCTTGTCAATGTGAACGGAGTGCCCCTCGCGCGCGCGCATCATCTCGCGCTGCATGAGCCGTGGATAGAGCTGATTCGAAGCGATAAAGTCGAAGTATGCTCCGACGTAGGCCAGAATCTTTTCCCGCGCCGGCAGGTCGCTGTCGAGTGCAGTGAAGACCGCGCGCTTTAGCCCCGCGAAGGCTTCGTCCAGAACTGCGCCGTAAAGCGTTTCCTTGTCCTTGAAGTAGTAATAAAGGAGCGCCTTGTTGACGCCTGCCATGTTGGCGATCGCATCGGTGCGCGCGCCGGAGACACCAAATTCGGCGAATTCGCGTGCTGCCGCTTCCAGGATTGCCGCACGGCTCTCTTCGGGCTGTCCGCGGGAGCCCATGCGGCGTCCGGCGGCGCGTCCGCGGGCATGACCTTGACGGGAAAGGGGAGTCATTTCGTTAATTAACCAGTTAGTTAGATTATACATGAATCGGTTCGGATGCAAAATGTGGAACCTGTTGTTGAATTTGATTGTTGATTGTTGAATTTTGACTTCCGTCGTATGCTTCGTAGTTTCCCTGCTTCACATCGGAGAACTGTTCATGAAACGAGTGGGTCTCGTATCACTCTGCGTTCTTGCATTTGCATTTTCCGCTCTCGCGCAAACTTCAAAGGTCGATCGGCAGGTTGCGGTCACGATCGACGATCTTCCGGCGGGGATGGCCGATCGCCTGCCTGCCGCGGACATTACAGCGATGACGACCAAACTTCTCACCACGCTGCGCGACCAGAAGGTTCCGGTCGTCGGATTCGTCAATGAACGCAAGCTCTACAAGCCCGGAGAAGTCGACGAGCGGATTAAGGCGCTCCAGATGTGGCTCGACTACGGGTTCGAACTTGGCAATCATACCTTCAGCCACGCCTCGCTGAATCAGATCGAATTGAAGGATTGGGAAGACGAAGTGATCCAGGGCGAGAGCGTGATTCGCATTCTTCTTGCACAGAAGAAAATGAAGCTGCGGTATTTCCGCCATCCGTATCTCGATACCGGACGCGACCTGCTCACGCGGCGCAAGGCGGAAGAATTCCTGACGCAGCGCGGATACCGCATCGCTCCCGTCACGCTCGACGGCTGGGACTGGATGTTCGCGGGAGTCTACGAAGACGCCAAGAAGCGCAACGACACTGATCTACAGCAACGTCTGGTGAAAGAATATCTCGCTTATCACGACGCAGTGTGCTCCTACACGGAGCAGTTGTCGGTGAAGGTGGTCGGCTACGAACCGAAGCAGATTCTGCTGCTGCATGCGAGCAATCTCGAAGCAGATCACATCGGCGAACTGATCGATTTACTTCGTAAGCGAGGCTACCGGTTCATCACGCTCGAAGATGCGCTGGGCGATCCGGCCTACAGCCTTCCTGATACCTACGTCGGAGAAGAAGGAACCGGCTGGATCGATCACTGGGCCATCACACAGGGCAAGATTCCGCAGGGCGCTCCGGTGTTTCCGCAGTGGGTGATCGACAAATCAAACGCATTGAAGCTTCCGAACGGGCAGGTTTCGACTTACTGAGCGTGTTGGAGATTTTGTACGATCTCCAATTCGTGGCGGGCAGCGTCGGCGCGGCTTCCGGTGGGCTCTTCTGCGATGCACTGCTTCAATTCCGCAATGGCCTGGGGGAATTCATGCCAGTGTTCGAATGCTCGCGCCGCAATGCGATGCGCGAAGGCGTGTGGCTGGCTCAGAGTGTGCGCTCTTCCGCTGGTTGCGACCGCGTCGTCGAAATGCTTCTGCATCAGTTCCGAATAGCCGAGCAGGATTAAGGTGACAGCATTTTGCGGATCGACATTCGAAGCTTTTTGCAGCGCAATCTCGGCGCCTGGAAAATCCGCATCCGTAATATCCAATCGCCCCAGATTCTCGTAAGCCAATGCAAAATGATCGTTCAATGCAATGGCCTTTTCCAGGGCCTTGCGGTCACTCACAGAATCGCCGAGGTGGGAATAGACCACTCCCAGGTTGTTGTACGCATAGGCAAAATCGGGGGCGATAGCAATGGCCCGGTTCAATCGCTCGAGCGCTTTCTGAAACTCTCTCTTTTGAATTAGCTCGCTGGCTTTCTCGAATTCTTTGCGCGCACGCGGCGGAATCGAAAGATCTGCAACCGAAATGGACGCGAGGGGGTAGCTTCTCGCGAGGCTTGCCGGAACTCCGGAAGGATACATGTCGATGTTTTCGGGACCTTGTGCCAGTGCGAAACAGACAATCAGAAGGCATACCAGCAGAGTGACAAGGGAAAATGCGGATCTCGCCATAAACACTCCAACGCTCTTGCGAAGATCGCGGCATTGAACATCGCGAGTGGCTTCGCACAAGCAGCGTCGGCAGTGAGACGCAGCGACAGAAAAATCGATAGCTGTTTGAGAGCGATATTTTCAGGAGTATGTATTGCAGAACAATTGACATCACAACACACGCACGAATGACGTTTGTGTGCCCGTGATCTTGTAGAGAGACGGCGAAGCGCGAAGGGCAAAGCATCCCAAATCAACACACAACAATTGCGATTTGCTTATCGTCTTCGCGCTCGAGATCAGTTCATTCCGCCAGCGATGGAAGGCACGAGCAGGACCTCATCGCCTTCCTGGAATGCGTACGACGGTCCGCCGAGGAAGCGGATGTCTTCTTCATTGACGTAGATGTTGAGGAAGCGACGAACCTCACCTTTGTCATCGCGCAGGTGCGGCTTGAGCTGCGGAAACTTTTCGTCGAGCACCGAAAATAACTCCGGGAGGTTCGCAGCGGCGCACGTGATCGAGCCGACACCTTCGGTGTGGCGTCGTAATGCAGTCGGAATGTTTACTGTGATCGGCATGACTATGCTCCAATCGCTTCGATTTCGTGCGCAGCGGCAACTACGCCGGGAACTTCATCGAGGTCGAGCGTCTGCTGCAGGTAAGTCTCGAACTCGGTCAGCTTCGGCGCGATCGGGCGCTCGGTTTTATAGACGCCAGCGAGAACGTCGGTCGTCTTCAGGCCGTTTCCAGTGACGCAGAGAACTGTCGTTTCCTCCGGCAGAATGCGGTCCTGGCGATAGAGCTTGCCCGCGCAGCCCACGGTCACTCCGCCAGCAGTCTCGGTGAAGATGCCTTCGGTCTCGGCGAGCAAGCGAATGGAGTCGACGACCTCGGGATCGCTAACGTCTTCACTCCAACCGCCGCTATTCTTGATGGTCTTGATCGCGTAGTGTCCGTCGGCAGGATTGCCGATCGCGAGCGAGCGCGCAATTGTGTTCGGCTTCTGCGGCTCGATTTCAGAGGCGCCGGTCTTCACCGCCGTTGAAATCGGCGAGCATCCGGTGGCCTGTGCGCCGAAGAACTTCACTTCTTTCGGCTCGACCAATCCCAACTTGATCAGTTCGTCGAAGGCTTTGCGGATCTTGGTAATCAGCGATACCCCGGCCATCGGGCAGACGATGTTGTCGGGCAGACGCCAGCCGAGTTGTTCGGCGATTTCGAATCCGACGGTCTTCGATCCCTCGGCGTAATAAGGACGCAGATTGACGTTGACGAAGCCCCAGCGATGTTCGTCGGCGATCTGCGAGCAGAGCCGGTTGACTTGATCGTAGTTTCCGGCAATGCGAACGACCTTCGCGCCGAAGACATTCGTGCCGAGAATCTTGGCGGGCTCGAGATCGGAGGGAATGAAGATCCAGGCTTTCAGACCTTCGCGGGCGGCGTGGGCGGCGACGGCATTCGCGAGATTTCCGGTTGAAGAGCAAGAGACCGTGTCGAAGCCGAAAGAGCGAGCTTGGGAGAGGGCTACGGCGACGACGCGATCCTTGAAGCTGAGAGTCGGTAAACACACCGCATCATTCTTGATGAACAGATTTCCGGCTGCCGCGGTTCCGCTCAAGCGCGCTGCGAGATGCGGCGCGTTGAACAGCGGTGTGAATCCGACGGGCAAACGCGGAGTAAAGCTTTGGGGGAGGGGCAAGAGTTCGGAGTAGCGCCACATGTTCGGCGGCCGCCGAGAGATGCGTTCACGGCTGACGGCTGGTTTGAGCGCGTCGTAGTCGTAAGCGACTTCCAGGGGGGAGAAACAATCGTCGCAGATGGAGCGGGGCTGGTTTCCCCATGTCCGTCCGCATTCGCGGCACCGCAGTTCGTAGTGAGACATGTGCTACTCGCTTTCTGAAAGTTTCAAAGTTTCAGAGGTGTCAAAGTTTCAAGGTCTTTGAAACGTTGAAACCTTGCCACTTTGAAACTTGCACTTTCTGCGAATAGCTGAGGACGAGCCGGAAAAAG
>DATEJO010000101.1:0-6768 GCA_035277905.1 Candidatus Sulfotelmatobacter sp.
GTCTGCTGCGCATAAGTAAACGTCACCGGATCCTGATTGTGCAGCTTGGTGTGTTCGACCTCGACCGCAATCGCGGGTAACGTTCCATTCAGCGTCCACTGCTCCGGATAGCGCAGCGGCCCCTGCATCGTGACCTGTCCACCAACGGCGGAATGCGCCGTTAGCTGGTGTCCGAGATAGGCCCTCCACAGTGCGTCTACATCAAGGTGGTCTGCCCGCGCCGTGATGTTTGCAGGATAGTCGCCATGCATGCTCACGTTGCCATCAACATTCAGCGTCCCATGCACAAATTGTGACTGTCCGCTCAAATGCAACTGGCCATTCTTTGTCGTCGCCTTTAGATCGAGTTCGCCGACAAGTTCGCGATCGAGCATCAGATCACGGACCTGGACGCTCGTGTCGATATCGGGTGCATCCAGCGTTCCATCTCCCTTCAAGGTGAAATCCGCTCGGCCTTGCATGGGAAGACGATCCAAATGAACCTGGCGGATGCGCGACACGTCAAAATTCTTGCCCACCAGATCAAGGCGAAAGCCACGCGTGGAAGGGGTGTACGCCGCCATACCTGTCACTGTGGCGTTTTCGTGTGTGAGCTGAATATTCTCCAGCGTGGTTTCGGACCGTTTTATGCGGAGATCCGCGTCAAACCGCTCGATCGGCTCATCGTAAGCAGACGCGTTGGTGGCGTGGATATGACCCTGCACCTGCGGATGCGCGCGTGTGCCTGAAATCTGCAGAGAAACATCGGCAGTCCCAGTCACGGGATAATCAAAATCAGCTAAGGCCGCCGTAGATGCAACGTCCACATTGTGCAGATTTACGCGCGCGGTGTAGGGGCTGCTCTCGGTGAACTGCCCTTTCTGCAGACTCGCGGCGACTTCGAAATCAGCGCTCGTGTCTCCCCGCCGCAAAGAACCTCCGCGCAAGATCAGACTGCGATTCGAGAATTGGATGTTGGCAGCAAGCGAATCCCAATGCACCGGCTTCTCAGGAGTGCGCGAGGTTGCGGGAACGGTGAACTCGAAGTCCTCAGCCACCAGGGTTCCCGCCAGCGTCGGAGACGAGAATGTCCCTCCGACGACACCGCTAAACGAAGCGTTGCCATCGACGCGGAAGGGCAGGTCTGTAGGTCCGCCCAACAAAGTGACCAAAGGCCGCCATTCCTCAAGATTCGAAGTTGAAATCGAAATATGTAAAGTCGATGGAGTAGCCAAGGTTCCCGACGCCTGAACCTTCGACGCCGGTGTTAATAAATTAAACTTTGCAAGCTCCAGTGAATCCGTTAGCGCGTGATATTTGCCCTGCATGTCTGCGGTGATGGGCAACTCCCGCGCCGTGGTACGAGCCGAAGGAACTGCAGAAATAGAAAAAGCGATATCGGCGTTCTTGGGAGAACCTTTCCAGCTGGCGTCTACGTTCCCCACTGTCAGTCCCGCCGGATGAAACCTTTCCACCGGACGCTTCCGTACATCCAATGCAGCAGCAGTTTCGGCAAGGGATAGATCACGCAATCGCAGATGCACAACGCCGCTCTGCACGCCAGGAAATCTCTTTTCCCCCGGCTTCGCCGATCGCGTTGCAGATATTACGGCGATGTCCTCTCGCCTGCTTTTAGCCGCAGGAGGCAGAGGCGTGCTGTAGAGCCAATTCTCCACATCGGCGTCTCCGCTCACACTTCCGCCGAGCAACTTCCCTTGAAGCTTCGAAAGCTTTAGCTCTCGATCGGTCAGCGAATAGTCAGAAGTGAAGTTGGCGCCCTTGATCGCAACCTGATCATCTTGCCAACCCAAATCGCGCATCGCTATCGTGCCGGAACTCGCGAATTCCTGAAGCGTCCAGTGGCCGCTGCCTTTGAACTCAGCCGAACCACGGCGCAGGTCATTGCGACGGACTATGGCTGCCGCATCCTCCAAGTCAATCTGAGCGTCGTAACTGCCGTCGAACCTCGGATTACTGAAATTGCTCACGCGTCCGTTGGCTTTCAAGACAGAGTGTCCAGAGGTCCAGTCGAGCATCTGAATATCGACGAACGTCGGACCCAAGCTGAACTCGCCCGAGGTACTCCACGAAAACGGACGATAGCCGTTATAGACAGTGTCCACTTTGCCAATCTTGAGACGGCTTTCATACCTTCCCCGAAGGTATGAATAGTCCATCTGCAAATCAGTTCCACGAACGGAGAAATCCAGCGGGATCTTCTGATCGCCCCACAGCAGCTCGCCTTTAAGTACGGAAAGATGGTCAATGGAAAGGGCAAACAATTGCTGAATCCGCGCATCCACAGGCACGGGCGTTGGTACGCGCAATCCCGGAACGTTGGTCGTCGTACCGTCTGGTCCAATCGCAATGTGGACCACCGGATGATCGAGCACCACATCATGAAAGCCGAACTCAGTGCGTAAAAAGGAAATGACCTTGACCTGGGCGAGCAGGCTGTCGGCGTGGGCGAGCGGGGTCTCCCAGGGTGCTTCCTTCCCATGTACGGTAACGTTCCTGATTTCCACCTGCAGGTGAAAAGGAACGACATGAAAGCTGCCGACTTCGGCCCGGCCACCGGTAATCCGCTCGATTTCCCGGACCACGCGGCGTCGCACGTATCTTTGGAAAGAATTCGTGGTCGTATACCAAATCGCGGCGGATGCGAAGAGGACAACAACTCCGGCGGCAATCAGAAGGTATTTCCACCAGCGGCGGTGTCTGGCGGCGGGCTCCATCAGGGCGTTTGGACTCCCTGCCCGGAGTTGTCACCGGGGATGCTCACTTTGCTTTCCGAGCGCAGCGATTGCAGCCAAGAGACCATCAACTCGCTCACTTTCTGCTGCGTGAGTACTTCGCGGATCTTGGCCGAGACGTCAGCCAGCGGAACGTCACTCCCGCCAGCCTGCTTTAATTGCGGAACGAACTTGTCGCGGTAATACGCTTCGACGCTTTTAGAGTCAATCTGTACCGTGGGACGGAGATGCGCGTCCACCAGTCGCATGAGATCGATCTGGGTCTCCACATGGGCAAATAGTGCTTTCTCAGCGATACCGAATCGCGCCAGCACCTGTTGCCATCCCTGATCGGTTGACGCCTCGGGATACAGTTTCCGCGCTTCGGCCACCTCGGCAGCAGCATCGGTTTCGCCAGCATGCTTGAATGATGCCGACTTCATCTGTTCGGAAAGCAGTTCCTGGTCGATTAAGCGGTCCAAAACAGCGCGACGGTCTTCCTCGTCAAACTGATCCAGCGAACGCCCACTCATCAGCGCCTCGTACCGCAGCGCATCGTTCAAGTCGCTCTGCAGGATGATGTGGCCGTTCACGGTAGCCACAATGCGATCGATCACTTCGCCAGCCCGGGCGGAGGAAAGCGACAACATGCTCAGAAACAATATGGCCAAAAAAGTGATCGTCTTTCTCATGCTCATACAACTCTTTCCATCAGAACGGCTGGCCGATACTGAAAAATATGTTGAAATGCCTCAGGCGCTGGGTCTCCACGGCACTGATTCCCGTAAACGCATCCGGCACGAACGTCTGGAAATATCGGGTCGGGTTCAGGTTATACCCAAAGTCGAAACGAAGAGGCCCAATCGGTGTCTTGTATCGTACGCCCACGCCCAGGGCATGCGAAGTGTAATCATATCCAGAATTGTTGAAGTAGGTCTCACACTGTGAGTTCAATGTACCACCGGACAAGCACTGTTGGGGATCGGGCTGGTGCCAGCGCATCAAGCCTTTCAACATGTCGTGCGGCGCCGTAAACACATTCCCCATATCGTGAAAAATGGCGAACGCGAACCCTTGGCCCAGCCAAGGCAATGAAACTTGGGGAAAGCGGAGTTCCAGGTTGTTCACGAACAACGCCGTGCCGCCAACCGGGAAACCAGAACTTGGGTCGCGAGGTCCTGCCTGATTTAACCCGAATCCCCGGTGGGAGTTGCCGCCACCGGCGAAGAATTGTTCCGGCAACGGAATCACGGAGATGCCTTCGCACACTGTTTCTCCTGTATTCGGGCTGAGCGGACACGCTCCCGGGGGCACAACTCGCGTGCCCTTGAACGGCTGTTCCAGACCGATACTCGTGGAGCGGGCAAGCACGAACTTGCTTTCGGGAGTTCCCTTGCCGCCGAAAGCGTAATAGGTGGAGTATTGGGCCAGCGCCCGCCCGAAGTTGGTAGGAACGGACCCCGCATTCGTCTCGGATCGCGATCCCAATGCGCTCGATGCGGCGAATGCGTCCAGCGTGAAATAGTCTCCCTTCGTGCTCTCCAGCGGATTGTCCCGTTTGTCTTGAATAAACGTGAATCCGGGACCTCCGATCCGGGCTGGCAGCGACAAAAGCGCGATTTGCCCGGGAGAGAACCCTTGCGCGAAATGGCTGGCCTTTACCGTCCGGAAGTCAAAGCGATACGTAATCGAGTTCGGCCCGGGACGCGTGCCCGGTTCCGTTCCAGGATTCCCGAACTGTTGCCGAAGATCGACTTTCCCTTCCAACCGCTGCGACGTGAAGGTTGCGACATCCAGACTATTGTCGTAGAAGACCGTGTAAATCAGTTTGAACCTGTCACTGTCGAAGAGTTTCGGGACCGTGTAGCTGACCAACCCGCGCTGCTGCAGACTTCCAACATGGGACTGGAAGTCGAGCGTCTGGTTTTTCCCGAACATGTTCAGCCGCGTTACATCGAGCCCGACTCTCGGGCTCACTCCGGTCGTACCCTGAGGCGCGGTGGATCCGCCAGGTTGTCCGGTCTGGAACTCGAATCCGACATCGTAAGTAAAGGTGTAACGCTTCGCCTCATTGACCTGCACAAGGAGGTTCTTTTGCGGATCCGTTCCCTCCGGATTCTGAACCGCGGTGTCCACCTGGCTGAAAATGCCCAGGTTGTAGAGGCGTGTCTGCGTATTCAGCAGATCCTGCTGGCTGAGAGCATCCTTAGCGTGAACTTCCAGTTCGCGCTGTACCACATAGTCGCGCGTGTGCTCGGTACCCGCGACCATCACGCGGTCCACCGTGAATAGCTCGCCTTCCTGGATCGTATAGGTCACATCTTCCCGGTTTGGTTCGTTGGCCGACGGCTTCGTCGTGATTTCCAGCGCGGCATTGGGAAATCCGTTGTCAAAGTAGTAGCTCAGAATTCTTTCCCGGTCGCTCGCAAGATCCTGCTCGGAGTAGGGCTGACCCGGTTGCGTGCTCAACTCGGGGAGTTGGCTGGTTTTCACCTTCTCGTTTCCAACAACATGCACCTCTCCCACACGCGTGCGAACGCCTTCTTCGATGTGAATTTCGACGGCAAGTTTGTTAGGAGATCCCTCGTAGTTATCATCGACATGCGTTTCGATTTTCACGTTGCGGAATCCATTCGACCGGTAGAGTCCTTCCAAGGTTCCCACATCGCTTCTGAGCAGCGCCTCGCTAAAGCGCCCGTGACTCAGGAATCGGCTGGCCGCTTGGATCTGCAGGTAGGAGCGCAGCTTCGCTGTATCCAGAAATTCCTTATTGCCAGTCATTTTGATCATCACTAGTTTGTGCAGCGGACCAGGATCGATGGAATAAATGACTCGTAAGGTTTTCGGATCGGTCACTTTTCTAATTTCGACGGAGGCGTCGAAGTGACCGCGCGTCTGCAGATAGTTGAGGAGATTCTGCTTTCCTTCATTGAGCAGATCGTCGTCAACCGCGTCTTCCTCGTAGACGGGGATCTCCCGCTTTAGAACTCCGCGGCTCACGTGATAGCCCTCCGCGGAAATCCGCACAACAGGCCCGGGATCGATCTGGAAGGTGAAATCCACCCCGTTGGTTTCGGGATGGTAGGTCTGCTCTGCGATGGAGACTTGGGCCAGCGCCCGATTCTGCTTTTGAAATCTCTTGCGCAGGCGTTGCAACGAATTGCTCACGCGCGATTCGGTCAGCCGATCGCCTCGTTCCATGCGGGCCAGATGCCTCACTTCTGCCGGAGTAAGGTTCGAACTCCCGGTGACTTTCACTTCCGCCACATGCGCCTGGGCGCCCGGGGAAACATGAAACAGAACATCCACCTGCGAAGTCGTAAGATTGGACGTGCTTTCGGCCGTGACTCGCGCCCGGTAATATCCGTTTTCCTGCATGAGTTGCCGGATATTCTCCAAGGCGCGGTTCAGCTTCTCGCGGTTGTACAGTTCGCCAAGCTGTAACTTCGATGCGTTGCTGATTTGATTTGCGCTTGGCCGCGATTGAGCGCCCTCCACTTCGACCGCACCGACAAAAAAATTGGGCGAGGTCACGAAGGTCAACTTGACGCCATCGCCGGAGGGTGAGACTTCCGCTTCGATGTCCGCAAAGCGGCCTGTCCCGTAGAGAACGCGGATGCTGTCGCGAATCCGGTCGCGGTCGAGCGGGAACCCGGCCTTTTGCGGGACCAGTTGCAGCAGGTGATTTCGATCGGCATCTGAAACTCCGGGGAGCTCAACGGATGCGACGATCTTCCCTTCGTATTCCGACCCGGTTGCAGCGCCCGGCTCCTGTACCGACGAACCAGATGCCTGCCGCAAACGCGCATCGAAGGTCCTCGCAACGGCGTCGCGCGCCTGGGCCGCAGTCTCTTGCGACAGCCCCGCGAGCCACAGCAGCATCGTCGCGGTCAAGAATGTCGCGTATGGTTTTGGCAAAAGGTTCCCTGGATTCAGGCGCTTTTTAGCTTCGATGGAACACGCCTGATCTGTCGTTGTACGAGCTGGCAGCGAGCCCTCGCGAAGAGGCTCGCGTCAAATTCATTTCCACTCGACCCAGCCACTTATAATAAAGGTT
>DATEJO010000102.1:0-4261 GCA_035277905.1 Candidatus Sulfotelmatobacter sp.
CCAGCGACGCAGATGGCACAACTCGCAATGCGCATAATTCCTCCATTGTAATCTTTGGGACCCGCGGATTCTTGGTCCCCCTCTTCGTTCGGACCTCAGATAAGGACTTATACAGGAGGTTCGCCAGCCTGAGCAATTCCCAGGGGCCACGGCAAGATGCGAGTTGCGCCCGGTCCAGACTGCCTGAGGCTCTAAGACGATAGCCTTGCGACCGGCGTTCGTTGATCAGTAAGAACTGCCCTGCAATCGCAAAATCAGTTTACAGAACGCACCACTCCTGGTGGATAGAGCACGAACGTACAGTGAGTCGTCGGATCACACAGCAGGACTCCCCGACGCAGCAGCCGTTCCGGTCCGTCATCTGGTAATAAAACGCGGAAATCTTCCTGCGAAAGAGCTTTCCCCGCGTCTTGCAATTCAGACGAGCCACCCACGAATTTCACGTCCTCTACTTTCCCCGCGGAGCCGAACAACAAGAAGAATTCCGCGGATCCCTTTGTGCTCTTCACATCGGTAATCGAAAATGTTCGTTCATGACTCAATTCCGCGCCACCGTCGAATTTCACCGGGTTGTATTCGACGCCTGCGTCGAGTTGAAGCAAGTGGTCGGTAATAGTGCCAGTTAATTCGCGGTCCCCTGTCGTCGACAACGCCAGCCGGAACATGTGGACTGCGTCATTCTTCTTGTGCTCTTTTTCATATACCTGCCCGAGATGATCCGCCATGTCTGCAGCTTGCGAAAGCACCCATGCGGCCCTCAAATACTTTTCCGCTTCGTCGAGTTTTCCCATTCTGAAATAGACCCACCCGAGACTGTCCCAGTAAGCAGCGAGTCTGGATGTGTGGGATAGATCCGGGTTCTTCAAATCTGAGAGTTTCACTTTACTGGAAGCTTCTTCCTCCTGTCGAACTGCCTTCTGTACGTACTCGAGCGCCGATGGCAACTGCTTGTTTGCGTCAGCGAGCGCGTATCCGATGTCATTTAGCCATAGAGAACTGGAGTCGATCGCCAGCGCGCTCTTGTAGGCATCGAGAGCGTTTATTTCGTCCCCCGCTTTTAGGAATGCCGACCCTAGTTCGGTATACAGCGCAGCGCTTTTGGGATTCAGCTTCACAGCGGCCTCGAACGCTGTCGCCGCATCGGCATAACGCTTACCTGTCAAACGGGCCTGGCCGAGGTATTCGGGACCGTCGGGGTCGTTCGGCGCTATCTGCATGAGCTGTTTCCAGACCGAAGCTGCTTCGTCGAATCTGCCGTTACTCATTAACTGGAATCCGAGTCCCTTATAGGCGAGCGGCTGATTCGGATCGTTGGCTACAGCTGACCGGAGGGCGGCCGCGGCCTCTTCTGGTTTTCGCTCAAAGGCATAAATACTGCCCATCCAAAGCCACGCGCGCGTAAACTTTGGATCGACCTGCACCGCCCGTTTTAGCGAACTGATTTCGCCATCCGTGTCGCGCCTTGAGAAATCGCCACGCGCATCATCGTACGCCCGTGCTGCAGCCGGATTCCCACTGTCGGGAAGCGCCCATATAGCTGATTGGTACGTAAAAGGCGTTACATGTGTTTGGATGACGCCCACATAGAGCGCATAGTCGTCGCCGATCGTTTTGCAGAATTTTTTGTATGCCTCGAACTCCCTGACCGGAACTTCGCGCATCTTTAGCGTGAGTTTCCGTTTTGCGAGCAACGCTCCGTCTTTCACCTCATACGAAGCCTGGTAATCGGCAAAACTTTCACGAAGATCGATAGCTGCCGGAGGCTGTGGCGTGTAGCCACTCGGTAAGACCAAGCGAGACTGGTACCGTAACTCCTCTCCGGGCTCGCCCAGGAGAATCGGATGCGACGGAGTTTCATCACCAGGCGGCGTGATGATTGGCGGCAGCGCGACGGCAACTTGATGTTCGGCCCACTGCGGGAAGTCCTTCCGCGTGTAGGTGTATGACAGTGTTAATGGCTCTTCGATTTTTTCCGGCGCACTCGCCGTGACGTCGCTGACGTCACCTGAAAATCCGGTGGCATATGAAATTCGCTGTACAAGTTCCTTCCATTGCATCACCGAAACGCGGCGGAAAGCGGCCCGCAGGAGCACTTCGGAATCATCGCCCTCGTATTTTCTTTCCACCTTTCCAACCAGCGTGCCGTCGGCATTCAGAGTGGCATCAATGCGGAAGGTTGCCACCGCTTTCGTCGAAGCGTCTGGAGTAACGACAAGCGAGGCCGGCTTTCCACCTTCGATGAGGAGCGCCTTCTTCTCTCTCAAGACGCTAAACAGATAACCGTATGGCGCCACTTCGACCGTCGAGTCCAGCCAGATGAGATCGTTACGCTCCTGCACGGCCGTGATCACGTGGTCGAACTGAGCAGGAGACGGAACATCCGGATCGATCGCGTGAGTGGAGTTAATCAGCACGGGGTAGGCCGTGAATCCAGCCGCTTTGAGCAAGGAAGCGAGCAAAGTGTGCTTGTCTTTGCAATCGCCGTACCCGTTCGATAGAACCTGGCCGGCATCATGCGGCTGATAACGTCCTATTCCGAAGCTGACGCCGATGTAGCGGAAATGGGTGCTCACGTAATCGTAGATCGCCTGTATCTTTGCGTTATCGTCGGCGAGGCCCTTGACGAGTTCCGCCGCCTTCGCCTGAATGGCTGGGTCAGGCTTCACGCGATCGCGTTGCAGGGCGTCATACCACTCGCCTACTGCGGCCCAACTCTCGAATGACGAAATCTCCACGTCGGGCGAGGGCAGCTTACCCGTCGACAAGTCGTACATCTGTTGATCCTGCTCCCTTTTCTGCTCTTCTCCCGTTTTGGATTTTAGCTGGGCGAAATTCCAGGTTAGGATTCGGCGGGAGCCTTCCTGCGTGATCGTTGGCCGATATCCTGGACTGCTCCACTTCACGGCACGGTCATTCGGAAAGCTGATCCGGGCCGTCTGCTTCAGGCATATCGAGTCCTGTGAAAAGTTGAACGAAACCCAGAATTGCCCTGGCGCAAGTGGCTTCGTGGTCTGCCAGTGCGCTTCTGTTTCAAGCACATCGCCCACACTTAGCCCTCGCACAGCGACCTGCTTCTCACGGAGGTCGCTATACGACGGTGCCTCTCGCGTGATCTCGGCTGGCATGTCCTGAACATCGTCGAGGGGTGTCTGGACGATCGTTCCGTCAGCTTTGCGCACGCGAACGAAGTCAACCCGAAATGACTGGGTTGCGCTCTCGTACGGGAATGTAATGACGCTGAAGCGTTGAACTCCAGCCTCGGACTGGATGCGAACCCGCTCGTACGTTTCCCGCTTGCTTGTTCCGTCGCTCTGGAAATCGATCTTAAGAGAAGATTCTTCCTCGACGAACGGCTCTTTCGAGTAGTCCAGTTTGGCAGCCGCATTCGATGCCTGTGCGGTAGCCATCGGTGAAGTTGTTGGAGCTGCAGTCGTCTTTTGCGGCGGTACTGGAGCTAAGGGGCGTACAAGAGACGTGACTAAAAATAATAAATACGCATAGCTGGGCATGAGCGACTTTGTACGCCCACGGAATGCAAAACGCAAGGAACCGGAAGGTTCAAACTGACCAGAGTGTCCTAACTCGCAATTCCGCCGACGGTGAGGCGGGAGATCGCGGATTCCGGACGGGTTGGTGAACGAGCGGCAGTTTCGAGATGCCGATGCGCCTGGAAGTGTAGAAAAGGGTTCCGCAGCCGACTTGGCTTATAGGCGCCGGGCACTTTCCAACGGAGGACCCACAGTCGGAATTAGCGGCCAGTTAAGCGATGTATGGTCGAAGCTTCGACTCGCCGCACCAGGGGTAGAGCAGGGGCTATTTGCCGTCCGCGGTATAATGGGAATCACGCGACATCTGGTCGCCATCGGCAATTGTGCCGAGAAGGAGGTGATCCAGTGAGGTACGGTTTACGTTAGCAGCAGAGGAGGCGCCTGCGACGTTTCCGGGCGCCTCTCTCCATATTCTTTCGCCTCGCGAATTCCCCGCATAGGGTCGAGTGGTTCCGTGGTAGGTAGGCTGGTCCACCTGACGTTTGAAGAGCTGACGGCAAGCGAATAGCGCGCTGGTCTTTCCGCGGCAACGGATGTTCGTCCAGTCATCGCAACCAGGTCAAGAATAATAGATAGAACAGAGCGCCCATTACACCCGCGCCCGGAATCGTCAGGATCCAGGCCCACAGAATCCGGCGGGTGACGCCCCAGCGGACCGCCGTGAGTCGCCGCGAGGCTCCCACTCCCGAGATGGCGCCCGTAATCACGTGCGT
>DATEJO010000103.1:0-5207 GCA_035277905.1 Candidatus Sulfotelmatobacter sp.
CGGATTCCTGCCCGGGCTCACAAAGGGCGAGGGAACGGGGCCGTACGATGCGGCCAGCGATCCGGTCGTGGCCTATGACGCGAAACATGCTGTCTGGATGATTGCGTCGCTGCCGCTTTCGAGTACGCTGCAAACTCCGGCTGTCGCGATCAGCCGGTCCCTCGACGGCGGGTTTACCTGGCAGAATCCCGTGAGCGCCGATCCCACTGCGCAGAGCTCCGATAAAAATTGGATTGTCTGCGACAGCTGGCCGGCGAGCCCGTTTTACGGCAATTGTTATCTGGAGTGGGACGATCCAGGCAACAATGATGAGATTCTCATGAGCACGTCGAGCGACGGAGGGACGACTTGGAGTAATCCGGTCACAACATCGATTGTCTCCTACGGCATCGGCGGGCAACCGCTGGTGCAGTCCAACGGAACGGTGATTGTGCCGATTGAAACAAATGTGATGTCGTCCTTCACTTCGACCAACGGAGGCGCGACGTGGAGTGCGCCGGCCATCGTCTCGGTCATTCAGTACCACGGCGATGCGGGAGGGATTCGCAGTGGGCCTCTGCCGTCGGCCGCGGTGGATGGAGCGGGAACCGTGTGGGTCGTGTGGGAGGACTGCCGCTTCCGCTCGCAGTGCTCGACCAATGATCTGGTTTACAGCACGTCCACGGATGGATCCACATGGAGTTCGGTGGCTCGCATCCCGATCGACGATACTTCGAGCACGGTGGATCACTTCATTCCAGGGATCGGGATTGATCCGGCCACTTCTGGTTCATCGGCGCATGTGGGACTTCACTATTACTACTATTCGGAAAGCAACTGCACGGTCTCGACCTGCCAACTATTTGTGGGGTATGTTTCATCCGGCAATGGCGGATCGACATGGAATGCGCCGATTGCTCTGACCGGAGCCATGCTCCTTGGATGGTTGCCTACGTCGCAGAATGGATTAATGGTAGGCGACTACATTGCGACGGCGTTCACGAATGGCGTGCCGCACGGCGTGTTTGCAGTCGCGCAGGCGAGTTCCGGCACGACCTTTAACGAGGCGATGTACACGGGCCAGGGTTTGACGGCGAAGATCACGGGACGGCAACTTTCTTCAGCTGGGGATCGGGTCTTGCATCATCTCTCCGATAAGATCGAAAGAGAAGTGCCCGAGAAGGGAATCAGGCCGCCTCTGCGGCGGCGCGCGGCCCGACGCTCTGCCAGGTGAGAGCCTGTTCGGGCGTGAGGAGCGGAAGAAGAATGAAGAAGACTCGAAAGCTGGCGGATACATTCAAGGTTGACAGCGGCAAGCATTTTCGGCTGAAGGATTTTGACCCGGCGTTTACCGGACATTGGAAGTCGAAAGAGCATGCGGAAGACGCGCTGGCGCAAGGCATCGCGCGCACCGCAGAACTGCAGGACATGCTTTATGCGCAGGACAACTGGTCGGTGCTGCTGATTTTTCAGGCGATGGATGCGGCGGGCAAAGACGGCGCTGTGAAGCACGTGATGTCAGGCATCAATCCGCAGGGCTGTCAGGTGCATGCGTTCAAAGCCCCAACGGAAACGGAACTTCAGCATGATTTCCTATGGCGAACTACGGTGGCATTGCCCGAGCGCGGGCACATTGGAATCTTCAACCGGTCTTATTACGAAGAAGTGCTGGTCGTGCGCGTCCATCCCGAGATTCTGAAGAGCCAGAAAACGCCTCCTTCGCTGGTGGGAAAGCATATCTGGGAGGAACGATTCGAAGATATCTGCTGCTTTGAAAAGCACTTGGCGCGAAGCGGGACCGTGATCCGGAAATTCTTTCTGAATCTGTCGAAGAAAGAACAGAAAAAGCGCTTTCTGGCGAGACTCGATGAACCCGAGAAGAACTGGAAGTTTTCGGCCGGCGACATTCACGAACGTAAGTATTGGGATGAATATCACGAAGCGTACGAGGAGATGATTCGCAACACTTCGACCGAGCATGCGCCCTGGTATGTTGTTCCCGCCGACAACAAGTGGTTCTCGCGGCTGGTGATTTCGACGGTGCTCGTCGACACGCTTGAGTCTTTGAAGCTCTCGTATCCTAAAGTTGATGATGCGAAGAAGAAGGAGCTTGCGGCGGCGAGAAAAGTTTTGGAAGAGAAGAAATGAGGGGCTAGGGGCTAGAGGTTAGGGGCTAGATGGGGCGGCAGTTGTGAATGAATTAGTGGTCAGTACGGGACTCCCTCAAGCCTCACGGGCTAAACAATCTCCCGATCTCTGACCGGCGGCCACTTTCGCGACGTGCCTCTTTCCAGCCGTGCGTTCGCGGATTACCATAGCTGAATTGTCCAGATCCTCCCGGGAGAACCAGAAAATGGGCCTAGATAGCTTTCGCAGGAATGCGTCGCTTTCCGTGTGTTCGCTTTTCGTTTTGATCTTCGCAGCTTTCTTCTTCAGCTTCACACCTTCCGCCAACGCTCAAGCCAAACCCGAGCGGCAGTCGAAAGCGGTTAAGCGGACGCAAGCGACGCCGCCGTCGGATGTGGCTTCCGCGGAGAAGGCAGCCGACGCTGATAAAAGCGAATCCGCCAATCCGGAAGAAAAAGTTTTTAAAGGGATGAAGTACCGGCTGATTGGCCCATTTCGCGGCGGCCGATCGCTTACGGCGGCGGGAGTTCCGGGAGATCCGACCACCTATTATTTCGGCGCAACCGGCGGCGGAGTGTGGAAGTCGACTGACGGGGCGATGACCTGGTCGCCGGTGTTCGACAAAGAAGGAACATCGTCGATCGGCAGCATTGCCGTAGCTAATTCAAATCCAAATGTTGTTTATGTTGGAACCGGCGAGGCTTGCATTCGCGGCAACATCTCGCATGGCGACGGCGTTTACAAAACGCTGGACGGTGGAAAGACCTGGAAGAACGTGGGACTCAAAGATTCGCGGGCGATTGGAAAAGTCATCATTAATCCGACGAATCCGGATATTGCATTCGTCGCGGCCCTCGGACATGTTTACGGTCCGAACACCGAGCGCGGCATCTTCCGCACTACCGATGGCGGCAAGACGTGGGAGAAAGTTCTCTACAAAGACGAAAATACGGGCGGGATCGATGTGGCGTTCGATCCGCACAACCCCAATGTTTTATTCGGCGCGCTGTGGCAGATACGGCGTACCTCATGGGGCCTCGACGATGGCGGACCGGGAAGCGGACTCTATCGCTCGAATGACGGCGGCACAACCTGGAAGCGGATTGAAGAGCATGGGTTGCCGAAGGGACCCTATGGTCGGATCGGAGTTGCAGTGGCTTCGAATTCTGAGCGCGTCTATGCGCTGATCGAGGCGCACAACCCCGACGGGGGCCTGTATCGGTCCGATGACGGCGGAGAGAACTGGCGTCTGGTCAACGCGAGCCACTCGCTCTGGCAGCGCCCCTGGTACTACATGCACGTGATTGCCGATCCGCAGGACGAGAACGTGCTCTACATCATGGATGTCGAAGCGTACAAATCAACCGACGGCGGACATCTTTTCAACAAGGTTCACGTGCCGCATGGCGACAATCACGGGTTGTGGATTGATCCCAAGGACACGCGACGCATGATTGCATCGAATGACGGTGGTGTGACGGTGACGCTCGATGGTGGGCAAAACTGGTCGACACAGGACAACCAGCCGACGGCTCAGTTCTATCACGTCATCACCGACAACGAGACGCCATTCCGAGTTTACGGATCGCAGCAGGACAGCGGCACGGTCGCGATCACGAGCCGCAGCGACGATGGGTTGATCGGCCGTAGCGACTGGTATGACGTCGGCGGAGGCGAAGCGGGCTATATTGCGCCGTACCCGCCGGACCCGGACATTGTGTATGCGGGCGATTATCAGGGACTGATCACGCGCTACGATCGCCATACCGGGCAGATCAAATCGATTACTGAGCAGCCGGTGCTTTCGGATGCTTATGGCGCGGCGAACCTGGAGCATCGTTTTCAGTGGACGGCGCCGGTGCTGATTTCTCCGCATGATCCGAACACGCTATATCACGGCGGCGAGGTGCTCTTTAAGACGACCGACGGCGGCGTGCATTGGCAGGCGATCAGCCCCGACCTGACGCGCAACGATAAGAGCAAGCAGATCGTTTCCGGAGGCGCGATCACGCTGGATGATTCGGGGACGGAGTACTACGACACGATTTTTGCTTTGGCGGAATCGCCGATCACAAAGGGATTGCTCTGGGTGGGCACTGATGACGGATTGATCCAGCTGACGAAGGATGAAGGAAAGAACTGGATGAATATCACTCCGAAGGATATGCCGGAGTGGAGCCGCATCAGCCAGATCGATCCTTCGCCGTTCGATCCGGCGACGGCTTATGTGGCAGTGGACCGGCATCAGTTCGACGACTTGCATCCGTATATCTATAAGACCAACGACTACGGAAAGAGCTGGACGAAGCTGGGGAAGGGAATTCCCGATAACGCTTTCGTGCGCGTGGTGAGGGAAGACCCGAAACGCAAGGGATTGCTCTATGCCGGAACGGAGACCGGTATTTACGTTTCGTTTGATGACGGAGCGAACTGGCGCTCGCTGCGGCTGAACCTGCCTACCACGCCGGTGCACGATCTCGAGATCAAGAATAACGACCTGGTGGTTGCCACACACGGGCGCGCGTTCTGGATTCTCGATGACCTGAGCCCGCTGCGGCAGTACAGCGACGAGATTGCCAAGAAAGACACGTTCCTGTATGCCCCTGCGACGGCGTATCGGATTCAGGCCGGAGCCGGAGGCGAGCACGAGCATGCCTCGAAACGGGCGGGGCAGAATCCCCCGGCTGGAGCGGTGATTTATTACTACCTGAAAGATGCTCCGAAGAATGACGCCGAGGCGAAGATTGAGATTCTCGATGCTTCCGGAAAGGTGATTCGCAAATATTCGAGCGCGGAATTCAATACGCTGGAAGAGCCGCTCGGTCCTGACGACAAAAAGCCCGAAAAACAGTTGAAGCCGGAAGCAGGATTGAATCGCTTTGTGTGGGATCTGCGCTATGAAGAGGCGCGGCACGTCCCCGGATATTACTTGTGGGAATACGGGGCCGGGGCGCGCGGACCGGTCGCAGTACCCGGGCATTACCAGGTACGGCTGACGGTTGGGAACGAAACGCAAACTGCGGGATTCGATCTGAAGCTCGATCCACGCGTGAAAGTGAGCCAGGCTGATCTTGAGGCGCAGCTGAAGCTGCTGATGGAGA
>DATEJO010000104.1:0-18363 GCA_035277905.1 Candidatus Sulfotelmatobacter sp.
GAACCAGGCAACTTGTTGCCAGCTGGGATGGAAATCACATCCTATAATCATCATTGCGAAGGCTCCTTTCTTCCCAGCGTCTTTGATCCTCAAACCAAAGCATACCGGGTCCGAATCGAGCCTTCGTTCTTATCCAATCAATTTCTGGCCGGTTTTGCCAGAAGTGGGGCTTCTCCCAGACACCCTAACAACATCCAGAAGAAATCACAGCGCTGCCACCCGTCTCTGCACCGTCAGAAAATACAATGCCACCAGAACCAGAACAAATCCGAACCCACCCAATACCACGGGCGCAGTAAATGCCGGCACCAGCCACCCCGACACCAGATTCCCCATCGGCATCCCGCCCCGGAACGCGCAGTTATAAACGCTCATCACCCGTCCGCGCATGTCGTTCGTCACGATCAACTGCACCAGCGAAGTCACGGTCGCAAATACCGCCATCATCGACGCCCCCACGATCACCAGCATTGCGTACGAAAAACCGAGATGCTTGGAAAACGAGAACGCCGAAATCGCCGCGCCCAGGCAAATAAGCATCACCAGCGCAAAGCGTCCTTTGTTCGCGATATTCCCCCGGCCCGCCACCGCCAGCGATCCGCAGATCGATCCCACTCCCATCAGCGACAGCAAATTCCCATACGTTTCAGGCCCGCTATGGAAAATGTCCTTTACGAACACCGGAATGTAGGTCCGCATCGGCATGCTGAGGAACGTCATCAGGAACGCCAGCACGATCAGCCCTACCATTGCTCCCTGCTGCCATATGAAATGGATTCCCTGCTTCAGGCTGTGCAGCATCGATTGCGTCGCCTTCTCCGGCAGAAAGCGCGCAGAAATGATCGACAGCGAAATGATCGGCGCCAGAAACGACAGCGCATTGAGCCCGAAGCACCATTTCTCCCCGAACCGCGCCAGCGTGATTCCCGCCAGCGCCGGACCAACCGTCACGGCGAGATTGAACTGTATGGAATTCAGCGCGATCGCATTCGGCATGTCTTCGCGCTCCACCAGTGTCGGGATCAGCGCCTGATACGCCGGCCCACCAAACGCCTGCGCCAATCCATTCACCGTCGAAAGCGCCAGAATCGGCCAGACATGCGTCATGCCATAGGCCACCAGCACCGTCAGCGTCGCCGCGCTGGCCATCTGTATGTACTGGGAGATCAGCAGGATCTTCCGCCGCTCGGTCCGGTCGGCAACCACGCCTCCGATCAGCGACAGCAGAAAAATTGGAATTCCCGCCAGAAACGTGTTCAGCGCGAGATAGAACCCGGAATGCGTCAGCCGATAAATGAGCCAGCCTTCGGCGACCAGTTGCATCCACGTGCCAATACTCGACGTGCACGCGCCAATCCACATCAGGCGGAAGTCGCGGTACTGGAATGCCTTGAAAAGTCGGCGCAGTCTGGATTCTTGCTTCGGCTGGGCAGGTTCGGCCATGGGCAGGTCTATCTTCGCATACGTCGTGGATGTGGAACGTCCCCACCCGCCTCACTCCAATACAAAGGCATCCCGTCGGTCTGTTTCGCCAACTGTAACGCCCACGCGACTACAATCCGGCGCTGGGGGTCAAACCTGCCGCGTCGGCGATTCTGTCGCTTCGGTTTGACTGAAACTGCTTGCTCCGCTCAGGATTACAAAATATGAGCAAAGGTCGCCTGGAAGCGTTTAGTGATGGAGTCCTCGCCGTCGTCATCACGATCATGGTGCTGGAAATGAAATCACCCCGTGGAACGAGTCTCGCGGCGTTCAAGCCTGTGATTCCCGTCTTGCTGACTTATATCTTGAGTTTCATTTACATCGGGATTTACTGGAACAACCATCACCATCTCCTGCACGCCACCCAGCGAGTCAACGGCTCAACTCTGTGGGCCAACCTTCATCTGCTCTTCTGGCTATCGCTGGTTCCGTTCACGACTGCCTGGATGGGAGAGAATCACTTCGAGTCGTGGCCGGTGGCTGTGTACGGGATCGTTTTGCTCTTCGCGGGGATCGCATATTTCATCCTGACCAGAGCCCTCATCAACCTTCATGGAGAGGGGTCAACCCTCGCAACCTCGATCGGACGCGATCAAAAAGGAAAACTCTCCATCGCCATTTACGCGGCAGCCATTCCCCTCGCCTTCGTCAAACCATGGATCGCTGGAGCCTGCTACGTCATCGTTGCCATCATCTGGTTGATCCCTGACCCTCGCATCGAGAAAAGCATCGCGCACGCCCAAGACTAGACAACCGTCAGCCCAACCTATTCGACTCTCTACCCTGCTTAGGCTAACTCCACCAGATTCGTCCGCACCCGGTCCCCCGTCTGCGCGCTCTTCAAAGTCGCCAGGAATTTCTTGGTGAATTCCTGCTGCAGATGGAAATCCTGTGCCGCTTGTGACCTGTAAATTTCGTAGAACACAATTGTGTTGGGATCGTCTTTCCGCGCGGCAACGTAAAACGCCTCCACGCCCGCCTCCGCCCGCACCAGCGGCAGATATTCGCGCACAGCCTCCATAAGCTCCGCTCGCCGCTCCGACTGAATCTTCGCCTCGATCAGCATAATTAGCTTTTCATTCATACCGGACTGCTCCTCTCGAACCCACGACGTGGCACTTCTAACGTACCATGCACCTCGCAAACCCGCCGCTTCTGTAGGTTCGACCCATCAGATGCCCGAGGCGCTGATGGGTGGATCCCGATGTTTCGACAGTCGTGCAGGACCTTGCGCTAGACTGTCACAGCCCAATGAGACAAGAAGAGAAGAAACGCCTCTCTACCGTCCTCCGTGCGACTGAATATCTGTTCCTCGAGAACCTGGCGCTGAAGTTGGTTCTAGAACATCGCGAAGTTGCAAACTGGCAGAAGTTGCTCGACCACATTTTGGCAGACACCAAGATAATGGCCGGTGTCCGCCTGAAATTCAGCGATCTTTACCGTGATCTGGAAGCCTCAAAGGACCCCTCGTCAGTCCTTGACCTCTTCTTGGAAGGACTTCCCGCTGCGAAGAAACCGCATTAGCAGCAATGAGCGCAGTCTCGATTCATCGTCATTCGGTCCATTAGCAGCCCTCCGGCGCCCGCTTACCGACGAAGGGAAGGGTCGTCTAAAGTTGCATGCCGAACAAGCCTTTGTTTTGCTCCACTCTAAGCCATGCAGTATTCCCTTTCATCGGACGCCTGTTCATTAGCGCGATCTTCGTGCAAGGAGCACTGGGCAAAATTATGGGGTGGAGCGGCCAGGCTGTTTACATGCAATCACACCACTTGCCGGGGCAGTTGATACCCACGATGTTGGGAGTTGCATTGGTCATCGAGGCCGCAGGAGTGCTTTCTCTCATCCTGGGATTGCAGGCTCGCGCAGCAGCATTCGTGATGTGTCTTTACCTTGGCCTAGTCAGCGTGCTGCTGCATAATTTTTGGGCCGCCCAAGGCATGACCGCGGGCGGCATGCAGACGCAGTTCTTAAAGAATGTTGGCATCATGGGCGGATTGCTGATGATCGCAGCCTCTGGTCCAGGAAAATGGTCCGTGGATGAGCGGGCTTTTAAGGATGCCGATTCTGTCGTGAACAATCGTAAGCTCACGCAATAAGCGATCTGGAGATCCTACGACAGATGGGAATACTTCGAGGCTAGAATTGGCAATGCGTCTCCTCCCATTGGAGTAGTGTGATCAACTAGGGAGCACACGGATGTCCGCTCTGAGCGAAGCAACGTGGGAAAAGGTTCGTGCGCTCTTCCCTCCAACACAACATGATGAAGTTGCCGCCATACTCCAAAACCAATGCGGTAACAACCTGCCGTTCCTCGGAAATAAAACTCCTGAGGAGTTGGAGCGGTTTCGCTTTGCTGCTCTCAAATTGAGCCAGGGGAGGCTTGACAAACTTCGGGACGCGGTGAGACTCGCTAACACCGACTGGCGTGATCTGCTTGTGGCCGCTGGCTTCGCTGACTCTGCGGATGCATACAAGCAGTGGAAAGCCGTTTGATTCGGGGGTTTAGCAATCGATCTCTGCCGCATCGCCAACTCTACCTACACGTTCGTTGACTTACCACAAGTCCCGTCCTAACATTTCCAACCAATGATTGGGCAGACCATCTCGCACTATCGCATCGTGGAAAAACTCGGCGGTGGCGGAATGGGAGTCGTCTATAAAGCGGAGGATTTGGAACTGAGGCGCTTTGTTGCGCTCAAATTTCTTTCCGATGACGTGGCGAAAGACTCGCAAGCCGCGGAACGCTTTCGGCGCGAGGCCCGGGCAGCATCGGCGCTGAATCACCCGAACATCTGCACTATCCATGAGATTGGCACTCACGACGGCCGGGCGTTCCTTGTTATGGAGTACCTCGATGGTACGACGCTCAGGCATAAGATTGCAGGAAGACCTATGGACAGCGAGGCGATTCTGGATTTGGGTATTCAGATCGCTGACGCGTTGGATGCGGCTCATTCGCAACGCATCATTCATCGCGACATCAAGCCAGCCAATATTTTCGTGACCAATCGCGGCCAGGCGAAGATCCTTGATTTCGGACTGGCCAAAATCGTCGTCAAGACTGATGACGTGGCGCTGAGTGCGGAGACCATCGAGTCTGATGAGCGGCTGACGAACCCCGGGAGCACCATGGGTACCCTCGCCTATATGTCTCCAGAGCAGGTTCGAGGCAAGGAACTTGACTCGCGGACGGATCTGTTCTCGTTCGGTGCCGTTCTATACGAAATGTGTACTGGGACGCTTCCGTTTCGGGGTGACACAAATGGCGCGATCTTCGATTCCATTCTGAATCGATCGCCAATCTCGCCAGTTCGAATGAATCCCGATATCCCTACCAAGGTGGATGAGGTCATCACCAAGTGTCTAGAAAAAGACCGGAACCTTCGCTACCAGCATGCCTCTGAAATTCGGGCGGACCTGCAGCGGTTGAGGCGGGACACTGAATCTGGAAAGACTCCTGCCGCCTCCGGAGAGGGCAATAGAAAGCGATCGCTCCTTGCCGTTGCCGTGCTCGCAGTGGGGGCAGTTGCGGTGCTCGCCGCAGCGGCCGGCCTTTTCTTCCACTACTTTCATTCCAACCCCGAGATTGGAGTAGATTCCGTCGCCGTCTTACCGATTTCTTCCAGCGCCGCCAGCGAGGGCGGCCGTGTACTCGAAGATGGGATCACGAACAGTCTGATTGATAGTCTTTCGCAACTCCCGAACCTGAGGGTCATGTCCCGCAGTGCGGTCGCGCACTATAAAGGCAAGGACGTGGACCCTGTGGTAGTGGGGCGGGAGCTTAATGTCAAGGCGGTAATGACAGGCGTGCTTGTTCAGCGGGACGGCAACATCGATCTAAGCATCGAGCTTGTCAACGCCCGCGACGACAGCCATATCTGGGGTAAGCAATACACACGAAAAGTGTCCGATATTCTTTCGCTGCAGGAGGAATTAGCCCGGAATCTTTCGTTTCGCTTAATGCCGAAGCTGTCGAACGATGCGCGAGCAAAACTCGCAAAACAGGGAACAGCCGATCCCGAGGCTTATCAACTTTACGTCCGGGGAGAAACTTATCAGGATACTCTGACCGGCGATGGCTGGAAGAGAGCACTGGAGTTCTTTCAGAAGGCGGTGGCGAAAGATCCAAGCTATGCGGCCGCGTATGCCGCTATGGCGCACACGTATGCGTGGCTCGGATTTTTCGGCCTGATGCCGGACTCAGAGGCGCGACAAAAAGCGACCGAGGCCGCGACCAAAGCCGTTCAATTGGACGATTCCCTTGCTGAGGCGCACGCCGCGCTTGGATATGCTGCTATGTTCAATTGGGACTGGCAACGGTCAGGTACCGAATTACGCCGCGCCCTAGACTTAAATCCAAATCTTGCGCAGGCGCACCTTTACTACGGCCAGTATTTGGCTACCCAAGGGAAGTTTGTGGAAGGCGTAGCCGAACATAAGGCTGCTCTGGAACTGGATCCATCTTCGCAGATTTACAACCAAGCTTTGTGTGCCATGTTGAATTCGGCTGGCCAGTATGACGAGTCCGTCGCACAATGCCATAAGTTAGTGGAGATGTACCCCGAAGTTTCCATGGTCCATTTTGAGTTAAGCGGTCTCTACGCTCAGAAAAAGGATTTCGCCGCTGCAGTAAAAGAGCGGCAGATAAACCTGACCATGGACGGGCGAAGTGATCTCGCTGCTGCGATCGGACAAGCCTACAAGGCGAACGGCTGGGAAGGTGTACTCAAGAAGGAAATCGAGTTTTATCAAGTACCGGGCGACAATTATGATTCGGATGGCGTTGCGCGCGCCTATGCTGAACTCGGCGATAAGGATCGAGCATTCCAGTGGCTAAGCAAAGCCTACGACGATCACGCTCTGGTGTTTATTAAGAGTACAAATGAGTATTTTAGCCTGCACGGTGATCCTCGGTATACGCAAGTGCTGCGCAAGATGGGACTGCCGGAACAACCGAAATCCTGATTCCCTGCTTCGGAATCCCTTGGCAATTGATTTCGGACCCTTCCTTCGTGGCCCTCGTGTCCTTCGTGGTTAAAAACGATTTTCGAAAGTAAGATAGACGGGCTATGACCGACTGGTTCGCTCGCCCCGTTCTACACGTGAAAGATGTTGAGGCCTCGCTCCGCTTCTACATGGATCGGCTGGGCTTCACAAGCCCCTGGCGTTACGAGGAGAAGGGCAAGGCCCGCGTCGCACAAGTCGATCGAACAAGTTGCGCGCTAATCCTCTGCGACATGTGGCCCGAGAAGATTGGCAAGGGCCTGATGTTCATTTCTTTGAATACCGAACCGCAGACACCGGAAGCCCAGTCCGCTGCGGTGGACGCGCTACGCGCGGAATTCCAAGCCAAAGGCGTTGCGGTGAAAGATGGCACATGGGGATACCGGCTGCTCGTCGTCGATGATCCGGATGGCAATCAGCTCTTCTTCAACTATCCGAGCGAAAAATCCCGCGAGACGTCCGAAGAAGAATCCTGATCGGCCAGTCGCGCTAGTCAATCTTTGGTGTGGGATTTTTTCGCAACTCGCTGGCAATCTGATTCGCCATCATTCGCACTGCATCATCCGCTGCCCGGATCTCGTTATTTTCTTCCACGGGAGCCGTAGACGTCCCCTGCGCAAACGTTCGCAGATCCGACGTGTCGACAATAGCGAAGTGGATGGCCAGCATTTGATTGGCTCGCCCATTTCCTAGAATCACAGGCGCTGGAGCAATTCCATCCGGACCTCCGGAGACTCCCGGTCCCTGGTGAGGATCGAGCATCGTCGTCAGCACGAAGTAATCACATTTCTTTTGCGCAGCTTCGGCCGCGGCGTCCTCTTTGGAAGACGCCTCCAACGAAACAGCGTCGATAATGATGGACGACTTGCGCTTGGTTCGTCTGCCCTTCAGCTCGCGCAGAAGTTGGTCGCGCTCCCACACAGGACTCGCATTGCGACCGGAGCGGTTCTCCATAAGAGCGACGCCGATGCGAATCGTGCGTGTCTCGTCTGGCGAAGACGACTTTTTCTGAGGAGCAGAGCCAGCTGTCTGTGCGCCGACTGCGATCGCAATGGCGAGAGAAATGGAAACAAGACGAGAGAAGTACACAGCCTCTCCATTGGTTCGAGGCATTGTAGCTCTTGCTCGAGAGGGGTGCTACTTCTTTTGACTGGAGGACGACGTGTCAGTTCCTGTCGCCTTTCGCGACGCATCCGCGGTCTCTTTCACATATCCCGCCGAGAGAGTTCCCTTGCTCGTGGCAATCGGCAGCAGGGTTGGATAGAACTGCACGAAAGTCGTATCCACCGCTCCGTGCTCCTGATGACACGTGTAGCAGGCAGCGCCGGTCGGAGCCACCTTCGCCGTCTTCGTGCCGTCGAAGCCGAAGAAGGCCCAGTTTCCCGGAAACCTTGCGCTATCTCTTACGTGCACCTCAAGCCCCATGACTTCTCCGCCCTGAAAATTCCCGCGCTGATTGATCGATCCCTTCCCTTCCGCCTTGCGGACTTCGAGCACGAGCATCGTTTTGTCCGGCCACGTGCCGGTCTGTGTAAATGCGTTGTACGCCTCGGGATTGACAAACACATTGTCGAACATGTGGTGATCCATGGCCATGGCGCTAGCACTGTAGCTCATGTCGAATCCCGTCGTCAGATAAACCCATTGACGGTAGTTTTCCGGCAGTTTCATTTGGCCGTCGCTGGTATATTCCGGACCAGAAGCCGGAGGTGTGGCCGACTTGAGCAGCGTCGCCAGCGACAACAGAACGAGCATGGCGAGCAGGAAGGACGAGGCTTTGTTCTTCATGTGCGCCAGTATGCCTACGCATCGGCCCAATTACCAGACCACTGGCTGCAAAGGTCCGTCGATTGGCTGCAATGCTTCAGAGCGTACCGCATTCTGCCTGCTCACAAACAGCGGCGAATGCAGTCGAATAACAGTCTTTGGTTCGGGTCTCGTGACACATCCAAACAAATCGCGAAACAAAACAAGGAGGAGGTGTGATGCCTAGAAAGACTGTAATGCATTTCTTCACTGTGGCTCTTCTGATTCCAGTTGTGTTTGCTCTTACCGCCGGAAATGCCTTCGCCGTGCCTCCAGGCTCGGCCGCCGACTACTCTCAACATTTCAGTGCGCTCAGCAAGCTTTCAGTTGCGGTTGCCGAGGCGATGCCAACCGCCGAATACGGCTTTCGCCCCGATCCACCGTCGATGACCTTCGGCGAACTGATGGCTCACATGGCCACCACTAACTACCAATTCTGTGCGGGACTGAAAGATGTTCCGACGCCTCCTTTACCTTCTCCCACCGACAAAGCGGGATTCGTCAAGTTTTTGAGTGACTCGTTCGACTATTGCGCGACCGTGATTCCCAACCTGACCGACGAGCAGGTCGCCAAGCCGCACGATTCGCCCGACGGACGCATGCCTGGACGCGAAGTAATGCTTGCGATGTACGTGCACGTAGCTCATCATCGCGGACAGGCGGAAATCTATCTACGTGATAAAGGAATCGCTCCGCCGTCGTACCGATTCTGAGGCGGGTTTCTGTTCCGTCTTCGGCAACCAGGAAGCCGATGGCCGAATGCTTGACCGCTGGCTGCACAAGGCCGTCGTTTCGCTGCATTGTCGAGCTTTTCGCTTGATCGTAGAATACGATTCTGTTTATGGACGCGACCTCCAGAGGATCGGACTCTCCACGTTGGTATTGGATCGCCGCCTTCTGGTGCGGCATCGGCCTATTCGATGCCACCCAGAATGTCTTCGTTATGCGTGCCGAAGGCATGCACCATTACTGGTATCGGCTCTTCTTCACGCTGTTCATCTCATGGCTGCCATGGGCGGTGGCCACTCCACTGGCGTTACGGCTAAGTCGCCGTTATCCTCCGACTAACCTGCGGCAGCCTTCGACTTGGATTGCACACGGTACGGCGTGCGCCGTAGTAGGCCTTGCGTATGCGACATGGCTCGCGATGTGGGAATCGTTGCTGAATCCGTGGGCGGCTTCGGGCGGACCCGACCCGTTTCGGGTCGCGTGGCCGCATAAGTTCTATTCCGGGCTTCTCTCGGACCTGATTCTCTACAGCGTGATTCTTCTCGTCGCGCATCTGCTCGACTCGCGCGGAAAGCTGGCATTGCAGGCAACCGAAACCGCGCGGCTCAACGAGCAGCTTTCCAAGGCGCAACTGAATGCGCTCCGCCGCCAGATCGAACCCCATTTTTTGTTCAATGCGCTCAACGCAATTGCCGGACTCGTGCGAGAAGAACGCAACGATGCTGCCGTCACGATGGTCGTCGAGTTGAGCGACTTTCTGCGGCGCGTGGTGAACGACTCCGAGCGCCAGCAGGTTCTGCTCTCCGAGGAGCTGGAGTTTACGCGGAAGTATCTCGACATTCAGAAGGCGCGATTCGCCGATCGATTGGAGTTCAGCGTCGACGTTCCTGAGGAGCTTCTCTCGGCGCAGGTACCGAGCCTGATTCTGCAACCGATGGTCGAGAACGGCGTGAAACATGGCATTGCCAAGCGGGTACAGGGAGGCGCGATCCGCATCTCTGCAGCGCAGGCGAACGGCATGCTGTCACTGCGAATTTATAACGAGGGACCATCCTTGTTTGCGGACTGGATGGAGAAATCAGGGATCGGGATGGAGAACGTGCGCACCCGCCTGGAGAGCCTATACGGGAAAGCATTCGAGCTTACACTGCGCAATCATCGCAGCGGCGTGGAAGCGATCGTGTCGCTGCCTTACGTCGCGGCGGCCCGTGATGCAGGGCTAACCAGCGTGCGTTGATGGGCCGTTTCAAACTTCGAAGCCGTGAATGCCCACGCCAAAGTCCGCGCGCTGATTGTCGACGACGAACCGATTGCCCGCAGCAACATCGCTGTGCTTCTGCGGACAGATCCCGAGATTGAGATCATCGGAGAATGTGGCTCAGGCGCAGAAGCTCTCGGCGAGATTCGCCTCACCAGACCAGACCTGATTTTTCTCGATGTTCAGATGCCCGAGTGCGACGGCTTTGACGTGCTCGAAATGCTTGGTCACGACTTGCCTGCCGCGGTGATTTTCGTGACCGCTTACGATCAGTATGCCCTTCGTGCGTTTGAGGCCGGAGCTCTCGACTATCTGCTGAAGCCCTTCGACAACGCTCGCTTCGACCTCGCTGTCACTCGCGCCAAGCAGCGCATCCGGAATCAGAGTAAAGCCCTCAGGCCCGAGCGGCTCGTTGTCAAAAGCGCGGGAGAAATCTGCTTTGTGAAGATTTCGGAGATTGATTGGATCGAAGCCGCCGATTATTACGCGTGCCTGCACGTTGGGCCGCGCAGCCATCTGCTACGGCGGACTCTGGCGGAACTTGAGACCGAACTTGATCCGTCGCGCTTCTGCCGTGTACATCGTTCAGGCATCGTGAATCTGGAGCGCGTCCGTAGCCTGAAACTCCATGAAGAAGGCGAATACGAAGTTCTGCTCGAGACCGGAACGCGAGTTCGCTTGAGCCGGCGTTACCGGAGGCAATTGGAAGAGCGGATGGGAATACGCGGTGAGGAGCTGCGGATATCTACCACCGAATAAAGGATCGCCGCCGGGGCGTGTTTCTTGCGCCAATCCGGCCTGGCCGTCTCTTATTTGTGTTCCTTCTTCTAATCCGACGGTGCGCCAGCGTATTTATCCAGCCACTTCAATTCTTCGCGAACTTTGATTTTTCCGTGCCACGGATTTTTTGAGAGCGAGTGTCCTTCGCCGGGAAAAACGATCAATGCATTCGGCACGCCGAGAGAATAGAGCGCGTGCTCAAGTAAATAATCCTCGAGCACCGCGACGCGGATATCGTCGGCGCCCGCGACCATGTGCGTCGGAGTCTTCACTTTGTCGATCTGGAAGATGGCGGCTTCGTCGTGATAGCGCTGCTGCGCTTCCCAGGGACGTCCGCCGAGGAAGTAGGCGTCGTCGTAGGTGGTGTCGTCGTTGCCCCAGTTGCCCACGTGCTCGACCGCGCCCGCGCCGGTGACCGCGGCTTTGAAGCGCGTGGTCTGCGTGATGAGCCAGTTGGTCATGTATCCGCCGTAGCTGTATCCGCCAACGGTGAGATGGTCAGGATCTGCGATGCCATCTTTCACCAGCGCGTCAACGCCTTCCAGGATGTCGCGGCCGGGTTTGGAGACGATCTGCGGAACGATCTGCATCAGGAACTTGTCGCCATATCCGGTCGAGCCGCGATAGTTAGGCTCGAAGACAAGCCATCCGTGAGTGGCGGCGAGCGCTCCCCACTGATACCAGTCGGCCTCGAAGTGATTGCCGTCGGCGTCGGCGGGACCTCCGTGGATTAGGGTGAACATCGGCAGATGTTTCGCCTCGAATTTTCCCGGAGGATAAATCAGCATGCCTTCGACCGTGGTGCCGTCGTCGGCTTTCCACTGATAGGGCTTGCCTTGCGGAAGATCGGCTGCGGCGAGCGTGTGGTTGAAGCTGGTGATGGCGCGTGCGTGATCAATACTGCCGCTGGCATCGGCGAGATAGACTTCCTCGGGCTTGTCGAGCGACGAGTAGACAAAGGCGATTTTTGGCGAATGTGCGGCGGTCGAGATGCCGGCGTAAGTGCCCTTCCATCCTGTGAGCTCGTGAAGGGATTCGGAAGGCTTGCTCACCGAGTACATCTGGACTTCGGTGCCGATGCGAGCATCGGCGAGGACGTGATCCCCTTCGATCGAATAGTGCTCGATGGGTCCGATGAAATCTTTGGCCCATTGCTCGACCTTGCCGGTCTCGGTGTCGACCGAGTAGAGATGCGGCTGAAGGTCGCGGTAAGCGCCCAACACGTCTCCGATTTCGACGGCGAAGAAGATGTGGCGTGAATCCGCAGCCCAGCGTAGTTGCGTTTCAACGGCGGTGTTGTGGGTGAGGCGCTTGGGCGCGCCTGTCGAGCCTGCTTCAAGCTTCAGATTGAGGAGGTACAGTTCGACGTCCTCGTATTTTTCCTGGCGCTGGTTGATTGCGTTGGAGAGGATAGCAAGCTTTGTTCCGTCGGGCGAGGCGAGCAGGCGATCGGCGCGGAGCGGAAATGTGGCGATGGCGCGGGCTCCGGGAGTCACGTCAGGTTGTGGCGCGGATTGTCCCTCTTTTTTCTCCACGTGCGCGGGCTCGGCGGCGCGGTGCGCGAGAGCGGTGGCGAGATCGAGGGCAAAGATGGTGTCACCGCGCTCGGCCGTGCGGTATTGGACAACGTCTTTCCATTCCTGCTTGTAATCGTCTTTCTGCTGCTTCGTCCAGGGCTGGCGCGTGGCGAAATAGATGGTTTGAGAATCGGCGGACCAGGCGAAGGAGTGAACGTCTTCTGCTCCTTCAGTGATCCGGATGGCTTCACCTCCATTGGGAGAAATTACATAGAGTTGGCGGGCGTCGTCATCTTTTGAGTCAGAATCTGAGTCGTCACTCTTCCCGGACGCGGACTTGCGCTCGGAGACGAAGGCGATCCACTTGCCGTCGGGCGACCATTTGGGCTCGGAGTCGTGGCCGGATTGCGTCAGTTGGATGAGCGATCCGGAGTTGGCGCTGTCGCGATAAAGCCAGAGATCGCGGCGGAAAATCTGCTGGTCCCAGTCGGCGCGCTCGGTTTCGATGACGACGGAGAATCCGTCGGGAGAAATTTCTGCCGACGGGAAGCTGACTGAATTGAAGAACTCGTCGAGCGTGAGTTTGGGCTTCTGCTGGGCTGAAACTGTGAGAGCACACAGTACAGACAGGAGAAGAACAGCAGCCTTTTGGATTCGCATTAGGGTCCCCGGTTGGAAAAAGCGTTATACAACGAGGGATTCGGTGGAGGCAAGTTTGTGACCGGGAGTCTCGTGCGGGGTGCGTGAAATTCGCCAGAGAAGCCACAGGAGAGCAGCGAAGACTGGGACCGAGAGTTGGA
The DNA here is from genome assembly GCA_035277905.1 of Candidatus Sulfotelmatobacter sp. Classification (GTDB taxonomy): domain Bacteria; phylum Acidobacteriota; class Terriglobia; order Terriglobales; family Acidobacteriaceae; genus Sulfotelmatobacter. The sequence continues at coordinate 13,377 of DATEJO010000104.1, forward strand.
GGTGCGTCCAGCTGGCGAGCGGGCCGAACAGCGGCAATACGAAGCCAAGATAGAGCATCGGACCTAGCAGTGCTATGGACGGAGTATCAGCATTCTCGACAGCGAAGTTCGACAACAGGAGCAACGCCGGAATGAGCGCTATCAGGTCGTAGACATAGATGTGTGGGTTGACGAGAACTGCGGCGAGGATGAGCGCGGAGAAGCGGATCGCGAGCGACGAGGAAGATTTCCAGATTGCGGTTGCGATCGCGATTGCCGCGATCGCGCTGACGATGTAGGCGATGAGTACTGCGGTGGGCCACGGAATTAGGAGGACGAAGAAGCTGCGGAGCGAATGCATCTGGATCGGAGAGAGGCTGAGTTCTGTGGTAGCGGGCTGGCCTGCGCTGTGGAGGAGCGTCACGAAATAAGAACGCATCACGCTGGAGCCGAAATAGATCAGAGCGAATGCGAGTTGCGAGGCAGCGGAGATGACGAGTCCGGCGAAAGCTGCCCAGGATTGCGCAAGCAAGAGAACAAGCGGGATCGCGATTAGGAATTGCGGCTTGAATACGAGGAATCCGAGGGCGATTCCGGCGAGCCATGGACGATCTTTTTCAAATGCGAGAAATGCAAGAGTGAAGCAGAGGAGGATGGGAGCGGAGATTTGTCCGCGGACGAAGAAATGAAACAGCGGAGGATAGGCGATGGCGCAGATCGCGACGAGGCGGCGATGAGCGCGCAGCGCGGGACAGGATTTCCAGAGGAGGTGGATGCAGACGAAGTACATTAGGAGCGAGAGCGCCATCCAGATGGCGGCTTGCGTGAGAAAAGAAAGGCGCGCAAGGGGAACGAAGGCCAATGCCACTTGTGGTCCGTAGAAATAGCGCAGGAACACGTGGGTGTCGCGGCCGGCGATGGTGCGGATTTGATCGTTAAGGACTTCGTCGTTGTAGAGATGTTGCGCGCGGTGTTGTGTGATCAGACGGGCAGAGATTGGGAATTGGATGAAATCCTGAAATTTGATGTTGCCGGCCCGGTCGAAGAGGCCCGGAGTTGCGAAGTCGACGGCGCAGACGCCCCAGAGGCAGAGGGCGAGGATGAGGGCGTGCGCGCGAAGGCGGCGTGCGGTGATCCAGCGGGTCCACGCTGGCTGTGATTTCTCTGCGGAGGGGATCACGACGAAGGCTCGGCGTTTTTGAGGGCGTCTTCCATGGACTGGCCCGGACGCAAAACAGAGGGGGCGATGCGCCATCCGTCGTCGTACTGGCGAAATCCGACGGAGGATTTGTATTGCAGGTCGCTAGAAAAAAGAGCAGCTCCGATTTCGTTGAGCGGAGTCCATTTCCAGGTGAATTCGACATCGGCTGTCGTGCCGTTCTTGGTAATGCCTTTGACGGCGATGAGTTCGCGGCGGGCGACGGGAATTGAAATCGACGGCTTGGTGGCTTCCTCGGAGGAAACCTGAGCGCGAACTGTATCGACGCCGGCGGGAGTGAGGACGATATCCCAGCAGGGCGGAGGCGCGAGGCCGGGAGGGCAGGCGACGTTTGTAGCCGAGATCCATCCGTGATGCTCGAGGACGAGATACTCGGGAGCGGCATAGGCGGAGTTGGAAACGACTCCGGTGTAAAGGATGAAATCCTGCGAGGCTTTGAAGGTTGCGGATTGCGCGATGAGATCGGTCGCGAGGCGGCGGGTGAGGAAGTCGCGCGGGGAGCAGGAGGTGAGGAGGAGCGAGGCTGCTAGCGCGAGAATCGTTCTCTGGATGCGCATGCTGAGGTATCGCAAAAACAAATCAACCACAAAGGACACGAAGTCCCACGAAGGAAGGCTTCGAGGTTACAGGTGCTTTGCGATTGTAAACAAACGGGAGCGGTTGTGTGGGAGGAAAGGATGGGAGGCGATCTGGCCATCGAATTCCGGGGCCCAGCGGCCGGGGATATGGTGGGAACAGCGCGGGCAGCGGCCTTCAGGCGTGACGTTGTAGTCTTCGATCAGATATCCGTAGCGGCGGATCAGGATCTCGCCGCATTGGGGACAGATCGTGTTTTCTCCGTCTCCGACGCGGCCGGGTAGATTTCCGGCGTAGACGTAGCGAAGGCCGGCGGAGTGGCCGATTTCCATTGCACGGAGAAGATCGTCAGTGGTGGTGTCGCGCTGTCCGTCGCCTTGCATCTTGTAGTCGGTGTGGAAGGCTGTGACGTGCCAAGGAATATCGGGCGATATTCCGGCAACGAATTCCGTGAGCTTCTTCAGTTCATCGTCGGAGTCGTTGAATCCGGGGATGAGGAGCGTAACAAGCTCGAGCCACATACACAAGGAGTGAACGCGGCGAATGGTGTCGAGGATGGGGGCGATGCGTCCGCCGAGCTCGTGATAGTGGCGATCGTCGAAACTCTTGAGATCGATTTTGTAGAGATCGATCCAGGGGCGGAGAAATTCGACCACCTGCGGCGTGCCGTTTCCGTTGGAAACGAATGCGGTGAGAAGTCCGGCGGCGCGGGCTTCTTTGAAGACGGCCACGGCCCACTCGCTGGTTATGAGCGGCTCGTTGTAGGTGCTGACCATGACCTTCGCGCCGAGGTCGAGCGCTTCGCGGACCATCGTTTCTGGGGTGACTTTCAGCGGAGGAGAAACGGCGTTCGGATCGCGGAGTGCTTGCGACGTGACCCAGTTCTGGCAGTATCCGCAGTGGAGATCGCAGCCGAGCATTCCGAAGCTGTAGGCAAGAGCTCCGGGATGCGCGTGGAAAAACGGCTTCTTCTCGATAGGGTCGCATTGCATACCGGCGGTGTATCCCCAGGGGACGTAGAGCTTGCCTCCGCGATTGAAGCGGACTTTGCAGACTCCAGGCTGTCCCTCAGGGATGGGACAGCAGTGTCCGCAGGAGAAGCAGCGGACGCGATTATTGCCGAGATCTTCGACGAGGGAGGGTTCGGCCTCGCGGACGCGCTGGTCGAGGATGTCGCGGAGGCTGGGCATGGGTTCCTCTTCATATTTTAGCGCTCGGGTTCGGGTCAGGGGCTAGAGGCTAGGGGCTCGGGACTAGGGGCTAGTGGATAGTGCGTAGTGGGTGGTGATCTTTTAGTTGGTGAATTCGTGGCTGCTGCGGAGCTTCGCTCCTGCCGGACAGCCTTGGCGGCTGTCACTAGGTCAACCAATTAGTTGCGGGCTTTTAGTTGGCCGGCTGGGGGTTTGTCAGTGCGGTGTTGTTGGAGCCAGTGGTCGGCGTCGAGTTCGATGGCGGTGACTTGGGCGCGGGTGAGGCGGGCACGGACGAATGGGGAGAGCGTCTTGCTGGCTTCGTCTCCGCTGAGGCGGGCAACGACCATCCAGAAATAGGCGCGGTTGGGGTCAGCGGGGACGCCGCGTCCGCTGAAGTAAATCGATCCGAGCTTGGATTGTGCCGGAACATTGCCCTGCTCTGCCGCCTTGGTAAACCAGCGAACGGCTTCGAGTTCGTTGAGCTTGATCCCATCACCAGTGGCGTAGCGAAGTCCGAGAGCGTTCTGGGCGACGGGATCTCCCTTCTGCGCCATCTGCGTCAGCTGATCGAAGTTTGCAGAATCGATCGCGGCGGTCTCCGGCGAAACGGCGTTTGTTTTCCCCGGCGGAGAGGATGCGAGAACCGTCGGTAAGTGCGCGTTGGCGCGAGAGTGAATTTTGGCGGCGATCCAGGGAGTGGCTTCGCTCTGAACCCAGGGTGCGAGATGGTATCCGAGCGCGAGAAAGATCGTGCCGGCCGCGCAGGCAAGAATAATCAAGTGCGCGCGCGGAAGACTGATCGCTGAGATTCCTTTCCTTTCCTCGTGTGATTTGTCGTTGGCCTTTTCATCTTCATTGTTGATTGAGGCGAAGAGCACGCTACCGGGGGCAGAAGAGGATCCCGAGCCGGAGTTCTCAGAGCCGCCGGCACGATTGACGGCGGCGAGGACAGTGTCGGCGAAGCGTTGCAGAACGCGTCCATCGATTTCGGAAAATGCATTGGGCTCGGCGGCAAAGGCTTCAATGAGGCCGATGGATTTCCCCTCAGTCCGCACCGGCGCGGCGAGGATGGAGCGAATACCGAGCGCGCGACAGGAATCGCGATCGACACGAGCGTCGGTTTCCGAGTCGTCACACCTGAGGAGGCGTCCAGTCTTCACGCATTCGCCGGAGAAACCAGAGCCGACCTGCAAGCGCGCACCGATCGGAGGAGCGTCGTTACCGGCGCTGGCCCGGCACACCATGAAATCGGGATCTTTTTCGGCGAGCGCGATCGCGGCTCCGGAGGCCCGGACGAGTTCCAGGGTGCGGTCAGCAATCGTCCGCAACGCGGCGACAAGATCGGATCCGAGGGATTCGACCTGCCGCTGCACGACACTGACAGCGGCGAGAGTGTCGGTGTAGTTCGGGCGCGGAGGAACGGCGTCCGCGAGAGCGTCGATCTCGGTTTCACCGTTGGCAACACCGGCCATCACATTGACGAAGAGCCATTCGCGGAGACGGGCGAGCGCATCGGGAGCGAGATCGGAGAAGCGGAGACCGGCGCGTCCGGAGTCGTCGGACCAGATGACTTGTCCAGTGGTGTAGATCTGGTCGGCGCAATCGGCGAGATCAAGACAGAGATCAAGGTGCGTTTTGATTTCGAGGGGAGAATGGCATTGGATGGCCATTCCGTCTTCGCTAATGTCTACGATCTCGTGCAGGTCGAGCTTGGTTTGTTGAGGATCGGAATTAAAACTGGCATAGGCCGGCGTTTGAATTTTGTGCCGCACGCGCCGGCGCCGGTTCGGGGTAGAAAGTGCCAACGTCGAATTAGAAGACATGATGAGCCCAACTGCTTTTCCGTACATATTAGCGCGGATTGTGGAAAAGCAGTACTCAGTACCCGGTACTCGGTACTCAGAAGAACATCCCTGGGGTTTAGCCGGCGCGGCGGAGTTGTTCGCGGTGGAGGCTGGAGATACGGGAGATGGCAGCGACCATCATGCCGGAAAGAAGCTGCATGGTGGCGACGTCGCGA
>DATEJO010000105.1:0-18040 GCA_035277905.1 Candidatus Sulfotelmatobacter sp.
CGGCCTTAATACTGAGAACTGAGAACCGGCAACTGCTTTTAAGCCACTTGCCGCTTCAGTTCCAGCATGGAGAAATAATCGGCAACCAAATCGGCGTCCCACAAGCCGCGGGCGGCTTCGGAGCGCATGGTCTCGGCGGCCATTTCGTGAGATAGGGCCGGCTTGTAGGGACGAGCCGTGCGCAAGGCATCGTACACATCGACCACTTGCAGCACCCGCGGCAGCACCGGGATTTCAGAGGCCCGCAGACCATCTGGATATCCCGATCCGTCGGAGTGCTCGTGATGATGGCGGATGATGGGCAGCACCAGCCGCAGAGAGTGCAGCGGCTTGCAGATGTTCTCGCCGGTGATCGGATGCAGCTTCATCACTTCCCATTCGGCAGGCGTCAGATCGCTGCCCTTCTTCAGGATCTCATCGGGCACCGCGATCTTTCCTAGGTCATGCAGATATCCGCCGCGTTTCAGGGCGAGAATAGAATCTTCGTCCATCCCAAGATGGCGGCCAAGATCGGCGGCATGAACGGAAAGTCTTTCGCAATGGCCCTCGGTATAGGGATCGCGGCCTTCGACGATCAGGCCCAGAGTGCAAAGCACCGAATCGGCGGTCTCGAGTTCGTCGGTGAATTCCTTCAGTCGCAGCAGCGATTTCACACGCGCGATCAGTTCCTCGGCCAGAACCGGTTTATTCAGGAAGTCGTCGGCGCCGGCTTCGATTCCTCGTACTTTGTCGCTGCTGTCGCTGAGGCCGGTGATCAGGACGAAAGGAATCAGCCGCGTAGTCGGATCTTCTTTCAGGGTACGGCAGAAATCGTAACCCGATCTCCCTGGCATCATGACGTCGGAAAGAATCAGGTCGGGAGGCTGGCGGCGTACTTCGGCTTCGGCCTGCTCGGCGTTCGAGGCGGTCACAACGTCGTATCCGCGGATCGTCAGCAGCTGGCTCATCAGTCCAGCGATGCTGGGCTGATCGTCGACGACAAGAATCCGCGAGCCGCGGCGCCTTGGTAGAAGCTCTCCCATATCCCGGTAAGAAGCCGGGCTTCCGGGCGAAGTTGTCCGCGCTAGGCGCGCACTACGAGGGGGAGAAGAAAGACTCATGGCAAAATCGTTTTTCTAGTCTTCGATTTTACCTCGACTCGCCCCCGTTTCGCTCGGTATTGAACCGGCTTTTCTGACACAGTAGCACCTGTTGCAAAATTTTACTATTCCCACTTTGGCACCCCTTTTTTCGGGATTGTGACCGCTTTCCTTGCAGGGTGGTTCCCGCTCTGCATAGCCTCCGAGCATGGGAATGAAGTGGTGGACGCGTTACGCGAGTTTCTTCTGTTTGATTCTGTCGAGTTCTGCGGCTATGGCCGCCCCCAAGGTCCATGTAATCAGCTTCGGAAAGTGGATCTCCGCGCAGTGGAATCCGGGATTCGATGCGAAGGAGAAGCCTTTAACCATCAAGGTTCGCGGCCTCGTGGTGGACGGCCGGGTCAAGGAATACATCCTCGGTTCGCCTCACGAAGTCACCGACCGGCTGTTTGTGGTGCGGAGGGCGTTTCGCGTGAATGACAGCCTTCCTGAGGACTCTGCTGCACGCTGGCAATGGCAGCGCGGCGGATGGCTGCTGGTGGACCGCCTTACGGGGCACATAGCGCCCATCAATCTGCCGGAATTCGATGCTTACTACTCGGCGGCCAGCTGGTATCGCGATTATGTGGCCTACTGCGGGGTGGGTGATGATGGCAAGAAGACGTATGCCATTGTGGCGCAGTTGAGCCGCCGCAAGCCGATTCTGCGCAAGCAGCTTTCGGAGGCTCTGCCCGATGATTCCGCCCCAGATTCAGCGTGCGAGACGCCGGTCTGGCAGCGCGGTCCGGCCCGCGTCAGCTTCGAAGCGGCGGGAGTGGCGAAGCAGACATACGCGATCCGCGGACACGTCGTCGATCTGGTGAACGATGCGGAAGACGAAGACTGAGTTCGGACTTCCAGCCCCTGATCCCTAGCCCCTGATCCCTAGCTCAGTCTCCGGCCGCTTCGACGGCCGGCAGTTCCTCCGAGATCGTTTTCCCTTTCACCTTGGCGCTCGTCACCAAGATGACCGACAGGACCACGATCGCGCTCCCGGCGAGGATGAAGCGGTCGACGCGCTCATGCAGGATGAGCCATCCAAGAAAAACCGCCACCACGGGATTCACATACGCGTAGGTAGAAACCTTCGACGTGGGCACGTGATCAAGCAGCCAGATGTAAGCCGTGTAGCCGATCCATGAGCCGCAGACGACGAGGTACCCGACCGCGCCGAGGCCGCGAGCAGACCAGTGCACATGGCGAACATCTTCCGCCAGGAATGCGAAAAGGAAATTCCCTACGCCAGCGGCTGTGATCTGCCATCCGGTCGCGCCAAAGACGTCCATGCCGGACTGCCACTTTTTAGAAAGCACCGAGCCCAGCGCCCAGCTGAACGATCCGCCAATCAGGCTGAGCGAAGCGAATAACTCGCGGCGCCCGAGGCTTCCCGCTCGCAATTCCGGCCACACCAGAACGAATAGTCCCACGATGCCGAGAAAGAGTCCTGCCTTGCCCCGCCGCGAAATGTGATGGTCGCCGAGCAGCAACGAATCGAGCACCAGAAACCACAGCGGCGTGATGGCGATGATTAGGGCGGCGAGTCCGGAAGAGACCGACAGCTCGGCATAGGAGAGCGTGAGATTGCCGCCCATCAACAGCAGCAATCCAACGATCGCGCAAAGAAAGATCTGTTTGGGCGAATAGAGAATCTTGCGGCCGGTGAGCGCGCATACCAGCAGGATGACGAGTCCGGCTATGGAGAAGCGGATGCCGCACATCAGCCCCGGGGGAATCGTCTGAACTGCTATGTCAATGGCGAGATAGGTCGAGCCCCAGAACAGATACACCAGTCCGAAGGCGAGAAATACCATCCACCGGTGCTGGTGTTGTGTGTCATGCATTGGCGTGGGAACAAGCTGAAGCTACAAGATAACAGAGCAGAGGCTAGGGGTCAGAGATTAGAGGCTAGGACTCTACCGGACAAGGTTAGCTCCGGCTAACTTCAGCGGCTGAAGCCGACATCCTTTGTGGATCTCTCCGGCACGGCTGAAAGCCGTGCCCTTCCCAAAAACTATTTCCGCAATCAGTTCCGGCAACTAGCGGCTGGCAACTGACAGCTGACTCATTTCAGCTTTGCGTACTCTGCTTTGGCCGTCACTAGAATCGGCACGTCTGGATCTGCATCCTTCCAGGCGGCGAAGAAATCCTGATAGGCCGTTCTGGCCTTGGCGTTATCGGCCTCGAGTCCATAGGCTCGGGCAAGGCCAAGATGGGCCAGCGGATATTCGACCGCAAAGCCAGATGCGCCCTGATGATCGAGAATGCGTTGAAATTCGACGGCGGCCTTCAGTCCATCGTGCATCTTGAGATAGGTCATGCCGCGCCAGTAGATCGGGGTGACTCCAATCGAGCGCGGCCCGATGCCGAATTCGTAGGCGCGCAACGGTTCAAGAGTGGCGATCGCTTCCGAAAACTGACTCTTCTGCAACTGAGCTACGGCTCGGATTTCTGGAATGACCATTGCCTGAATAAACCGGTTATCCGGAACGTCGCGCTGCAACTCGCTCACGAGAGAATCGGATTTTTGCACGTCGCCGGAACTGGCATAGACCATCGCCGCGGACGATCGGGTATCAGGGTCGTCGGATAACTGCAAACTCTTTGCCGCTTCCTGCTTCGCGAGATCTTCGTTTCCGATCAGCGCGTCATCGTACGCCTGCAGCTCTGAAATTTGCGCGGCGAAGTCCTTCGCAGACGAATTGATCGCGGTCTGGCGGGCCTGTTCCCACGTTTCCCGGGAAGTCCTGATCTTGCCTTCCGCCGTTTGCCACGCAGCAATGAAAAACTGAGCGAACGACTCGTTGCCGGTGCCTTTGACCGCTTGCAGTTGTTGCTGAGCCGCTCCTGGGTCGCCGCGGAAGTAGGCCAAATCGATCATTACCAGTTGAGTCCCGATGCTTGATGTTTGGTGAGCAGCCGCATCGTCCACGATGCTCTTCGCTTCATCGAAGCGATTTAGCGCTTCATAGGCGCTCGCCATATTGGCGATAGCGAACGTATCCTGCGGACTCATGCGATGCGCCTGACTGGCAAGGTCGAGGGCTTTCGCCGGATCTGCTACCGCTGAGTACATCAGCGCAGCGTTATCGTAAGGCGCGGTATCCCGCGGATAGGTCTGCCGCCACTGGGCATACGCGGCCAATGCCTTTTCCGGATCCAGTACGACTTCGTCATAGTAGTGCGCCTCGATATAAAACTTCTCCCGCTCGCTTGCGCGATCCCGCAGGTCATACGCCTTTCTCATGGCCTGCGCGCCTTCCGTGGGGCGTCCCAGATTGAAGTACGCGACTCCGAGGGTGGCATAAGCCATCGCGAAATTCGGATCGAGGCTCACTGCCTTCGTCAGGTTTGGCACGGCCCGGTCGTCGCGTTGCTTTTGGTGCTCGGCGTTGCCCAGTGTGAAAGCCTGCAGTGCCTCCAGTGACGAAGTCGTCGCCTGCTCCAGCGGCGTCGCAAACTGCTGCACCGACGCCAGCGACTCGCCCATTTTCTGGCGCAGATCGGACGCGGCTTTATCCAGCGACTTCAGCACCTGCTCTTTGCTGTCGACCTCCACCTGCTGGCTGGCCAGCGAATCGCCCGTCGATCCGTTCAATGCCGAGAGCGTAATGACGTAATGATTTCCAAAGCTCGCGATCGTGCCCGCCAGCATCGCCTTGATTCCCTCGCGCTGGCAGATCTCGCGCGCAATGTCGTTGGTGATGCGCTCATCCGGAGATTTGCCCATGAACCGCAGCGCCTCGCGAATCTTCGACTCCGGCACGAGATTGAGATACGGAGACTGCTCCAACTGAACAGCCAGCGCTTGCTTCAATGTGCCATCGAAAACGGGATCGCCGGTCGTGTTAATGAAGTCGGCGAGCAAGACGCTATCTTTTTCGGTCAGCTTGGCAGATTGCTTCGAGTGCAAATACCATCCCAAGCCGATCAGAGCGACGAGCACTCCCGCGGCGATCGGCAACAGAGTCTTCCAACGGCTCTTTGCTGAAGTGACGGCGCTGACTCCGGCGGACGAAGCAGCGAAGGTGGGCTGCAATGCCGATGAAACTGGTGCATGCCGCGCACTCGATGCAGGAGGAGCGCTAACAACGGCCACGGGAGCGATTTCCGGGGCAACCGGAACCGAACCTGAACTGTGAGCGACGGCGCGTCCGCTCTCTGTATCGCGCTTCAGCCGCTGCAGATCGGCGCGAATATCGGCTGCGCTCTGATAGCGCAGGTTGCGATCTTTTTCCAGAGCCTTGTTGATGAGGTCTTCAAGCTTCGGCGGGAGATCCGCATTGAGGCGTATTGGCGATACGGGGGCCCGGTTCAGAATCGAATCGAAAATCAGAGCCGAAGTGTCTCCGCGAAATGGCAACTGCCCGGTCGCCATCTCGTAGAGCACGACTCCGAACGAGAATAGGTCGCTGCGGGCGTCCAGTTCCTTGCCCTTGGCCTGCTCTGGAGACATATACGCGACCGTCCCGAGCGTCGATCCCGGACTTGTCAGATGTTCTTCGATCGCGACGGAGGTTGGGGCGGTCACGTCGGCCGGTTGCGCCGAGTCCCGGGGCGCGCCCTTCACCTTGGCCAGCCCGAAATCGAGAATCTTGGCGTGTCCGCGCTTGGTGACGAAAACATTCGCGGGCTTGATGTCGCGATGGACAATGCCTCCGGCATGCGCCGCATCAAGCGCATCGGCAATCTCAACTCCCAGTGACAGAATCGTTTCCAACTCAATCGGACGGCCCGCGATCATGTGTTTCAGGGTCGCGCCATCGAGGAACTCCATCACGAGGAAGGTTTTGCCGCCCTCCTCGCCGATGTCATAAATCGTGCAGATATTGGGATGATTCAGCGCCGAGGCAGCCTTCGCCTCGCGACGGAAACGCTCGAGAGACCCGCGATCCTGCGCCAGGTCTTCGGGAAGAAATTTCAAAGCGACGAAGCGTCCAAGGCGCGTGTCTTCCGCCTTGTAGACGACACCCATACCGCCGCCACCCAGTTTCTCGATGATGCGGTAATGCGAGATTGTTTGGTCGAGCAAGACCCGTCCCCAGTGATGGCAGCCATGCTATGACGGAGGCGAACGGAAGTCAAAAAGCAGGGGTCAGGGATCAGGGGCTAGTGGTTAGTGCACGGCGGACTACGTCGCAGGTCGAGGATGAGATCCACCAAGCCGTCGCGCTCGGAGAGCTTCATCTTTTCCACGTTGTTTTCGGGACCTACCAGCCGGGGGAACTTCAATAGAACAACTTCCGATGCCTGGGGCGAGTAGACGTCTCCCGGGCGCAGGCTGAATTCTCGCAATATGCGGTTCTTCGTATCATTATCGACACCGATGACGTCTATGCTGCGCACCCTAAACTGTCGCCCCTCGTCGACGTTGATCCTCAAGTTGGCCGTTGCGGTCGCTTCATCCAAGTGGGTCTCAGGTACAGGAACGAGGTTAATGTAGCCCCGCTCTTGATAAAAGCGCCGAATGGCCTCCAACCCGTCGGTTATCTTCTCTCGACTGAAGATGTCTCCACGCTGGATGGGAAAGAGTTCCCTCAATTGCGCCGCGGGAAACGATGTCGCATTTACGATTTCGAGGTTGCCGAGCCGGAACTGCAGGACGGGCTGTGCAATTGTCACGTTGATGTCGTACCGCAAAGGCTTATCGGACACTTTTTCGAAGCTGGATTCCACATTTGCGCTGAAATAGCCCTCGTCCTGAAGAGTTCTTCTGGTTCGGTCGGCTAGTTCGTCTGTAACAGCAGCGATGTCACGATCAACGGAACCGGCAGAAACTGGCATCTTCCAAGCTGTGTCAGCGATTTTGCCCTCCACGCTGGGATCCAGTAGGGGATCTGCGCCTTGAAAAGTGACCCGGTGAACGAATGAACGTGGTGGAACAAAGCGTTTGATATTTTGGCAATCCTGAGCGTCGGCCATGCCGACAACAGCCAAAGTAAGAAGGGCTATGAGAAATTTCAGCATGAGAGATCACTCCATCGCTGGGCCCTAAGAGATTATATGTTGGTTTTCTAGATGGGGTTCCCTCGGCCAGACCTTGACTTGATAGACACAGAATCCGGGTTATCGGGCCAGATCGCTGACGAGTGTTACTCCCGTCATTTTGGGGGTTACGCTGCTTGCGTTTCCCCGGGTATAATCAGAGATGATGTTGGCCGACTGCGATGCTGCACAAGAATCCCAAGCCGCGTATTCCGCACAGGCAGTCTGCCGAGTGTTGGCTGCACTGTCTGGTGTGTCCGCGGCGGTATCGCGCCAATCTCCCTTCGCGTCTGCGTCCGTCTCTCTTCGGTAGCGACTAATTCCTTCCTCCGCCTGATTCGCCCCGGCCGAACTCCGTCTCAACCAGGAAGTTTTTCCCGAGGCCGCATTCACCGACAACAGGCCACGAAAACAGTGGCCACTGTTTTACGGAGGAACTCCAATGACTACCAAGACAATGACCGCCACAATCGGTCCCAAAATCAAGACCGCCCTGCCCGGGCCCAACGCCAAGCGCGTGCTCGAGGGCGATGAGAAATATATTTCGCCGTCCTATACGCGCTCGTATCCGATGGTCGCTAAGAGCGGGCGCGGCATTGTCGTCACAGACGTCGACGGCAACGAGTTTTTCGATTTTTCCGCAGGCATCGCCGTCACTTCGACTGGCCACTGCCATCCCGAAGTTGTCGCCGCCATTCGCAAACAGGCGGGCGAACTGATCCACATGTCGGGAACCGATTTCTACTACGAGAACATGGTGGATCTCGGAGCGCGCCTCTCGAAGATCGCTCCAATGCCCGGACCGCATCGCATTTATTACGGCAACTCCGGCGCCGAAGCCATTGAATGCGCCTTAAAGCTGGCCCGCTATCACACCAAGCGGCAAAACGTGATCGCCTTCTTCGGCGCATTTCACGGACGCACCATGGGCGCGCTTTCGTTGACGGCTTCGAAGCCGCAGCAGCGCAGGCGTTTCGCACCGCTCGTCCCGGGAGTCACCCACGTCCGCTATCCCGATGTTTACCGGGGATGTGTTGGCGGAACGCAAGATGCTGACAACTTCGCGCTCGGCTGCGCCCGATTCATCGAAGAGAAGCTGTTCAAGACGACTCTGCCGCCTGAGGAAGTTGCCGCCATCTTCGTCGAGCCAGTCCAGGGCGAAGGCGGATACGTCGTCGCACCCACGATCTTCATGCAGGAACTGCGCCGCATCTGCGATCGCCACGGCATCATGCTAGTTGTCGACGAAGTGCAAAGCGGCATCGGGCGCACAGGTAAGTGGTGGGCCGTCCAGCACACCGGAGTCGAGCCCGACATGGTCTGCATGGCCAAAGGCATAGCGTCCGGCATGCCGCTCGGCATCACGATGACGAAGGCCGAGATCATGGATTGGGTCCCCGGATCGCACGCGTCAACGTTCGGCGGAAATCCGGTCGCGATTGCTGCGGCGCTGGCCACACTCGATGTGATCGAGAAAGAACATCTTCTCGAGAACTCGGCAGAAGTCGGCAATCACATGCTGAAGCGCATGGCGGACTGGCCTGGGAAGCTGAAGTTGGTCGGCGATGTTCGCGGACGCGGCTTAATGATCGGAGTCGATATCGTGAAGGACAAGGTCACCAAGGAATACGCCAATGCCGAGCGCGACCGGATTGTCGAGATGGCGTTCGAGCGCGGCATTTTGTTCCTCGGCTGCGGACCGAGCACGGTACGCATCTGCCCGCCGCTTGTCGTCACAAAAGATGAAGCGGACGTCGCCATCGATGTGCTCGAAGAGTGCATCAAGGCGGTCGGCGCGTAAAGCACTTAGCCACGGATTCACGCGGGTCAACACGGATCAGGAAGAGTTCTAAATCCGTGAAGATGTGGTGTGAATCCGTGGCTCGTTTGTCATCTTGGGAATCGAAATCCTGCGAACACTCTCTTCTGTGAGCCGCGTCACATTCCCACCCAGGGAGTTCCTCTAGCCTGACGTTTTATCGTCATGCTTCCAGCCGTTTTCACGCGCGCTGTCCTCCGAACGCTCGACTTACTCGCATCGCGCATCCTTCCGCCCGATGGACGTACAATTCGCCAGCGGATCGGCGCGCAAGGCGAAGAGGACGCCTACTTCCATTTGCGCAAGCTCGGCTATGCCATGGTCGAGCGCAACTACCGCACCGCCCGTCACCACGGAGAAATCGACCTGATCGGTTGGGACCATGATGTCCTTTGTTTTATTGAAGTTAAGACCAGAACGTCGCGCGAAGTGAAGCCCGCCGAGGCGGCTGTCGATCGGCACAAGCGCCGGGAAGTTGCCCAAGTCATCCGTGATTACCTGCGCCACGCGCCACCAATGTGCCAGTGGAGGTTCGATATTGTCAGCGTATATTATGAGGGTAGTAGTTCCCGCCCACATTTTGAATTGTTTCGGAACGCCTCCCTGGCGGCATAGAATATGAAGTTTGCGCAATCCATTGAAAGGATTCAATAGTGCCGGAGCTTAGAAAAGATCCGATCGTTGGCCGTTGGGTGATTATTTCTACGGACCGCGCCAAGCGCCCAACCGATTTTGTACGCGAAAACATGAAGATCAAGGGTGGGTTCTGCCCGTTTTGCTACGGGAATGAATCGAAGACTCCGCCCGAGATCCAGGCCTACCGTCCGAATCCCAACGGAGGACCTGCGCCTCAGCGTGATACCCCGGGCTGGACCGTCCGCGTCGTGCCCAACAAGTTTCCGGCGCTCGGCATTGAAGGCAATCTGAACCGGCAGGCCGAAGGAATGTTCGACCGCATGAATGGCATCGGGGCGCACGAAGTCATCATCGAAACGCCGGATCACAATGCCAGCCTCGCGACGCTGCCTTCGAAGAGGATCGAAGATGTTCTCTGGACCTTCCGCGACCGCATCCTCGACCTGAAAAAAGACCGGCGATTCAAATACATTCTGATTTTCAAGAATCACGGCGAGGCTGCCGGAGCGTCGCTCGAACATTCGCACTCGCAGTTGATCGCGCTGCCGATTCTTCCGATTAACGTGGTGCAGGAACTCGAAGGCGCGAAGCAGTATTTCCTCTACAAAGAACGGTGTGTGTTCTGCGACATCATCCGGCAGGAGATGGATAGCGGAACGCGCGTTGTCGCGGAAAACGAAAATTTCGTGACAGTCGCGCCTTACGCTCCGCGGTTCCCGTTTGAGACCTGGATTCTGCCCAAACAGCACGAGTCGGCGTTCGAGAATTCCTCATCGCACATGTTCGAGAACCTCGCCCGCGCCATGAAGGAACTGCTTGGCCGCGCGGATCGCGTGCTCGATAATCCTCCGTACAACCTGGTCATCCATACATCTCCGGTGCAGGACCCGACCAATGATCACTATCATTGGCATATCGAGTTCATGCCAAAGCTAACCAAGACTGCAGGATTCGAGTGGGGCACGGGATTCTACATCAACCCAACACCCCCGGAAGAAGCGGCGAAGTTCCTGCGCGAGGCGAATGTCGAGGAACCGGCCGCGGCTCCCGCCCGCTAAAGTTATGGATCAAGAAATAAGGGCACGGCAGAGATGCCGTGCCCGTCCAGTTTTGCCGGAGAGAGAGTTGCCAGGCGATTCCTCGCCGGCTGAATTGTTCCCAATCTAGGGCAAGCCCACCGGGGAATTGTCATAGGGATGTAAAACTTTGGCCTTCACGAGCAAGATGCCATTTGCACGCGTGCGTTCGCAACGCCCCTGAGACCAAATAGCACCTGTCTATTGTTTTGTTATCTTGCTGCTTCTTCGTTCCTCCGGAGGGTTCGGCCACTTCAGCAAACCTGCCGTCGTTCTGTTTTCAAGCTGCAAGGTATTTTCATTCAACGCCATCTGCAGCTCAGCACTGAGCGCCAGAAATTCGTCCTCATTGGCCTGGAGGATTCGGGCGCAGATCTCCCGGATCCGGTCCGTCCTCCGGCGATTGGGTAGGGGAGGGGTTTCCATGCTGCAAGCACTCGGCAGCGTTGGGTGCTACCACGGGCGAAAAGGTTGGAAGGCCTACAAAGAACTCGGTTGAATGAGAGAGTTGCGGTTCTTTTCTATCGGGCCGGAATGTGCAAGATCTTGCGCGGCCATAAAGCGGCCTGGAATCAGCATTTTGCTTCGTTTAGATCTGGAACTTCGAGTCGCGAAGCCCTGGAGTTCACAAAGGAATTCCTACTGCGTGCTGCTTCGTGGCTTTGGGGATGGCTGAGAGCTGAATGGTTGACAGCTCTCAAGCCTGGGTGCGGTCCTGATATTCCTCGTGCCAGGCCATCTGGATGGCTTCCAGCTTGCCTTCGTTCGAGGATTTTGGATCACCGGCGAAGTCGGGCAGTTCGGTCACGTAGCGATGCAGGTCGGTGAAACGCACCGCCAGAGGATCCAATTCAGGATGGGCCTCAGAAAGGAGAATGCCAATATCCTCGGCGTCGTCCCAGGTAAGTTTTTTCGGCATGATCCAGCTCCTTGAATTCAGCACCCAGCAATCAGCACAATCGACTACCGCGGATGGCTCATTGCCGAGTGCCGCTGATTGCGCTAATGCTGCGGCTCCTCCGAGACGTAGTTCCGGTTCCAGGCGGGAATCTCTACTACGACCTTGCCCGGCTTCGTGATCTGCGCCTGGCAACCGAGACGGGAGTTTAGCTGCAGATCGGCAGCCATGTCCAACCGGTCGGCTTCATCGTCATCCATCTCCGAAAGATTCTCCGCGCCCTCTTTGACCCAGACGTGGCACGTGGTGCACGCGCAATTGCCGCCGCAGGCATGGTCCAGCGGGATGCCGAAGTTCAGCGCGACGTCGAGAATCGACTCCTCTTTGCCGTGATCTTCATACGGCAGCTTGCCATGCTCGAACGTCACGGTCTTACCTTCGGGCAGGAAAGTTATCTGTACGGTGTTCTCGCCCGGAGCTTCCTCGGTAACGGTTCCGGCGCCTTGCGTTTTTTCTTGAGCCATTGCTGCTCCTCTATCCCTCTACATTGCGCGAGGACGAGTCGCCCTCGCAACAGCCGGCCGGAGGCCGGAACTACGTTACTTGAACTCTGCCTTCGCCATCGGATGAGGCGCGGTCGGCCCTTCGCCCAGATCAGTCTCATCCATGCTTTTGCCTTTCAGCGCAGACGATACCGCGGTGTCCATCATCAACTCTGCGAGCCGCATCGTGCACTGGTTCAGCGAGTCAATGCCCTTGCGAATCGCCTGGTAGTCGTCGTCCTTGTTGACCTCGTTCAACGCCTTCTCCATCTTCGCGATCTGCTTCTTTTCGTCGGACGTAAGATGTCCCCAGGCCGGGCTCTTCTTTGCTTTCTCGAGCGCTGCGAAAATCGTTGCGGTTTCATTGCGCGCCTCGATGACCTGTCTCCGGCGAAAGTCTTCTTCGGCGTTGTCGAACGAGTCGAGAATCATGTTCTCGACCTGGTCGTCAGTTAGCCCGTAGCTCGGCTGGACCTGGATTTCCGCTTCCTTCCCGCTGCGCTGCTCGCGCGCCGAAACGTGCAGAATTCCGTTGGCATCAATCAGGAACTTCACTTCGACGCGCGGGATTCCGGCCGCCATTGGCGGAATTCCTTTCAGGTCGAAGCGCGCCAGTGAACGGCAATCCTTCGCGAGTTCGCGCTCACCTTGCAGCACATGAATCGCGACATTCGCCTGGCCGTCGATCTGGGTGGTGTAGAACTGCGTCGCCGAAGCAGGGATCGTCGAGTTGCGCAAAATAATCTTGTCTGTGACGCCGCCGGCCACTTCGATTCCGAGCGAAAGCGGTGTGACATCGAGCAGCAGCATATTCTGCGTGGCTTCCGAGCCACCGCCGAGAATGTTCGCCTGCACCGCCGCACCGAGCGCGACCACTTCGTCTGGATTCAGATCGACATGGGGCTCGCGCTGGAACATTTCCTTGACCAGTGCGCGCACTTTCGGGATGCGCGTCGATCCGCCGACGAGCACAACTTCATCGATTTGCTCCGGCTTTAGGTTCGCGTCTTTCAGCGCCTGCTTGCATGGGGCGACAGTGCGGTCGATGATCGGCTGAATCAGCTGCTCGAACTGCTCGCGCGTGATCTCCCGCTGGTAGGGCTTGCATCCCGGCAGTTCGATATCGAGCTTCACCGAGGGCTGCGATGAAAGCGCAATCTTGGCTTCGATCACGGCTTTTCGGATCGCCTGAACCGCCTCGGCATTGCGGCGCAGGTCGATACCGAGATCGCCGCGAATGTCATCTAGCGCGATCGTGATGAGCAGGTTGTCGATGTCGTCGCCCCCGAGGTGTGTGTCGCCATTAGTGGCGATGACTTCGAAAATCCCATCGTGCAGCTTGAGAATCGAGATGTCGAACGTGCCGCCACCGAGGTCGTACACGGCGATAATTCCGTTCTGCTTCTTGTCCAGTCCGTAGGCCAGAGACGCCGCTGTCGGTTCGTTGACCAGGCGCAGAACTTCAAGTCCTGCGATGCGTCCGGCATCTTTCGTGGCTTGCCGCTGCGCGTCGTTGAAGTACGCGGGCACGGTGATGACGGCTTTCGTAACCGGGGCGTTGAAATAGCGCTCGGCATTGCGCTTCAGCTGGCGCAGAATAAGGGCGGAAATCTCCGGAGGCGTAAATGTCTTACTGCCCAGCTTGATGCGAAGCACTTCGCCGGGCTGAAGATCTTCGGCCACACGGAACGGAAAGAGCTTGAGTTCTTCCTGAATGTCTTCGACGCCGCGTCCCATGAGGCGTTTGATCGAGTACACGGCGCGTTCCGGCGTCTCGATCAAAAACTTGCGTGCGGAATTGCCGATCACGGGCTGGCTGTTCTCATCGAGCGCGACCACCGACGGGACCAGGTTCGATCCGTCATCGCCCGGGATCACAACGGGCGTGTCCCCTTGCATGAACGCGACGAGGGAATTCGTCGTGCCGAGATCGATGCCGACAATGCGCTCTTCCGCCATTCCTTACCTTTCTGCTCCTACCGGTTCCACATGCGCGATGCCACGGCGGCCATTGGGAGACCAAGCTTGAACCTTCGCGCCGCCGTGAATCATTCCCTGAAGAAACGGCTCGAAGAACACGTAGGGATGAATCGACGCGGGAGCGCTCACAGCATCCAGTTGCTGGCGCAGGTCGGCGGGAATCGTGAACTCTAGTGCTCCAAGGTTATCTTCGAGCTGCGGCAACTTGCTCGCACCAATGATCGTCGACGTCACGTCCGGCTGAGTCGCGACCCAGTTCAGAGCCACCTGCGCAAGCGACCGATGAAGCTGCTTCGCCGCAGATTGAAGAACGTCAAGGATCTTCCAGTTCTGCTCGCTGAATTTCTTGAACCCGGGATTCTCGGAATCCTTCAACTTTTCCAGCCTGCCATCGCCCGATCCACCATCGCGTTCGCGCTTGTATTTCCCGGTGAGAAACCCGCTGGCCAGCGGGCTCCACGGACAAATGCCAAGACCCAGCTCCCGAGCCGCCGGAATATGCTCGCGCTCGATATTGCGCTCCACCAGCGAGTATTCGAGCTGCAATGCGATCAACCGTTCTTTGCCTTCTTTTTCCGCGAGCGTCTGGGCGCGGGCAACGTACCAGGCCGGCACGTCGGAAAATCCGAAGTGCAAGATCTTTCCTTCGCGAACCAGATCGTTCAAAGTCGAAATGACTTCCTCAATCGGTGTGACCGTGTCCCACGCATGAAGCCAGTAGAGATCGATATAGTCGGTCTGGAGCCTGCGCAGTGAGCCATGCAGCGCGCGAAAAATATTCTTCCGGCCGTTGCCGCCCGCATTGGGGTTTCCGGGGTCAGTATTAAAACTGAATTTTGTCGCCAGCACGATCCGATCGCGCAGATTTCTCTCGGCGATGAATCTGCCAACCATCTCTTCACTCTTGCCGCCGGTGTAGGCATCGGCGGTATCGACGAAATTCCCGCCCGCTTCGACATAGCGATTGAACAGGCTGCGGGAGACATCTTCTTCGGCTCCCCATCCCCACTCGGTGCCGAAGGTCATGGTGCCGAGACAAAGAGGACTCACGCGCAATCCGGAACGGCCAAGCGTGCTGTATTGATTCAAATGCATTGCACTCACTCTTCCAGTGCCGCGTTCACGTCTCTCACAAGGTTACGGATGTAGTTGCGGCGGTTCAGGACGTCCACCATTTTTCCGACGATCTGAGTCCGTTCTGCGACGGCGCTTTCAGGCGGTTTGCGGTCGAGAGCGGCGTCCCATTCTTTCCAGTATGACTGCAGTTCCTGAAGAAGCTGCTCGTACTTCGCTTCGAGCGCGAGCTTGTGTTTCGAAATTTCGCCGGCCAGCGAAGGGTCGTCATCTCCGACTTGCTTGTTCATCTTCAGCTCTTCGAGCTGCATGTTAAGCTCGAAGACCTCTTCGAGCAGGTCCGGCGGAACAATCTGCTTCTTCACTTCGCCAGTGGCGCGGGCTTGTTCTGTGGCAGCCTTCGATTGCTCTTCCAGTTCCACGCCTTCGAGGCGGAGCAGATATTGCGTCCGCTTGATCGGATCGCGAAGGGTCCGGTAAGCGTCATTCAGCAGGGAGCTTTGTTCGAGACTCCATTCCTGTTCCTTTGGACTGGAGCGAGCGCTGAGATCGGGATGCAGCCTTCGGCTCAGATCGTAGAAGTCTTTTTCCAGCGCGGAAACATCAAGGTTCAACTTCGGCGGCAGGCCGAAGAACGAGAAGTAGTCCGCCGGCTGCGGAGGCTGGACCTTGCCGCAGGATGCGCAGAAGTGCGCCGCGCGCATCGATCCGCACGACCAGCAGGAGTGAGTTTCCTCCGGTACCGGTTTTGCGCTGATCGCGGTAAGAGATGACTTCGTCGTCACGTTCGAATTCCTAACACAGAAACTTTACCGCCGAGGCCGCTGAGGACGCAGAGAACCAAGGAACAACCCCGGCTTAGTCTCGGCGCACTCGGCGTCCTCGGCGGTTGACTTCCTCTTGCTCAGGCGGAGAACGACGTCCCGCAGCCGCACGACTTCGTGGCCTGCGGATTCACGAAAACGAAGCCCTGCTGCATCAGGGTCTCCTGATAGTCCAGGGTCATGCCATGCAGGTAGATGAACGACTTCGGGTCAACAAACACCCGCACGTCGGCGAACTGAAAGACACGGTCGCGCTCGCGTGGCTGCGAATCGAAGCGGATGTTATAACTCAGGCCCGAACATCCACCACCCTGCACGCCGAGACGCAGGCCTCCCTGCTCAGGCGAGATGCCTTCTTTGACCATCGCACTGCGGATCTTGGCGATGGCCTTCTCGGTCACCTGGATGCCTCTGGCATTCGCAGTGGTCGGATTTTCGGTTGCAGTGGTCATGGCTAGCTATGAGCATGAGCTGTGAGCGATGAGCAAGAAACTCATTGCTCAATTGCTCATCGCTCGCTGCTTATTTCGCTTCCGCAGCTACCGGCTTGCTTGTTTCCTGCTTCTTTTTCCAGTCACCAATTGCGGCACGGATAGCGTCTTCGGCCAGCACGGAACAGTGGATCTTCACGGGAGGAAGCGACAGCTCCTTCACGATGTCCATGTTCTTGATGGCGAGAGCTTCGTCCACGGTCTTGCCCTTCACCCACTCGGTCGCGAGCGAGGAGGAGGCGATGGCCGAACCGCAGCCAAATGTCTTGAACTTCGCCTCTTCGATGACGTTGGTTTCGGGATTGACCTTGATCTGCAACTTCATGACGTCGCCGCATTCGGGCGCGCCAACCAGTCCCGTTCCCACGTCGTGGCTGTTCTTGTCGAGCGAGCCGACGTTGCGGGGATTGTTGTAATGGTCGATGACTTTGTCGCTATATGACATTTCTTAACCTCAGGTTTCAAAGTTTCAAAGTTGCAACGTTTCAAGGTCTCAAAGCGCCATGCTCGCGGCATGCTCAGAACTCAAGGTTTCTTCCAGAAACTTTGAAACTCTGAACCTTTGAAACCTGCCTTCCTCTACTCTCCGGCCCACTTCACGTCCTTCAAATTGATGCCTTCTTTCGCCATCTCATAGAGCGGAGATAGTTCGCGGAGGCGCTCCACCGTTTCGATGACGCGATCGGCGACATAATCCACTTCGGCTTCGGTGTTGAAGCGGCCGATGCCGAAACGAATCGAGCTGTGCGCCAGGTCGTCGCCCGTGCCCAAAGCCTTCAATACATAAGATGGCTCAAGCGTCGCAGAGGTGCACGCCGATCCGCTCGAAACGGCGATATCGTTGATCCCCATCAGGAGCGATTCGCCCTCCACATAGGCGAAGCTGATGTTCAAGTTGCCGGGCAGACGATGGTCCATCGAGCCATTGATGTAGACCTCGTCCAGCTTTCCAGTGATCCGGTCACGCAGACGGTTGCGCAGGCCCGCCATCCGGCAGGATTCCTGCGCCATTTCTTCCTGCGCGATGGCACATGCCTTGCCGAGCCCGACAATGCCGGGAACATTCAGCGTTCCGGAACGCATGCCGCGCTCGTGGCCGCCGCCGTCGATGATGGCGGAGATCTGCACGCGCGGATTCTTGCGGCGAACATACAACGCGCCAACGCCTTTCGGCCCATACATCTTGTGGCCGGAGATCGACATGACGTCGATGTTCTGCTTATTCACGTCAACGGGAACCTTGCCTACCGCCTGTGTCGCGTCGGTGTGGAAGATTACCCCCTTCTCACGACAAATCTTGCCGATTTCTGCGACGGGTTGAAGAACGCCGATTTCGTTGTTCGCGAACATGATCGTGACGAGAATTGTCTTGTCGTCGATCGCCCGCTTCAGATCTTCGAGATCGATTAGCCCATCTTTCTGCACCGGAAGATAGGTGACGCGGTACCCGTACTTCTCAAGGCGCTTGCAGGTGTCGAGCACGGCCTTGTGCTCTGTGACGGCGGTGATGATGTGGTTGCCCTTCTCGCGGTACATCTCGGCGACGCCCTTGATTGCGAGGTTATCGCTCTCGGTGGCGCCGGAGGTGAAGATGATTTCT
>DATEJO010000106.1:0-37910 GCA_035277905.1 Candidatus Sulfotelmatobacter sp.
CACGCAAGATTCTGGAACTGGTGTTTGCCCGGGAAATCGAAGATCACCGACTCATCGCCGCGAACTTTCTCGGACTCGCCGAAATCCGGCTTGCTTCGGGCGATACGCCTGGAGCGCTCGACCTGCTGCGTCGCCTTGTGGTGGCTGTGGGCAGTCCATTTGAGAATCTCGACCCTGCCGCAGCCCTGCTCGAGAAGACTGGACACAATGCGGAGGCGATCGAATTTCTCGATCAACTCGTGAAGTCTGCGCCGTGGGAACCCTCGTATCGACTGCGTCTGGCAAAGGCAAAGCTCGCTGTTGGCTCAGATACTGCGAACGCAACTGCAGCGCTGGTGCAAGTGGCGGCCACGCCTGCAACCAGCTACGACTTGCGTCTCAAGGCGAGTGCGACGCTGGCCGGACAGGCGCATCCAGATTTGGGGAGCGGAGAGTTGAATCTTCTCGCAGGAACAGGGCCAATTGCGGCGGGCAATGCCGACAGGTTCTATTACTACGAGGCTCGCATCAAAGCTGCCCAGCAGACGAGCGACACGCAGGCAAAAGTTCAGCTGCTGAGCCATTGCGTCATCGATTTTCCGCGGCGCGATGCTGCCCGCGTTCCGCTCTTCGAGGCTTCCATCGCAGGCCATTCTGACAATTACGCTCTCGGTATCATTGAGCCGCTTTTCGAGACGCAGTTCCTCCGCAATCAACCCTCGACGGCTGAAAACGAAGAGGAAGAGATCGTAAGTTCCGGAAGTGAAGATGAGGAGACACCGCTTGAGTCCAATATCCGCGGCGCAGCTGACGAGGAGTTGAGCCGGGCGCGGCAGGCTCAGGTGGCCGAGATGATTGCCGACACGATGAAACGGCTGGACAGATACAACGACGCGCTCTCGTATTACCAAACAGCGCGCAACCTGCAGACCGCCGCCTCGCCGCGCCAGTCACTGGCACGAAGAATTGCGGAGATGAAATTGATCTTGCGGATCGAGCATGAGAATGCGGCACGGGAACCGATTCTGCACGAAGCGTTGGAACAGGATCGTGTAGTTCGGCCGCGGTTAGCGGCTCATGCCGCACCCGCATCGAAGAACGCCTTGCCGAAAGGAGGCGTGAAGCAATGAAGCGTCTGCTTATCGTTCTCGTCGTCGCCCTGATCTGTGCGGCCGGGACTGCGGCATTCCGAACCGCATCACCGGACGAAACTTCCCTCTCCCGCTTTGTTCCCGCGGGAGCGCTGCTTTATCTGGAGGCGAAAGATTTCTCGGCGCTGCTCGGCGACTGGAATTCTTCGCCGCAGAAGCATCAGTGGGTGCAAAGCGACAATTATGAAGTCTTCTCGCGGTCGCGGCTGTTTTTGCGTTTGAAAGGGGCAGGAGATCAGTTTGCAGCGGCGGCTGGACTTCCCGCTGACATGGGCTTTCTTACTCAGGTTGCCGGCGGCCGCAGTGCCTTTGCCGTGTACGATATTGGCAAGCTGCAGTTCCTGTACATCACGTATTTGCCTTCAGCTCGTTCCCTGCAGACAAATCTCTGGCAAACGCGCTCGAAGTTTGAGACGCGCAATTCCGGCGGCGTGGATTTCTATTTGCGCCGCGATCCCGAGTCGCAGCGGGAAGTGGCATTCGCTGTTTCCGGGGATTACCTGCTTCTGGCGACGCGAGAGGATTTGATGGCAGGGGCCCTGCAATTGATCTCAGGCCAGCAGCAGCGCACGGTCGAGAGCGAGTCGTGGTTCGCCCAATCCACAACGGCGGCGGGACAGGCTGGAGATCTTCGCATGGTGCTCGACCTGCGCAGCCTTGTTCCGAACGGCTATTTCCGGACTTACTGGGTGCAGCAGAACATCACCGATTTATCGCAGTATTCTGCCGCCGTATCTGATCTCTTTCAATCGAGCCAGGAGTACCGCGAAGAGCGAGTTCTGATCCGAAAGAAGGAACCCGAAAATGCTCCTTCGCCGGAAGCTCTGGAAGCGGCCTCTGATCTTTCGCGGCTCGTACCTGGCACTGGGGGATTGTACGTTGCGAGTGCGAATCCCAGCGCGAGTGAGTGTTTTGATTTGCTCGCGACAAGAATATTGGCTCCGCATTCGGGACCGGCACCTGCGTCGGAGTTTGCGCCACAGGTTCAGCTGACATCAGGTGAGCAGGGTTCGAGTGCCGATCTGGAAACGCGCATCGATCAGGCGCCTGCGGTGACGCCGGCGGCTTCGGAGTCGGGAGCCGAATTGAAAACGCTGATCGAGAAGAGTCCGGTTCTTGCTGCTTTACAGGTGCAGTCGACCTCAAGAGATCGGGCAGGAGTGTTCGTGAGGACTCATTCCGTGGTCGTTCTCGCGGCGACTACGGATTGGAGGGAATCTGCCGTTGAGGCCGCTCTGACAGAGTTTGTCAGCCCGAGTGTCACGGCCGGGAATCTCGGAGTCGCATGGAGTCAACAATCCGGGTATCGACAGCTGGACGGATTGTG
This sequence comes from Candidatus Sulfotelmatobacter sp., assembly GCA_035277905.1. Lineage (GTDB taxonomy): Bacteria > Acidobacteriota > Terriglobia > Terriglobales > Acidobacteriaceae > Sulfotelmatobacter. The sequence continues at coordinate 2,458 of DATEJO010000106.1, forward strand.
GCCCATTGCGATTTCAGTGCGGGGGAAATACTTGATTGTGAGCGATGACGGAACGCTGATGGAATCCGTGCTCGCGAATTTCGATCGAGCCGCTCAACGGAAGCCGTTGGAGTATTTTGCCGGATTCAATCATCAGCGGGAGCGCGCGAATTTCGCGCAGTTCGCAAGCCTCATCGATCGTCCGAGCGCGGCTACGGGCGGCGGTGAACGGGAGCCTCAATTTTTCTCGGGAAATATGGCGAGCCTGAGTGCGACGCTGGCCGATGTATCGTCGGAGCATATCGAGATTCGCAACGATGGAGGCATGGTGCGGCAGACTGTCACCTACGAATGGTCTCAATAAAGCAAATTGCGTTGCCGCTGGCATTGATTTGTTTGCTTGCCGAACCCTCGCGCGGCGGACCGAAACCCGGTATTACGGAAGGTTCTTCGCTCTTTGCGCAATCGGCAGCGCGATCGCTGGATCGCGACTTTCCTGATCGCGGAATTTCTTTTTTGCTACTCGACGTGCGGACGGGTGACGTACTGGCCTCGCGGTGGGACCATCCTGAAAATCCAATTCCATTGGGATCTTTGGTCAAGCCGTTTGCGGCTCTGGCATACGGACAGAAACACAATTTTGTATATCCGATTTATACCTGCCGCGGGACGGCGTCCGGTTGTTGGAGGCCGGGCGGTCACGGAAGCATCGGCCTCAGTTCTGCGATTGCTTACTCGTGCAACTCGTATTTTCGTGTTTTGACGGTGGACTTGTCTCGACGCGACGTTGTCGCTACTGCGACGCGGTTTGGAATCGAGATGCCAGTTCCAGAGAGCTCCGGAGTTGAATTCGCCGGACTCGGATCTTCGTGGAAGATTTCTCCGATGCGGCTGGCGCGCGCTTACATCGAACTTTCTCGCGATCGTGAGCGAATAGGAGTTACGCAGATCATCGAAGGGATGTCCGAGTCGGCTCGCAGGGGAACGGCGGGCGAAGTGGATCGCGCGCTTTCTTTTCCGAATGCGCTGGCCAAGACCGGAACGGCTTCTTGTACTCATTCGCGACACGCTCCGGGAGATGGGTTCACCGTTGCACTTTACCCTGCTGATGAGCCCCAGGTTCTGCTGCTGGTGCGCGTTCACGGAGTTCCGGGAGCACAGGCTGCCAAGACGGCCGGGCGGATGCTGCATAAGATTGAGGATTAGCCGATGCGGAGAGACTCGCGATGGATCCGCCGATTGGTTGCGTTCCTGGCGATCTGTGTCGCGATCACACCCGGACCTCCGCTTGCTCAGAGTATCCGAGGCACAGCGACGCGTTTTGAAGTTCGCATTGGCGTTCTCGGGCTTTTTCGTCCGCGCGAATTCCTGGTGCGAGCGGTGGACGGAGAGGCGATCCTTCTCCGAGCCGGCGATCAGAGCGCGATGCTTGAGACTAGCTCCGGCGTGAATGTCGCGAGAGTGACGCTTACTGACTCGAGGATTTCATTGAAAACCAGCACTCGCGCCATCCTTGCCTCGGAACTCACCGTGTCGGACCGAAGTGGCGAGCCGGCGGATTTCATTCTTGGCATTCCCGGTAAAATTTCACGCCATTATCGCGGCACGCTCGAGATCAAGCCGTCTGGCGGGCAGTTGATCGCGGTCGTTACCATGGACCGCGAAACGGCCGTGGCTTCCATCGTGGCTGCGGAGAGCGCACCCGACGCTCCTCTCGAAGCCCTGAAGGCGCAGGCTGTCGCGGTTCGCTCGTATCTTGTCTCAAGCCACGGGCGCCATACAGAGTTCGACTTCTGCGACACGACACACTGCCAATTTCTTCGCGAGCCTCCAGCAGCCACCCGTCCTTCGGCGCGCGCAGCCGCCGCCACGGAGGGACTCGTACTGGCTTATAACGCGGAGCCATTCGCGGCGATGTACACGCGAAGTTGCGGCGGGAATACACGGACTCCGGCACAGGTGGGGCTGCAGGTCGGAGCTTATCCTTACTACTCGGTGCTATGCGAGCACTGCATCGCTCACCCGGCCCGATGGACAACTCGATTATCAACATCTGACGCTGCGGGACTGCAAAGTTCGAACGAGTCTTCTCGCTTGCAGGTAGCCCGCCGTCTGGGATGGGGCGCAGTGCCGAGCAGCGACTTCGTCGCGAAGAAGAATGGGAATCAGATTGTTCTGGAGGGAACCGGCAACGGCCACGGCGTCGGGCTCTGCCAGGCTGGGGCGAAGGCAATGGCGGAGTCGGGAGCAAGCTTTCAGGAGATCCTGAACCACTACTATCCCAACGCTGAGATTATTCGTCTGAAGGACAATCCAGGCTCGAGCGGGCACATGGCAGCTAGTCGCTAGATACCGACTAATTCGTTTTAATAGGAACAAATCCCGCACATCGTGGACCCAAATTCGGTAACATAAGCAACAAGCCTTAAATCGTTCCTATGCGACGACGCGAAGTCCTACAAATCCTTGCTACGGGCACCGCGCTGCAACTCGCGCCTTCGAAGCTGCTGATGTTCTTGCGAGAAGCGCGTGCCCTGATCGACACCTCGTCTCTGCGAACTCTAAATGCACACCAGGATGCCACGGTGAAAGCCCTGGCGGAGATGATCATTCCGCGTACCGATACTCCCGGCGCAACCGACGTGGGGGCCAGCGCGTTTATCGATCTCATGCTGACGGAGTGGTACGACGACGAAGACCGCAATCGTTTCCTGAAAGGCTTGGCCGATGTCGATTCGCAGGCGAGAGCTTTGATCGGGAAAGATTTTGTCGACTGCGCGGCGGCTCAGCAAGCAGACATGCTGAGAGTTCTCGGCGAGAAGATGATCGAAGAAGCGGGAGAGCAAGCACGCGTCGAGCACGAGTTCCCTAGCGATGCAAGTTTCTATCCCATGCTGCGGCGCCTGACACTAACCGCTTATTACACTTCCGAGGCGGGCGCGACCGACGAACTGCATTTCGAAATGATTCCCGGCCGATTCATCGGATGTCAGTCTGCATCGCCGATCAAGGAGGCTCCGCAGCAAAAGTGAGCGAACAGACTTCTTACGACGCGATCGTGGTGGGCTCAGGCATCACCGGCGGTTGGGCGGCCAAGGAACTTACCGAAAAGGGATTAAAGACGCTTGTGCTCGAAGCCGGACGGCCGATCCTTCCTGAGCAGGATTATGTCGAACACGTACCCACATGGGAAGTGAAATTCCGCGGCCTCGGCGATCGCAAGAAACAACTCGCGGACCAACCAATTCAAAGCACTTGTTATGCCTGCGATGAGTGGTCGTCGAAATTTTTCGTTAGCGACAAAGAGAATCCTTATACGACGTCGGAAGACAAGCCGTTCCGCTGGATTCGCGGACGGCAGGTTGGTGGACGCTCGATCACATGGGGACGCCAGAGTTACCGATGGAGCGATCTCGATTTCGAAGCCAACCTGCGCGACGGCATTGCCGTAGACTGGCCGATCCGTTATGCGGACATTGCGCCGTGGTACGACTACGTGGAGCAGTTCGCCGGGATCAGTGGCGAGGCGATGGGTCTTCCGCAGTTGCCCGACAGCAAGTTCCTTCCTCCGATGGAGTTGAATTGCACCGAGAAGTTGGTGCGTGAGGGAGTAGCAAAACACTTTGACGGAGAGCGCGTCTTGACGATCGGCCGTGCCGCGATTCTGACGAAAGATCTCAACGAGCGCGCGGCATGCCACTACTGCGGTCCCTGCGAGCGCGGATGCATCACGCGCTCTTATTTCAGCAGCATCAACGCGACCTTGCCGGCTGCGGAGAAAACTGGCCGTCTGACACTTCGGCCATTCAGTGTTGCGCATAGCGTCATTTTCGACTCCAAAACGCGCCGGGCCAAAGGCGTCCGCGTAATTGACGCTAATACGCGCGCCACGCTGGAATTCCACTCGAAGGTCGTCTTCCTCTGTGCATCGACATTGGAATCGACACGACTGCTATTGAATTCCTCCACTCCCGAGTTCCCCAATGGTCTCGCGAACTTGAGCGGCGAACTCGGTCACAACGTGATGGATCACATTAAGGCGGGGGGAGCCGACGGCGTGATTCCCGGAAATGAAGACCGCGTTGAATTCGGACGACGTCCCAACGGCGTGTACATGCCGCGGTTCCGGAATGTGAAATCGAAGCATCCCGATTTCCTGCGCGGTTATGGATTTCAGGGCGGAGGCTACCGCGAAGGCTGGGAACGCGGCATTTCGCAAACGGGATTCGGAGTGGATTTCAAGAAGTCCCTTCGGGGCCCGGGTCCGTGGCGTTTCAGCTTCTACGGATTCGGCGAGTGCCTGCCCGACCACGGCAATTATGTCGAACTCGACAAAGAAAAGGTTGACGCCTGGGGAATTCCGGCGCTCAAGATTCACTCGTCGTGGAGCAAGAACGAACTTGCCTTGCGCCACGATATGGCGATTTCTGCCGCGGAAATGCTCGCGGCGGTGGGAGCCACCGACATTCGACCGTTTGCTCTCGATGAGCCGCCCGGATTCTCCATTCACGAAATGGGCACGGCTCGCATGGGCCGCGATCCGAAAACATCGGTGCTCAATTCGTTCAACCAGGCGCACGACGTTAAGAATCTTTTCGTGACCGATGGAGGGGCGATGGTCTCTTCCTCGTGCGTGAATCCATCGTTGACCTACATGGCCCTCACCGCCCGCGCGTGCGACTATGCGGTGCAGCAGATGAAGAAGGGTGAAATCTAGTGGCTAACCGGCGGGAGTTCGTGCAGTTGCTCGCGGCGTACTCTGCCTTTCCTCGTCTGCTCACTGCGAAAAAGAGCGCGAACCATCTTCCTCTCGCTTTCTCGACGCTTGGCTGTCCCGGTTGGCAGTGGCCGAAAATATTGGAGTTCGCGCAGCAGCACGGATTCGCAGCCATTGAACTCCGCGGGTTGCAGGGAAATATGGATTTGCCATCGAACCCTCTCTTTGCAGCAGATCGCATCGAGCAAACGAAGAGCGAAATTCGCGCACACAAGCTCCACATTGCGTGCGTCAGCAGTTCGGCAAATCTGTACATGGAAGATCCGGAAAAGCGCGTGAAGGAACTTTCCGACGCTCGCCGGTTCATCGATCTTGCTTCGGCGCTGGGAGCGCCTTATGTAAGTGTCTTTGGAGGCAAGGCGCCGAACGACAACAGTCCTGTGCCGGACGAAAACACGAAGGCTCGCGTCGCTTCAGGACTGCATCATCTTGGCGATTATTCAGCCTCGCGGCGGGTGACGGTGATTCTCGAATCACACGATCACTTCACTTCATCGGCAATATTGAAGGATGTTATGAACGCCGCGAACTCCCCTCATGTCGGCCTGTTGTGGGATGCGCATCACACATTCGCCACATCGAATGAAGAACCGGAATTTACGGTCGCTCAGTTAGGCCAGTGGATTCGGCACACGCATTTCAAGGACTCCGTCGGCACCGGAGAAGATCGTCACTATGTGCTGACTGGACGCGGCAACGTGCCGATAGAGCGACAGATCAAGGCACTGCAGTCGATCGGCTACAAGGGATACTACTGTTTCGAGTGGGAAAAAGTCTGGCATCCCGATCTGGAAGATCCAGAGATCGCGATCGCAGACTATGCCCGCGTCGTGGGACAGTGCTTAGGAAACCGCCGCGCCTGCGGCCTAGACTGAACTCGGAGCAGTGTCGGAGAATGTCTCCGACTTCGCGTCCCAGTAGATTTTTCTGCCTGCCCAGTAGGCTTCCGCGGCCATCATGCACGCTACCGAGTGCGCGAATCCGTTGTGCACGGTCGCGTGCGGCTGCTGTCGCGAACGCATGCAATCGAACCAGTTACCCATGTGCTCCAGCGACAGATCGTCGATGCCCATGGGAGGCAGGCCTTTCTGGCCCGGAAGCAAGATATATTCCCAATGTCGCTGTGCGTCGATATCGGCATTGTCTTCGTGCGTGCCCTTCTCTTCGACCAGCTGATATCGCGGGCTGCCCTCGCCACCGATGTTGATCAGCGTCGCCTTCTTTCCCATGTAGCGGGTGAAACTCGGGGAATCGTTTCCGAAGCTGGTGGAATAACTCACCAGAAATCCCTTCGGATATTCGAGCAGCGTTTGGAAGGTGTCGGCGTTTTCGCGGCCATCGTGCCATGCGAAGACTCCTCCGTGCGAAACGACTGACTTCGGATAGTCGTCGTCCATGAACCAGTGCGTCAGATCGATGGCGTGGCTCATCCACTGATCGGGAATGCCGCTTGAGAATTCGCGGTATAACCGGAATTCGAAATAGCGTTGCGGATCGAACGGGCGCATGGGTTTGGTCATCAGCCAGGCCTTCCAATCCGTGTCCTGCTCGCGGATTTCTTTCACTTGAGGACGCCCGCGCCAGCGTGGGCCATGATAGTTCCAAACGATTTCGACCTTGCTCACGCCGCCCAAGGCGCCACTTCGCGCAACTTTCTGCGCCGCGACCTGATACGGTTCACTGCGATGCTGCGTACCGACTTGCACAATCGTCTTCGCCTGAATTACGGCGTCGCGTGCGGCCTTCGCCTCGCTCAGAACGTTTCCCATCGGCTTCTCGACGTACGCATCTTTGCGCGCCTCGGCCGCCATCTTCAAGATCGGCGAATGCGAATGCTCAGGCGTGGAAATCAGAACGCCGTCGACTTCTTTCATTGCCAACAATTCTTCTGGATGCTGCACGGCGTGCGGCGTGCGTCCGTAGTATTTGCCGTTCGTAGCCGTCGCTTTTTCGCGGTTCACTGTCCATAAGTCGCACACCGCGACCATCTCGACGTTATGGCTCGTCTTCAGTCGTGACGCAATCTGATCAAGGTCCCCTCCACGGCTGCCGTTGCCAATGTGACCGAGCGAAATACGATCGTTCGCGCCGAGAATTCTGCTATATGAAAATGCGGTCCGAGGCAGTACTACGGTTCCGGCGATTGCCGCAGCTGATTTTTCCAGAAAAGTACGACGATCCATCGAAGAGGAATCCCCCATGAATTGCTCCCGGTCAAGATATGAAATTTACGTACTGGACTTAAGCACAATAAAAGTTCGAGCGAACTAGCTGACTTTCAATCCATCCGGCACGAGCGGCAACGCGCGCAGCCGCACTCCGGTGGCGTCGAAGATCGCGTTGGCAATTGCAGGCGCGACTCCGATCAGCGGACACTCTCCCGCACCCACAGACGGAATATCTTTTCGATCGAGCAGGACGACCTCAATCGTCGGCAGATCGCTGAAGCGCGGCACGCGATATTGAGAGAGCCTGGGGTTCAGAATCTTTCCGTTCTCGAATTGAATGGCCTCGAAGAGCGTTCCACCCAGGCCTTGCACGTTCGATCCTTCGAGTTGATTGCGCAGCCCGTCGGGATTAACAATCGCTCCGCATTCGAATGCCGTGACCAGACGAACAACTTGCACATCGCCGGTGCTGCGATCGACTTTCACTTCCGCGAATGTAGCGACGTTGCCTAACTTCTCGTAGCCGCCACCCATTCCAAAGCCTTGTCCGGAGGAATTCTTGCTCTTTCCCCAGCCGAACTGTTTCGCGGCCGCCTCGAATACATTACGCAGGCGCTCGTTCTTGAGATTTTTCAGGCGGAATTCGAGCGAATCCATCTTGACTGCATGCGCGAGTTCATCCATGTGCGATTCACGCGCGAAATGATTCGCAGTCGCCGCGAGGGCGCGGTACGAGCCTTGCCGCAAGGGCGTGCGCACCGGATGAAAAACAATTCTCTGATTAGGAACTTCGTAGTAGGTGCGAATTCCCGCCGAGCCAGAGTTGTAATTGTGAAATTCCCAAGCGGTAATCGTGCCGTCGCTGCGGACTCCGCTGATTACGTCAATGACGCCGGCCGGGCGGAAATAGGCCCAGGTGAATTCCTCTTCGCGGGTCCATACGACTTTCACCGGACGCTTCGCCGCCCGCGCCAGGCGCGCGGCTTCAATAGCAGTCTCGCCCGTGTGCTTCCCGCCGTATGCGGCGCCAGTGTCGGGCATAAAAACACGGACACTATCTTCCGGTATGTGAAACGCCTCGGCCAATTGGCCGCGAACACCAAAAGGCCGCTGCGTTCCCGTCCAGACGGTAAGATGGTCTCCATCCCACTTGGCCAACGCGGCTCGAGGTTCAAGGGGGACATGCGCGATGTACTGCACCGTGTACGTCTGCTGCAGCTTGTGATCGGCCCACGCCAGCGCCGGATCGACCGAGCCCTGATCGAATCGATCGCCATCCCCGGTTGGATCAGTGCCTTCTTCCGTATTCTTCCTGAGATAGTCGAAGAGATCTTTATTGGAGGGTTGCGGATCCGATTTCCAATCGGCTTTGATCGCTTCGACGGCGGCGATTGCCAATTCCGAACTCGGAGCAGCAACTCCGACGAAGTTGCCGTCGTGAACGACCGTGACACCCATCTGCTCGGCCTTCTGCGTGTCCAGGGAAGTCAGGCTTGCGTTGAATGCCGCCGGGCGGAGCACTTTTCCATAAAGCATCCCGGGGAGAGTCTGATCAGAGGGATAACGGTGCCGGCCGGTGACAAAGTCTCGCCCATCCACTTTCGACGCCGAGTGTCCCGCAACCTTCCAATCGGCTGCCGGAATCAGCACCGGATCGGATGAAACTTCCTGTGTGATCTGCTGGCCTTTGGTCAGCACGGCATATTCGATCGAGCGGTTGTTCGCTGAGTCGGTAATCTTCCCGTCTGTCGCGACCAAGGTCTGGCGATCAGTCTTCCATTGCGTGGCCGCAAGTCCAATCAGAGTTTCGCGTGCAGCCGACGCAACTTTGCGCAGCTGCAAATTCATCGTCGGCGTCGTGCGGCTGCCAAACGTGCCCATGTCGAAGGGCGTGAGTTGTGTATCGCCCATCACGAGTTCGATCTTCCCCATAGGCACGTGCAGTTCTTCGGAAACAGCCTGAGTTAACGATGTTCGAATATTCTGTCCGACCTCGACTTTTCCCGTGTAAACCGTGACCTTCCCGTCTTCTCCGAGATGGAGCCAGGCATCGATGTCTTTGGGTAAAGACTCTCCTCCACGGCGGCGGCCTCCGCCCGACTCCTGCGCGACCGCAATCGGCTTCAGAACTGAAACGACGAGGATTCCGGCTCCGAGGAATTTGAAGAAATCACGGCGGTCCAGGTCGAAGCGGTATGGCGCGGCCGCGCGGAGTTCGTAGCGTTCAGGCTCAATGACGATTTGTGTTTTTTCGTTCATCGGCCTGCTCCTTTCAGGCTAGCGTGCTCGCTCATAGCGGTTGCGGCCTTCTGAATTGCGGTGATGATCCGCGGATATGTACCGCACCGGCAAACATTGCCATCCATGTAATCGACAATCTGGCTCCGGTCCGGATTTGGATTCATCTGCAACAGCGCCACGGCCGACATGATCATTCCAGAGGTACAGTAGGCGCATTGCATCGCGCCAACTTCAAGGAAGGCCTCTTGCACAGGGTGAAGCTGGTCACCAGTGGCAATCCCTTCGATGGTCGTGATCTTCTTCCCCACGACCGAGCCGACGCGGGTGACGCAGGATCGTTGCGATTTTCCGTCAATGATCACGGTGCAAGCGCCGCACTGGCCTTCTCCACAGCCGTACTTGCTTCCCGTCAGGTCTAGTTTTTCGCGCAAGACGGTGAGCAGGCTGGTTTGAGGATCTGTATTGACTGAATAAGATTTTCCGTTGATTGCGAGCTGAATCGTAGCCATTCCGAACTCCAGAACCGAGGGAACTACTGTGGTCGAGAATGCTGCCTTACGAGAATCATATACCTGGGAATTGTTGATTGTTGAATGGTGATTGTTGAATGAAACCCTTGCGGGAATTTTATTCAACAATCAAAAATCAACAATGCTCCAACTAAGTAAGGTTGCACCTGCAACACTGCACGAAAGCCAGGCAGAACCGGAGTCTTTCTCCGATTCTGCCCGCGTGAAACGCTTGATCTGCGCGCGATCTACGACTTGATGTTCTTCGAAGCCTCGTCGTAAGTGACGGTCTTCTTGCGGAAATACGATTCGTTCGCCATGTGGCAGGCGATGGCTGCGTGGTTGCCGAACATGGCATCCTCCGTCACAGGTTTGCGTGATTTCACCGACTGGAAAAAGACATTGAGGTGCGGACGCATATCGTCCCAATCGTGTCCGCGGTAGACGGTATCTTCGTGCACGGGCTCGTGGCCGAGTTTTGGATCGTGCGTAGCGTGCCACTCTTTCACGTATTGCTCGCGCATTTTCGCCGGGAAGCTGAAGCTGTAATAGCTGGGATCGTTGTCGACTCCGGTTTGCGTCGCGTGGCGCAACTCGAATTCGCCGGCATCAAGAATTCCCTTTGGACCCATGAAGCGCGCCAGTTCAGGCGTTTCGCATCCGAGGTCCAGCCGGACGTATACCGGAATGCCGTGATAGTCGAACAAGACGGTGTGGAAATCCGGCATGTCGCGGCCGTCGTTGAAACGGAAGATGCCGCCCAGTGCCGTTGCCGAGCGGGGAATCTCGTTCCATCCCAAGGTCGCCATCATGCCACTGAGCAAATGGACCATCAGGTCGCCGGCAACGCCAGTGCCGTAAGCCTTCCAGCAGCGCCAGCGCGCGAAATGATATTTGTTGAATGGAATCTTCGGCGCGTCGTTGAGCCATGTATCCCAATCGAGCGTGTGGGGAGAAAGGTCCGTCGGCGGCGGATAGACCCACGCTCCCGTGGGATCGTTGCGGCCCAACGTGAGTTCCACCATCTCGACGTCGCCAATCTCGCCTTTGGAATACAGATCTCGCGCTGTTTCGACCAACGTCGAACTCACGCGCTGCGAGCCGATCTGGACGATTCGATTGTTTCTCTGTGCTGCTTCCACCATTGCCCAGCCGTCGGCAACGGTGTGGGACATTGGCTTTTCGCAATAGATGTCTTTTCCCGCATTGCAGGCGTCGACCACGACTCGCCGATGCCAATGGTCCGGCACCGCCGCCACAATGCAGTCAATATCTTTGCGATCGAGCAACTCCTGGTAATTACGCGTAACGGGCAGGTTCGGATTGGCCGTGATCTCCCGTGCCAGCGTGTGGCGTCCGTCGTACAAATCGGCGGCGGCAACGCATTCAATTCCGGGAATCGTGATCGCCATACCGAGCAGTCCAGATCCCTGCATTCCAACCCCGATCATTCCGAAGCGGACGCGGTCGCTCGGCGCAACAGCCGTCGGCATTGGTTTACCCTCAAGCACGATTGTTTTTGAAGCCAGCAGCCCGCCTGCGGCTACCGCACTGCCTTGCAAGAATGCGCGTCGCGAAAAATTGCGTTTCATGCGAATGCCTCCAAATTGAATTAACTGCGACCTGTCCTTGCTCGATCCATTACTTTTTTAATGGGTGAATGGCCACTTCCTTGAAGAACACGATGTCGTTGTCACTGTGATTTTGCAACCCAAACCAGCCGAAGTTCGGGCGTGGCCCGCGCTGTGGCTCGAAATCGAACTTACGCGCTGGCACCGGGTCGCCATCTTTGTAGTCCGTGACTTTCTGACCATTCAGCACGACGATCGTGCGCGGCCCGTCCAGAGTGATGTCCATCGTGTTCCACTCCGGACCCGGCTTCCAGGCATTATTCACCAGCGGCTTCGTCAGTGAGTACAGCATTCCGGTCTGGTGATATTCGTCTTCGCCTGAAGTTTCCGGATGATTGTCGATTTGCACTTCGAATCCGTAATGCACGGGCATCCACTCTTCTCGCGGCTCGACGGGTATGCGGATGAATACTCCAGAGTTGTCATTCGTGTCGCGCATCTTGTAGACGACATGAATTTCGCAATTACCGATTGGGCCGCCGGTCCAGTACAGCAGGCCCATTCCGCCGTGTGTATGGATCAATCCGTCTTCAACCGTGTCGCCTCCGGGCCCTACGTGTTTCCATCCGGTCAGATCTTTGCCGTTAAAAAGTTGTTGCCACTTTCCCGAATCGCCCTTGCAAACATTTTGATTTTCATCGGCAGCGAGCGAGAAACTGGCGAGCCCAACAAGCACAAAAATAATTACAGTAAAACGTTTCAGCATTGGGATTTTCCTCGGTTCTGGGAGGTAGCTTCCATGGGATAGACCAATCTACTCGCACCCGCGCCGGGAATCAATCGCCGGATCGGAAAAGGTGTTGGGACCTGGAAACGCAATTCCTAAATCGTCTTCAAAGCATCGATGGGATCGGCGGACGCGGCGCGTAAGGCGGGCAGGGCGGAGGCGAGTATCGCCATGAAAATCAAGACCGCGACCGCTGCCACGTAGATCAGCGGATCTGTTGCATTCATATCAAAAAGGAAGGAACCGACAAGACGTGACACCGCGAGCGAGCCCAGAACCCCCAGAAGGCATCCCGCAATCGCCAGCTTGGCCGAGGAAAACAGCACGAGTCGCGCAATGCCGCTGCGTTGCGAGCCAAGTACCGTCCGGATCGAGATCTCGTGCCGTCGCTGCGACACTGAGAACGCAACCACGGCATAGATTCCCGTAACGGCCAACGCAAGGGCTGCGATGGCGAACGCCGTGATCAGGTCGGTGTTAAACCTTCGCGGCGCCTCCGATTCTGACATTACATCTTTCATGGTCTCGACCGGCTGCAATGCTAATAGCGGATCGACTTCGCCCACCGCTGCCCGCAATGTAGGAATCATTGTTTCGGGCGCGACTTTGCTTCGTACCACGACGTATCCGCCATCCAAACTGCTATTGAGGGTTCCGGACTGCTCCGCCGGTGTATACCATTGATCACGGTCGGTTTCATCGCGCGATCCAAGCTTTGTATTCCCGACGACTCCGACCACCGTCGCCCAGGGCAGAGAGTTTTTTGGTCCACCTGCGTGCATCCTCTTTCCAATCCCGCTCTGATTGGGCCAGCAGTGTCTTGCCATCGACTCGTTCACGATGATGACCGGCGGAGTGTTCGCCCGGTCCTCCGCCGTAAAGAATCGTCCGTCAAGCAATGGAATTTGCATCGCACGAAAGTAGTCGCCCTGCGTAAGAGAGAACATGGCGAGTTGCAGCTTCCATGTTGCCGCGGATTCGCCCTCGACGGTGTAACCTGATCCACCATACACGCCCGATGCGGGAAGAGCGCTGGTGATCCCTGCGGCCACTATGCCGGGCGTGCTGGAGAGACGGTCCATGACTGCTCGGTTGAATACCTCGTCCGATGCTTCCGTGGGATATTGCTCCGAGGGCAACTTATATCCGGCGGCGAGCACGTGGTCTGCCTGGAATCCTGGGTTGACCGCCTCCATTTTTTGCAGGCTGCGGAGAAATGCACCGCACGCCGTGACCAGTACCATTGCGATCGACACCTCCGCGACCACCAAGACCGATCGCATCCAGGCATGACCGGCGCCATTCATGCGGGCGCTTTCTTTGAGCGATTCGGCCACGTTGGTACGCAGAGCCGCGAAGCTAGGTATAAGGCTGCAAAGCCCGCCTGTTAGCAATGCCAAGCAAATCGCAAACGCCGCCACTCCCCCATCCATCGAAATCGAATCGACACGCGGCATCGAATCCGGCACGAGTTGCAGTGTCGCCCGAATCGTCAGAGCCGCAAAACCCAACCCGAGCAGGCCTCCGGCGCCGCCCAGCAGCAATCCTTCGACGAGGGAATCACGAATGATTGCGGCTGCCCGCGCCCCGATGGCTAGTCGTACGGCATATTCACCTCGCCGGCGAATCGCTTTCACCAGCATCAAGCCAGCAGCATTTACGCAAGCAATGAGCAGGACGACCAAAACTGCCAGAAACAATGCGCGCAATACTGGCCGCACGTCCGAAACGTCGTACTCCAGCAACGGCGTCGCGTCGCCCCGTATGTGAATGGCGGACTGCGAAGCGGGAAGCGACCGCATGACCTGCTGAGCGACACGATTCGCGTCCTCCGCAGCCTGAGAGACCGTCACGCCGTCCTTCAGCCGCGCGATTATGTGATATCCCCAATATCCGGCGTGCGCATCGGAGAGTTCGTCCGCCGTCAGACTCATCGGCACCCACAACTGGGTTTGATCCAGTCGGCCAGTCTCCAATGGAAAACTAAAACTGCGTGGCATCACGCCAACAATGGTGTAGGGTTTGCGATCGAGATTGATTGTGCTGCCAGGAATTTTGGGATCCCGTTGATATCGGTCCACCCACAAACGGTAGCTAATCACTGCCACTGGCTGGTGGCTCTCCTCCTCTTGCACTGTGAACACTCGTCCGACAACAGGATTCACGCCGAGGGTTGGGAACACCTCCGCGGTCATACGAGTTGCGTCTACTTCAATCGGAGTCGCGCCACCGGAGAGTTCGTAACTTGCCCCAATGTAGCCACCCATCGAGGAAAACGCGGTCGTGGCATGAGAGTAGATTCCAATCTCGCGAGCAGTAACGGGTGTATGCGGACCACCGCCAATGTGATCTCCTAAGATCACGAGTTGGCCGGGATTCGTGAACGCCAATGGCCGTAGCAGGATGCCCTCGATCAGCGAGAATATGGCAGTCGTCCCGCCGATGCCGAGAGCCAGGGTAAGGATGATAGTCGCGGTAAAACCGGGTGACTTGCTGAGCTGGCGTATTGCGAAGCGCATACTTCGGGCGCCTTTCTTCGTGGCTCATCCTCGTGCAAATGTGGTGCAGACGAAAAGTGTTCTTAGTCGATTTCTCGCACTCCTCCGAAGGCGCGGAACCCCGACGCGGCCCCGGAGCTGCCCTCAGCCTCCCGCGTTTTCTGCCAGTCAGCTTCCGTCAAGACGGTGATCGGCTCTGCCTTCTTTTTCTTCAAGCCTGCATTGATCGCGGGCAATTCTTTCTGAGTTGTCTTTTGAAAGTCGCCAATTACGTCTTCTAGTTCGTGCGCCAGCGAATCTTCTCGCGCAACCTGATAATCCGCTGGACGCCCTTCGTAACCGTTTACCGACCCGTAAAGCTGTCCTAGAAGCTCGCGAATGCGTTCTTCGCCGGTGATCATGCCGCCTTCTTTCGTTGCGACGATTTTCGAGCGCAAATCATCGCACCTGGAGGCCAGGCCTTGAAGCTGCTTCTTCAGTGGATCTTTTTCCGCCAGCTTAGATGCTCTTGCGTTTGCCGCGTCACGCACTCCCTCGATCGATTCGACTGCGTACGTCATATGTTCGATCGTGTGATAAATCTTCATCGCCAGCTCATATTGTGCCTTGCGGTCGTCAAGAGAGAATTTCGCCCGCGGATCAAGCGCGACATTGATCTGCTCGGTATAAACGTTGTCGCCCTTCGTCATCTTCACGGTATAAGTTCCGGGAAGTACGCGTGGACCCTGCGTCGCCTCGAATAATGCTGTCGCCGCGGGTGGCACAGCCGGAGCCTTGACGCGCATCGACCAACTCGCACGATTCAGCCCGCGATGTTTGCTGCCGGGCACGCTGTCAACCAGTTTGCCGCTGGAATCGAAAATCTCGATTTTCAGATCGCCGAAAATGTGACGGCTTCTCTGGTAATAGGTAATCTGCGCCTCGGATGGACGATTTCGACCGGTGAAGCTCTCATCTCCTTCGGCCCATCCGCCCCAGGTATCCATATACTGAATCGCGCGCCCGGGAATCAGCGCCGCCTCTTTCGACATGGGGTCCGGAGTCAGCGCCCGCAGAGCAGAAATATCGTCGATAATCCAGATTCCGCGTCCATGCGTCGCTAGAACCAGGTCGCTCTCACGCGCTTGTACCGCAATGTCGCGCACAGCAACGGCCGGGAAATTGCCGCCCTTGTACTGCGCCCAGTGGTCGCCGCCATCAATCGAAATCCAGAGGCCGAATTCGGTTCCAAGGAACAGCAATTTCGGATTGACCGTGTCTTCTTTGATCACGTGGGCGTAGCCGTGAACACCGCTTTGCTCCAACGGCAGAGCGGCCCACGTCTTACCGTAGTCTGTGGTTCTGTATGCGTACGGCTTCATGTCGCCGAAAGTGTGACGATCGAGTGTGACGTAAGCGGTCCCCTCGTCGAACCGGCCGGCTTCCACCGTTGATACCCAGAATCCTTTTTCAACTCCGGTAACGTTTGCGGCGACATTCGTCCACGTCTTGGCTCCATCGCGCGTGACTTGTACATTGCCGTCGTCGGTGCCGACCCAGATGACCTGCCCGTTCTTCGGCGATTCGGAAATCGAATAAATCGTGGTGAACATTTCTGCAGAAGAGTTGTCGACGGTCACTCCGCCGGATTCTTCCTGTTTCTGCTTTTCCGGATCGTTGGTCGTGAGGTCGGGCGAGATGCGGTCCCACGATTGCCCATGATCGCGGGAGCGGAATAGATACTGCGCGCCGATATAAATCGTGCCCTTTTCGTTCGGGCTCATGTGAATGGGAGTGTTCCAGTTGAAGCGCAATTTCTTTTCGCCATAGTTCGGCAGCGGCTTGATCCCACGCATCTCGTGCGTGTAACGGTTCACGCGGCCGATCTCGCCGCCCTGGGCTTCGGCATAGATGTAGGTTGGATCCGAGGGGTCTTCGAACATCCAGAAGCCATCACCGCCGAACATGTTTTCCCATCGCGAATTTGAGACGCCGCCGGGATAGGAGGAATCTCCCACCCAGGAACTGTTGTCCTGCAATCCGCCGTACACGTGATATGGATCGGAGTTGTCAGTACTGACGTGGTAGAACTGCGAGATCGGCAGATTCATCTGATGCTTCCAGCGAGTGCCGCCGTCTTCACTGCGCCACAACCCTCCATCATCGCCGGTGATCACGATGTTCGGATTCTTCGGATCGATCCAGACTGCATGAAAATCACCGTGTGCCCCACCGGAGACGACGTTGAAGGTTTTCCCGCCGTCGGTGCTGTAGAGAAGAATGAGATCTGGCTTAAAAAGCTTATTTTCGTTTGTCGGATCGACAATCAGATTTCCGAAGTAAAACGGCCGCCACACCATGTAATTGCTGGCGTCGAGTTTAGTCCAAGTCGCGCCGGCATCGTCAGAGCGATACAGTCCACGTCCCTTTTCTGCCTCGATGTTTGCATAAACGACATTGGGTTTGGACGGGGCAACCGCGATAGCGAGTCTGCCCCACGGCTTTGGCGGAAGGCCTTTGGCGTTGCTGTCCTGGATTCCGGTCCAGTGATCTCCGCCATCGGTTGACTTGAACAATCCGCTGCCCGGTCCGCCCGAGCGGAATGTCCAGCCCTGCCGGCGAAAATCCCACATCGATGCGTACATCGTCTTGGGCTCTTTCGGGCTCATCGCCAGCAGAGCGCAGCCGGTGGATCCGTTTGCTCCGGCCAGCACTTTCGCCCAAGTCTTTCCACCATCGCTTGTTTTGTAGACGCCGCGTTCCTGGTTGTCGTCCCACAGGTGCCCCATTGCACAAGCCACGACGTGATTACTGTCCGCGGGGTCCACCAGAATTTTCGCGATGTGCTCGCTGTCTTTGAGACCGACGTTAGTCCAGTTCTCACCGCCGTCCGTCGACTTGTAGATACCGTCGCCCACAGACACGCTGTTGCGCACCCATGCCTCGCCCGTTCCCACCCATACCGTTTTCGGGTTCGACGGATCGATCGTTACTGCTCCGATTGATTGGACGCTCTCCCGATCGAAGACCGGCCGATACGTCGTGCCTCCATTGACCGACTTCCACACTCCTCCGCTTGCCGAACCGACGAAAACCGTGATGCGGCCGTCTTGCTCCACGGCGTCGACGGCCGCAACGCGGCCGCTCATGGCAGCTGATCCGATGTTGCGCGCAGGCAATCCTGAGACCGTGGCCGCATCAAACTTGTAGTTGGCTTGCGCCAACGCCGCTGCCGAGCAGACCAGGACGACAACCAATCCGCGCAATTTGTTAAACGTCTGATAATTTCTTTGGCGAGCAATCATTGAAGGAATCCTCTGGATTCAATCTCTAAGAAATGTTGGAGCCAAGTCCCCTTACTTTTTTGGCGCGTCCGGTTTTGCGCCCTGCTTAAGCGACGGGGGAACCGCGAAGTCCGCCTGCCCGATCGGTACGTTCACTTCGATTTTTTCGACCGTTGTCGTTTGCGCCGCCGGATTCGATTTTGAGCCCTGCGACAACGAATACGGGTACATCACTCCCGCTACCGGTTTGTACGATCCCATCTCGATCACGTTCTCGCGCAGCGATCCGCGGATGAATTCTTGAATTTCTTTCCGGATCTCCAGATAGGTGTCAGGATCGAGGAAGTAATAAATGATGTCGCCATTTTTGAGCGTGACTTTAAGCCGCAGAGCGTCGTCGCCATCCACAACATCGTGGCCCATGTACTCGACGGTATTTCCCTTTTCCTTGTAATCAACGAGAGGACCGTCGAAATCGGCGTCGAGGAGCAGATCGCGCAAATCGTCCTCGCCCATTAGTTCGGGATCTTTGTGCCCTTCAAACGGCTGGATCTGCCAGCCCGTCGTCCCGTCGTAGGCCGTGACAGCGGTCATGCCTTGCAGCGAGAAAGTCTCGCGCACGAGGTTGGGCCGCTGATTTTCCTGAAGGGTCGCGGCAGTGAACCCGCCACCGCCGCTGAGTTTGCCCGTGATCCGGATGGACTTGATGGCGTGGATCTTCTCCAGGCCGCCTTTGGCTTGAATGTTCTTGCTCACAAGCTCGTCGGCGGTTTGCGTGTATGCGAGGGAACTCAGAACCGCGATGGTCGCCAGCACAATCACAGCATGACGCATGGGTGCGGACTCCTGTTGGATGAAACTGGAAAGGCTTGAAAAAGGACGCCCTACTCTAACGGGAACCGGGGACTGTTGCCAAGACGTGAATGTACGAAGATTTTCGTTGACACTACGAATGCCTTCGTAGTATCCTCCCTGCCATGACACGTTCTCCGCAGAAGCCCACGGCCTCCGAACTCGAGATTCTCCGCGTTTTATGGTCGCGTGGCCCGTCTACCGTACGCGAGGTGCATGAAGCGCTCAGCCAGAAAAAGGACCTCGGGTATACCACGGTTCTCAAACTTTTGCAGATTATGACGACAAAAGGGACTGTCCGGAGAAACGAAACACAACGTGCGCACGTCTATGAAGCAGGGCTGCCGGCCGAGCAGACGAAACGCCAGCTTGCCGGCGACATGCTACAGCGTGTTTTTGAGGGCTCGGCCAGTCAATTGATGATGCACGCCCTCGCCGGACGCAAGGCTTCGCGCGAAGAGATTGAAGAGCTGCGACGTCTGCTCGACGAATACGAAAGGAACCGCCGATGACTACCGAACTGATCAAATTGCTATCGCCGGCTACGATGCAGTCGCTGGCCTGGGCCCTCTTGCATTTTCTGTGGCAGGGAATCGCCCTGGCGGCTGTGGCGGCGGCTCTGATGGCGCTCTCGCGTCGTGCACAGGTTCGATACGCTCTCGGCGTCGTAACGCTGATTGCCATGCTGGTCGCGCCATTCGCGACATTTGTGCTTTCAGCCAAGCGTTCGGCGCCGGTTCTGGAGTCATCGACAATTGTTCCATCTATTTCGATCTCAACCGCGGGGCAAAGGCAGGCATTCCCCGGGTATGCGGTGACGCCGCAGAGGCCGGCTTTCAACCCACTCCCTTGGCTGGTGGAAGCGTGGTTGATGGGCGTGGTGTTTTTCAGCTTGCGGTCGGCTGGAGGATTTTTCCTGATTGAGCGCGAGCGTCGCAGGAAGTCGATCGTGGTTGCTGATCGCGTTCTCGAAATCTGCTTTGAATTGCAGAACCAACTCGGCGTTAAACGAGCCATCCAGTATTGCGAGTGCGCGTGGCTGCAAGCCCCTGCGGTGATTGGCTGGTTCCGTCCAATCGTGTTCCTGCCGGCCAGCGCGCTGACCGGACTCTCGCCCGAGCAATTGCGGATGGTGGTGGCGCACGAACTCGCGCACATTCGCCGCCTGGATCCATTCGTGAATGTTTTCCAGGTTTTTGTGGAGACGGTCCTTTTCTATCATCCAGCGGTCTGGTGGCTGAATAAACGCATCCGCGCCGAACGGGAGCATTGCTGCGATGAAATCGCCGTCGAAGCATGCGGCAATGCCGTCGAATATGCGCGGGCACTTACATTGATGGAAGAATGGCGCAGCGCGCCCATATTCGCGGCAGCAGCGAACGGCGGTCAGCTGCGGGAGCGCATCGTCAGTGTGCTTGGCCTCAAGACGCTGGGCTCGGGACTTCGCGCCATCGGTGTCACGGGAAGCGTGCTCTGCTTGACTGCGGCTTTGCTGGCGGGAAATGCGCTCCTCGGAATCGCGCACCCGAAAGCTGCGCTCGCTGCTCTCGCGGCCCAAGCCACTGCTAAGCCGTCTCCAGCGCAGCAACCTGCCACCTCGCCCCGTCAGACGCCCAAGCCCTCGGCTGCTCGGCCGCAGCGCGAAGAAGAATCCGCGGACTCCTATATCGACGGTTTAAAGTCCGCAGGCTTGGACAACCTTACTGTCGATCAACTTATCGCGTTGAAAACGCAAGACGTGACTCCCGAATATGTACGTAGCCTGCGGGATCAAGGCTTCAAACTCGACGTTGACAAGATCATCGCAATGCGTGTGCAGGACATCACTTCGCAATACGTACGCGATTGGCTGTCGGCAGGCCTGCACCCGGACGAAGATCAACTGATCGGCCTCAAAGTGCAAGGCGCGGATGCCGAATACTATCGCGGGCTGAAGGAAGCAGGACTCGACCCTGACATCAACAGCCTGATTGCGATGAAAGTGCAAGGTGTGACTCCGGAATATGTGCGGCAGTTGCGCTCCGCTGGATTCTCTTTAAATGCAGAGCAGGTCATCGCGATGAAGGTGCAGGACGTCACGCCCGAGTATGTGAAGGCTCTCCGCGATCTTGGGATTCAAGCCAATACGAACAATCTCATTGCAATGAAAGTTCAGGACGTGACGCCAGACTGGGTCCGCGGCATTCAGGCCCTTGGCTTCAAGCCTTCGACGAACGAGTTGATTGCAATGAAAGTACAAGACGTAACGCCGGACTACATCAAAGCTCTGCAGTCCGCGGGATTCAAGCTCGAAATCAACGAGATCATCGCCGCAAAAGTGCAGGACGTGACGCCCGAATTCATCGAGCGCGCCAAGCAACATGGCTTCAAAGATCTGACGCTGCAAAAACTCATTCAGCTGCGTCAACTGGGAATCCTCGACGCGCAAGCCGATCTCTAGATCGCCGGGCCAAGTTCAACAAACAAGCCTCACAGGTGCAGTGTGCCCGAATCTTCCTGAAGGAGATACTGTATGAGAATCCGTCGAACTCTTGCTTACCTAGTGTTTGCCTCCTGCGTTTTGGCGGTTGTCGTGAAATATCGAGTTATAGATGTCCGGGCAGACTCCCAGAGCGAAATCCGCAGGGGTGACTGGACGATCAGCAAATCCGAGCGTCCCGGTAAAGTCCAGTTCTCCCTTATCGAGCATCATCACGGAGGAATGTCGAGCCACGAATCTGATTGGCCGATGAGTTCTTTCCAGCGCCTCGACTTCTCCAAGTCAGGACGGCAGGACGTTCACTTCACCATTGCACGTGATGCCGGCAAGATTGAATGCGAAGGGTTTCTGAAGGACAGCGAGGGCGCGGGAGTCTTTCATTTCCAGCCGGACGCGAATTATCCGCGCGAGATGAGTTCCCTCGGTTTTCCGGTTGATGAAGAAAAGCAGTTCGCCATGGCCGTCCAGGACGTCAGCCTCGATTTCGCGAAGCAGATGAAGGGCGAGCATCTGGACAATCTTGATACCGACAAGCTGATCGCATTTCGCATCTTCGGCGTCGATTCTGCATTTATCGAAGCTCTGCGCGCCGAAGGATTGAGGATTTCCGATTGCGACAAGCTCGTGGCATTCCGGATTCATGGAGTCTCACCGCAGTTGGTTCGCAGCCTGCATCAGATGGGATACTCGCCCGATGAAGACACATTGATTGCGATGCGCATTCATGGCGCAACCCCCGAATGGATGCAGCAGCTCAAAGAGCAGGGCTACGATCACGTGGATCTCGAGAAGCTCATCGCATTCCGGATCCACGGAGTCTCACCGGAGTTCATCAAGAAATTGCAGTCGCTCGGATACAAGCATCCCGATCCCGATGAATTGATCGCCATGCGCATCCACAATGTCACGCCGGAATACATCACCGACATGCAATCGCGCGGCATGCGGAATCTCAGCATCGATGATCTGGTGAGCATGAGGATTCACGGCATCGACTGATCAGTGGACTTCGCCGGGCTACCGAGGCGGCTATCGTTACACGGGAAGAAAAAGACCGCGCCGGCATCTCGCAATGCCGGGCGCGGTCCGATGGGAAAAAGCTTACTTCGATGTAAGAAGGATTGGCTTGTAACCGATCTTCACCGTCGAGCCGCTCATGCTCGTTTTGGTTCCGCTGATATCAGTCTGCTTGGTGTAGGTCTTCGAATACGTGTACTTCGACGTGGTGCAGGTTCCGCTCTTGCAAGACTGCGCCGTATCCCACACAATCAGTCCGTTATCCAGAGTGCAGGTGTAGACCGTTCCGCTAGCCGTGCATGGGCTGATCGTATGCCCGATAAGCCAGCCGGCGACAACATCCCACGCTGTTCCAGACTCATTCCCCTGCAGGCCGTATGGAGAACTCTGGTCCCACGTGTACACATATTGCCGCTGCAAGCCGACTCCGGCCCTCAAAATAATTGAGCGCGCGACGTATCCTGCGAGTTCATCGTGATCCGTCAGCTGATCCTTCTTGATGCCGTGCTCATCGTCCCAGATGGGCAGTTTGGTGAGATTCCGCTTCTGGGTTTCCGCCGTGACGTCGTCGTACATCGTCAGAAACGCCTCGGGGTCTTTATTCGTCGAGTTGGTCCCGCGCAGATGGGCATTGACAATGTCGAAATTCGCCGCTCCGCCCGCCGCTACATAGTCGTCAAACCAGGATTTCATCGTCGGACCATGCGCTGAGGGGCTCAGGATCTTCGCGTTCGAGTCGATGGAGCGGATGATTGAGGCTGCGTCCGCTCCCATCCGGACAATCTGAGCCGTGGTCCCGGACCAGAAGCACTTGCAATCCGGCTCGTTCCACAACTCGTAATACGCAATCTGTCCTTTGTAGCGTTTGACCAGAGCCGTGATGAAGTCCGAAAAATAGGTGTCGCTTCCTGTGCCGTCGGTCTTGACATCTGTAGGCGCCGAGCAACTGTAGGATCCCGATGGACCGCAGGGGCTTCCCTTGGGTATTGAACCGGCCCATTTCGGCGTATCTCCAATTGTGTAGAGCACGTCGGCGTTCTGCGCCTGCGCTTTGCTGATCCATTTATCCATTTCCGACCAGTCGTAAACGCCCTTGGATGTCTCGATCTGTGCCCACTTCACCTTGTCATCCCACAGGCGGATGCCGCCGAGCGTCGCGATCTGGTGCTGTCCGTCTGTAGGCGGCCAGGTTCCAAAACCATTGAAGTCCGCCCCGAAGAAGGACTCTTTGATCGTAGTGCTGCTCGAACTTGAACTGAGGTTGGTGGCATTCGTATTGGCAGGTTGCGGAGCCGTGACCAAAATCGATGCCGTATCGAACTTCGTTGGATCGCTAACACTCGTCGCCTTCACTGTGACGCTAGTGTCCGTGCTCACCTTCGGCCCCTGATAGAGCCCGGTGTGCGAAATAGTTCCCGCGGACGCCGACCAGACAACTCTCACGTTCGAGGTATTCCGGATCAGCGCCGTGAACTGCAGCGAACCGAGAGACTGCAACGTAGCATTGTTGGGTGTGATCGTCACGGCAACTCCGGATTTCGAGTTGCTGCTCGCCTGGGACATTGCGAAGATACTCGAGAAAACGACTGCCAGTAACGTTAACAGGGTGGGGGAATACTTCCTCATGACACAACAACCTCCGTATAAATTAAGAATCAACGAACAGGAATGGAGCCAAAGGACACGGCCCATTACGCATTCAAATTCAGGCCGCGCAACCAGAACTACAAGCGATCAACCAATCGTGGTGGATATTTCCTTTTAGAAGAAAACCGCAGAACATTCAATGATTTCACGCAAGGTGCGCGGAA
Organism: Candidatus Sulfotelmatobacter sp.; assembly: GCA_035277905.1. GTDB lineage: Bacteria > Acidobacteriota > Terriglobia > Terriglobales > Acidobacteriaceae > Sulfotelmatobacter. Next base: position 26,410 of record DATEJO010000106.1, read on the forward strand.
TAGGAGGGGCTACAACTTCTGGTTTGTTTGTCGAATGCAGAAACGGCGCGCTCGAAGGCGCGCCGTCATGCGATGCCATATGTTCTAGTGAGTAAACGAAACGTTAAGTCCAGTCGTGAATAGGACGTCATTCTTTTTCGCGCCGGTTGGCGGATTCGAGACGTAGATGTCTCCGAACTGGTTTTGCCATCCAAGCCATTTATTCAGCTTCGTGACAGTGCCAAAATTGAACGTGAAGCGATACTCGCCAGTCTGTTGCACATCGGGATAAAAATCGACGTTCTGCGTGAGTGCCGTGCTCTTTCCGATCTTCTGGTCCCATTCCTCGCCGAGCGTGAGCGCCAGGAAACGATTCGTCTTGCCATAGGATACGAATGCGCCGGATGAATCAATCTGCGGACCGTTGGAATAGGTTTCATGCGTGTAGTTCAGGCCACCGAGAAAATCCAAAACGGTCCGGTCATTCTTGATCGCGTGATATCCAAAGCCGCCCGAATACACCTGCCGCAGATCAAGAAACTGCAGCGCATTTGCCATGTAATCCGCCGATGCAAACCAGAAAATCTTCTCGATTATATTCCGATCGTATCGTAGGCCACCCTGCTCCAGACTGGCGACCGTGCTCGGCGACGCCAGATTGTTGGTGGTGTTTATGGAACTCGCGTACATCGTGATCTTGTCATTCAGCGTCGGATGCACAGCATTGAAGGCCAATGCCAGGTTCTCCGTCTCGCTGTTGCCTCGGGCTACTGAGAATCCGACGTTCACTCCGCCATTCCATCCGTGCATTAATCCGGGATGTAGTGATTTTTCGTAGGCCTGTTGTTCGGCATCGTTCCGAATCAGCGTCACATCGCCCTTGGGAGCCTCGACCGTGCCGACAGTTTTCGTGGCGATTTCAATCTTATCGTCCGTGGTTGTGACGGGGCCCACGGCAGTCTTGCCGCTTTTAAGGCTGACGTGAAGTTCCTGTTCGGTCTTGATGTCCTGAATCGAGTCGAATTTTATGGTGACGTCACCGGCTGCGTCGGTATGCAGAACCAGTGTCTTTCCGTCGGACTTCACGACGGTTCCAGTCAGGCGGTCGCCGTTTTTCAGCGTGACCTGATCCGCGAACAAAGCGGACAAAAGCAGGGATGGGAGGGCAACAATGAGGACTGAAACTTTGCGCAACACGGCCTTACCTCCAGCGTTCAGAGTTTTTCAGTGAAGCGAACAGGACCCCAGAACAGCTTGGAACAGAATTATGGAAACAGAGACAAAGACGCGCAGACTACAGTCCTTGATTCTTCGCGGCAGGTGTGGATCAGGCCTTTGTTTCAGTCTTCTTGGTCTGGTCGGTTGAAGCCTGTGGCGGGGTGTCCTTCATGCCGTCTTTCAGCGCGCGGATCCCCTCACCCAGCCCCTTACCGAGTTCCGGTAATTTTTTCGGGCCGAACACCAGCAAGGCGATAGCGAAAATGACTAGCAGGTGCGTCGGTTGAAATAGACCTTCAAACATCGGAGCCTCCGAGGAATATAAGCCAGTTAAATCATACGCTATTCGAGTATGCAGGGAAAGGTCCACCCACTTCCTGCCTGCCTTCGAACAGCTTTTTCAATGTTTTACACGGGTTTCCCCGTTTCTTCGGTGAATCCTGCCACGGCGAGCCGTGATTTCAATCACAGGTCGTCGCCCCTCTACGATGCGATTCTCTGGTTTAGGGCCTGGGTTCGGTTACCTTCGTGACCTTACCCGCGAGTTCCAGCGCGGGCTATGTTTCAGAAGGGCTCTCGAGAAAGGCGCTTCATCTCGCGTTTCCACCCGAGCCAAAACCGCAAGCGATTTCACGAGTTGGGGAATCCGGTGAGACTTAAGGCATCTTTTTCTTCTTTATTTGTATTGTTCATTCTCGCGGTTGCGACCGCACCTTCTTCCGGCGCCCAGGCGGAGAATTCCCGCGCCGTTACGACGACCCAAATTGCTGCATGGCTTGCTGGCGGAGTCTCCAGCGGCCGCTTGACGCAGATCGTCAAGAATCGCGCATTGGCCTATCTGCCGACTCAAGCCGAGCTTCGTCAGCTAGCATCTGTCGGAGCCGAGAAAGATCTGATCGGGGTTCTTAGTTCCGGCAACGTCGAGTCGCCCAGGATCGGACCACCGATTCCTGATGTTCTACTGAAGGCTGCTGAAGACGCTCGCCGTGAGCAGTATCACTCTGCCGAACTTGAACTTCGCAAAATCGCGGACTCCGGCTCGAGGGATCCCGCCGTTCATTTCGCGCTCGGCGTGATGCTTCGCCAGCAGGAGCAGTGGGACGACGCCGATGATGAGTTCAATCTCACCCTCAAGCTGATGCCCGACCTGCCAGAGAATCACAGCGCTCTCGCGTATCTCTTTTATCGTATAGACGACGGGCCGAACGCCATCGCGGAGGCCCGTACTGCGCTCAGCATCGATCCGCAGAATGCGGAAGCGTATCAGTATCTCGGCCTCGGACAGTATTCGCTCGGCGACTATCAGGCCGCGATTCATGCCTACAGCGAGTCACTTGTTCGCGATCGCGACAATGCCGACACCTACTACGACATGGGTATCGCGCTGCATGCTGCCGGAAATCTGCCCCGCTCCATCGCAGCCTACGAAAAGGCAATCCAACTCAGGCCTGACTTCTGGGAGGCTCATTCGAACCTCGCCCTCATCCGTCACGAAGAGGGAAATTTCGCCGCGGCCGTCGCCGAGTATCGTGAGGCCAAACGCATCGCTCCTGATGAAGCCTCGGTCCGAAACAATCTGGGAAACACGTATTGCGATGAAGGCAAGTTTGACGCCGCCATCGCGGAAATGAAGGAACTGTACCGCGAGCATCCGGAGTGGCAGCAGGGACATTCCTGCCTTGCCAACGCCTACATGGCCAAGAACAACTACGACGCTGCCGTCGAGCAGTTGCGGCTGGCCGTGCTGCACAATCCTGAAAGCGCCTCCGAACACCGCATTCTGGGTCAAGCTCTGCTCCTCGACAACAAGCCAGAGGACGCGCTCCACGAGTTGCGCATCGCGGTGGAACTCAACCCCGACTCTGACGCGGCGCATCACCTGCTTGGAACGGCTCTCTTCCAGCAACAGCAGTTCGCCGCAGCGGAAAGGGAATTCCGCGAGGCTTTGCGCGTGAATGCTTCGGCCGACAACCATTATTCGCTGGCGGCCTGCCTGATGAGCATGGATCGCTACCAGGAAGCTTTGTCTGAACTCGAAGTGGCGGCCCGGCTCGATCCGGAGCGCCAGCTCTATCGCGCGCGCCGCGAAGAGCTGATCAAGTTGATGAAGAACACAAGTACCCGCTGAACGGATTCGAAGCCGAGCTTGTCCGGTCGGCCACGGTGGGCGATGTACGAGTGGTGATTAGGCGGGCTTTCTGAAACTCCCTAGACTCGAGTGGGCGGATTTCGAACCGAAAAGGTAGACGTTATGGGGATGAATTTAAACCAGGGGCATGCAATAGGAAGCGCCGCCGCTGCCGTTCACGCAGCCATTGCAAAGGAAGCCGGCGTGCGCCGCTCCGACAACTCGCCGGTCGCACCGGGCTCGCCACACAAATCTTCCGGAATGGGCCTGCCCTGTTCGAAATGCCATCTGTATTACCCCGCCGACCTGGACGTCTGCCCGACCTGCAAGCATAACGAACGAGTCTCGCCTGTTGTCCCGAAGATTCCTCCGAAGCGCGTCGAAACAGCGGCTGCCCCGGTGCCAGATAACGCGGTTCTCGAGAAGGAGCGCGAAGAGTTCCTGCGTCAATTTAAGGAGCAAATGCGGGAAGCCCATGCCGAAATGGCGAACGCTCCCGAGACCGTCTGCAAATTTGGAGAGCAACACACGGGAGAGCCGGCGTCGGCGGAAATCTGCACCGGTTGTTACGAGAAGCTGCAGGAACGCCTGGACGTCTGCGAAGCCGCTCTTCATATCGAACTGAAAGAAGCAGCTCAGATCATCTACGACGCCGTATGGGCCGATCCATCGGATCCCGGGAAAACCTACCAGAACGCCGCCAGCGCCCTGCTGACTGAACTCCGAAAACGCGCCGGTATCACGGCAGTTTTTAGCCCATTCCAACCCCTGGCGCACTGACTGGCTTAGCCTTTGCCTATCGGGGCAGATGGCGCACCAAGTCTGCCGACGATCACTCGGTTTTAATCTCGACCCACTTCTTCCCCGCGTACAGCTTGTACCCTCCGTCGGCCTCGATCAGCTTGAGCGGCACTGCCCGCTTGAGTCCCTGGTCCGTCTCGTAGGAGGTCGAGAGCACGTCATTGTTGCCGACGTCCATCACAACGAACTTGCCATCGGCGGCGAATCCGAAGCCATACTGACCGGGCCCCAGCGTCGAGCCGCCGATTTTCACTTTGACCTCGGTGATCAGCATCCCCTGATATTTCTGCTGAATCGAGGTCGAGTACCCCGAAGCATCGACCAGGGCGGCCAGCATCATCTTGCCGTCGGCCGCCTGAAAACCAACGGCATTCCGCAGTTGCACCGGCGCCTTCTGCCCGCGGAAGAAGTACTCTGACGGCACGGCCTTCTTGAGTTCATCGCCGGTCAGAACGTGCTTTGTGGCCTGCTGCGCCATTGCAGCGGCCGCCATCATCAATATCGAGACAGCTACGGCACTTCGAACAAAGGTCTTCATGGACTTCATCTCTCAATTTGTGATCAAGAATGCTTGGCGTCAATGTAATCGGTTCGTGCAAAATGCGCAACGCCAGAGCAAGCCAGGGTGGCGTTGCTCTTCCTTCGTCCTTCTTGCCCTTTTTGCTGAACGTGGTGAATTCTGCTTTTGAGCGCAAGATTCGGATAGCCCACTTCAGGCGCCGGGAATAGCCTTGGCTCATGATGACCACGAATGCCATACTCGCAACGGAAAACCTGATGGCTCATTCTTCTCCTAGATCGGTGGGATCGAGCAACGAATCGCGATGGAACGCCGTCCTCGCCCGCGATGCCAGGCGCGATGGCGAGTTCGTCTTCGCCGTCTCCTCGACCGGCGTGTATTGCCGGCCATCGTGTGCGGCACGGCGTCCTCGAAAGGAGAACGTTCAGTTCTTCACGCATCCGGAAGACGCCGAGCAAGCCGGTTATCGCGCCTGCTTGCGCTGCCGCCCCAAAGCCGTCACCGGCAACGAAGAAGCCCATCTTGTGAAAGCGATCTGTCGGTTCATCGAGCAGCATCTCGACGAGCCAGTCACGCTAGCCCGCCTCGGCAAAGAATTTCGGCAGAGCCCGTTTCATCTGCAGCGGGGTTTCAAATCTGTGACGGGCATTACTCCTCGCGAATACGCAGACTCCTGCCGCCTGCGAATGCTCAAGCGGAATCTGCAGGCCGGAGACTCGGTCACGCGTGCGATGTACGACGCTGGCTACGGGTCAAGCAGCCGTCTCTACGAAAAAACTGCGTCACAGCTCGGCATGACTCCCGACAAATACCGCCGCGGAGCGATTGCCGCCACGATTCGTTACGCCTGCAGCGACTCGCCGCTTGGACGTATGCTGATCGCCGCTACGGATCGCGGAATCTGCTCAATCCAATTCGCCCGCACCGATGCCGAACTGCTCGAAGGCCTGAAACGCGAATTTCCGTTCGCCCTGCGCAAGGAGGACAAGGGTGGTTTGCGCGCGTGGACTGCCTCTCTTCTGGCACATATGCTCGGCAAAAAGTTGAATTCATCCCTCCCGCTGGATATCCGCGCCACCGCTTTTCAGCGGCAGGTCTGGACATTTCTCCAATCAATCCCATTCGGGGATACGAAATCTTACAAAGAAGTCGCCGCCGGCATTGGCCGTCCGACCGCTGTTCGCGCCGTCGCACGGGCATGCGCAACGAATCCCGTCCCGGTCGAGATTCCCTGTCACCGCGTCGTCCGCGACGACGGCTCGATGGGCGGATACCGCTTCGGCATCGAACGCAAGAAAGCTCTGCTGGAAATGGAGCGGCACGCGTGAGGTTATGACCGCTGCACCCGCCCGTTTTGGCGATCGTGCACGTAGCAGAGACATAGCAACCTACGTCTCTACGTTGAGATGGGCGGTCTCCTGTTTCGCACTGCCAACCAATTCAGGAACGCAACCACAACCGCAACGCCCAGGATCAGTGACTTGTCGTATTCGATCTGGGTAAGCAGAGCCCCACAAAGGAGCACTCCCACAATCGCGATGACGACTCCTCCTCGAATTTGTATTAACGCGGTCTTCTGCTGTTTTCTGCGCAGGGCAGGCAGTGCCGCGCAGACTACGCCGTAGTAGAACAGTCGCGAGCCGGCCGAAAGAGTCGCATTTCCCGCGAAACTGCCGAACAGCGCGAGCAACCACACCAGCAGCGCGAAAACAAAAATCGAAAAGTACGGAGTATGAAATCGCCGGTGCACCGCTGCAAACGGCGCAGGAAAGTCTCCTCGTTCGGCAAGCGCGAATGTAGCCCGCGGCGTCGAGAGCGTGTTTCCGCTGAGATATCCGTAGATCGAGACCAAAGCTCCGATCGAGATCAGCACGGCTCCCCCGCGCCCCATCATAATTTGCGCGACATCGGCGAGCGGGCGCTGGCTGTGCCCCGGATCGGGCAGCACGCCCACAACGACCCACTGGATCAATCCGTACATAACAGCGCAGGTGAGCAGGCCGAAGAACAATCCGAACGGCACATCACGTCGTGGGTCTTTGGCCTCCCCGGCAGAAATCAATGCCGCTTCAAATCCACCATAGGCGAACACCAGCAGCACGATTGCCTGAGCCCATCGCGTCGCGACGGCCGGCACTATTACCTCTGGAACAGCAGCGTGCTTCGCCTCGAGATAGATCGCTCCCGAGACCGCCACAATACCCAGCGATGCCAGTTTCGCAGCTGTGAATGAGTTGCTGACCTGCGTCCCGGCGCGAACTCCGCGAAAATTGATTGCCCCCAGAATCCCGATCAGAAGCGTAAGGATCGCAAGCTTCATCACCGGCTGAGTGGCATCCGGCCAGAATTCACCCAGATAAACGACGAACAGATTCGCATTCGCGGCGCAGGCGGTGAGACGCACGAACCAGACGAGCCATCCGACCTGAATCCCCATGAATCGTCCGAACGCTTCGCGAGCATAAAGGTAAACGCCTCCAGTCTCGGAGAAGCGTGACGCTACCTCAGCAAAACACGCCATGATGACGGCCATTGCAACGGCGCCGAGAACGACGGCGAGCACGCTGGCTCGGCCGAGGAGGCCCGCAAGCGCCGAAGGCAGTCCGAAGACGCCGCTGCCAATGATGCAATTCACGATGAGTGCAGCCATGCTCCAGCGGCCGATGGCACGGACCAGTCCCTCGCTGGAAGTTCTGTTCTGCACGGGTGCAGGCATCGCGCGTTTGTACCACAAACCATCGTTTCTCTGGCAATCGCCGGTAATTAGGCCGCGATACGCCAGCAACTGTGCCCCAACACCCGCGTCGTCAAGGGTTTTGGCGCTCGACCACACGCGCGTAACCTGCAGTAACACATGGAATTACGAAAGCCTATGCCCGTGGGACATCTATTAACGTTGTGTTGCCGATGAGATGTTGGGATGGCAAACACGAATGGCCTTCGACGACATGGACGACCTTCACCTACGAATTGCACGCGTCACGGAAGACCTGCGCACGATCCAGCAGGAACTCAACTGCGCCGCAATGCAGGCTCCGAGTGATCCGGAACTGATGGAAGCGTTGAACTCGCTTTCTGAAACCGAGCCGATCGAAACGCTGCGGGTGGCCCTCGATCAGATGCGTCATTTCCTGTGGTTCTACTCTCAAGTGATGAATAATGAGCCCGAGCTCGGCGACAAATTGCGTCAGGCCGGAGCGGGAAAAATGGCCAGCGATGAGAGGCCAAAACTCGAAAAGACTTTCCTTGACCAGCTTTCACGAGCGGACGAACTGATGCTGCTGCATCATCTGGCCGAGGCGAAGCAGCGCAAGCCAAACTAGATTACGATCTGGACAGCCCCTGTTTAGAACCCTCGTCCACCGATGATTGTCTTCAGTATTTCCCCGGAGGAATTCAGGACGGTGAAATCCGCTTGCGCACCAGGCGCAAGTACGCCCAGCGTCGTAGCCAGTCCCGCAGCACGCGCCGGATTCAAACTCGCGGCCCGTATCGCGTCGCGCAAGGTCCAATTCGAAAACTTCGTCACGTTCCGTACAGCTCGGTCCATGGTCAACACACTGCCCGCCAGACTGCCGTTCGCGGTGCAGTTCCCATCTTTTACGTCGACTTCGATTGGGCCAAGCTTGTAGCGACCATCAGGCATGCCGGTCGCAGAAATGGCATCAGTGATCAGGACGGCGCGTTCCGCGCCCTTCGCGTGCAGGAAGATCTTCACGACTGGAGGCGATACGTGAATTCCATCGGCGATCAAGTCAGCGGTAATGCCGTCGTCGCTCAAGACCTCTCCGATGATTCCCGGGTCGCGATGGTCCAGCGGGCGCATGGCATTGAACGTATGCGTTGCGTGGCGCGCGCCCGCTTTGACGGCTTGCTGAGCGATCAGCATCTCGGCATCGGAGTGCCCGATACTGACGCAGACTCCACGTCTCGCAGCTTCGGAGATGACCTCCATTGCCCCCGGAATTTCAGGAGCGATCGTCAACATACGAACGTGTCCGCGGGCAGCATGCCAAAGCCGGTCGAATATCTCGACCGTGGGAGTCACGAGATATTCCGGCGGATGCACACCACGCCGCTTGTGGCTCAGAAAGGGTCCTTCAAGATGGATACCGAAAGGCCGGGCGGAAGTCGAATTCCCGTTCAGTTCCTGGTTGGAAGCCGCCTCGATGGCGTCAGCCAGGCGCTCCAGCGCGCCGCAAGTCACATCGAGCGGAGCGGCGACCGTTGTTGGAAAATATCCAGTAACGCCATGACTCGCGAGGAACTTGCCCAGCACTGGAAGGTCCGAGGCGGGTGCCCGCATCGCGTCGATCCCAGCCCCACCATGAATGTGGATGTCGAGAAATCCCGGCGCCATCACAACATCGCCAAAGTCGACGATTTTCGCGTTCGCCGCAACAGCTTTCGCGGAACGCGAGGAGAGTTCAGCAATTCGTCCGTCCTCCACAACTAGCAGCGGATTGGAGATTTCCTCTGTGGGAGTGAACAGGCGGCCGGCAGTGAATGCGATCGTCATGAGATTGCGAAACGAAGAAGTATCGTAGCCGCATCGGGGAATTCGTACAACATCTGCTAGTGCTGGAAATCCCTCGAATCAGCTGTTGATTTTGTAATTCATCTAGTTCGTACTGGATATTCTGATATGCGCGCAGGCGCGAGCGCTAGCGGCGCCACGTTCCGTTCGATCTGCAAATTGAAAAATCCGCCGTGCTGACCTTTTTGCTCGGAAAGCACCCATTGAGTCATGACGCTTTTTGCGCGAAGTATTCTCAGGACAGGTCTCCGACTCCATCAACTGCTCCGGACTTACATGAATTGCAGAGGCCTCAACACCATTATCGAAATTCAAAGGCCCGAATATAGGGCAGGTCTATTCGACCGAGAAACCACGCCCAGAATGCTATAATCGTGAACGGATATCTTCCGGTTCCAAGCAGCGCAAGCAGGTCTTCTGCGCATTTGCAGCAGTCGGGGAGTGGCTCAGCCTGGTAGAGCACCTGGTTCGGGACCAGGGGGTCGGAGGTTCAAATCCTCTCTCCCCGACCATTATTTTCAAGTACATCAACGCTATTTCTGGTTTTTCGTCTACATCGATGCTGTCGGATTTGTAGGCGGTGCCTGCACCGCTGATTTTCCAGCAGAATTTCCAGCGGGAATTCCGGAGTGACTTGCAGATCGAATCGTCCAGTCCGGTGCCTTGCGAAGACTCCTCACGACAAATCTGACAGTCAGTCTGACGTCCTATAAGCCGCAAACCCTCGCAAATATCCCGAAAACTAACCCTTCCAAAGCACGGGGTGTGCTCATGGTGTGCCTGATTCGTAAGGCAAATATGAACCCACATTGTCTGACACAGAAGAGTCCCTCTTAGCGATTACAGGCCAGCAGCGACGGTTTAGGTATATGGAAGGCCTGCAACTGTCAATCTTGAAGTTGCCAAACCGGTGAATCCGTGACGCCCTCAGTTCTACTTGTCGGGAGTGTACAGGGATACAGAATGAAAAAAACGACTGGAAAGCGACGCATTGCTATACTTCGACAACACGGCAATGCTGAGAATTTTACATTTATCGGATATCCATTTTGGACAGGAGAAAAAGGGCGAACGCATTCGTCACGACGACGTTAGAGAACAGCTAGTTTCAGATATTAAGGCCTTTCTTGGTGAGTCCAAGCGCCTAGACTTGATCTTAATCAATGGAGACATTGCCTATTCAGGCAAGAAGGCTGAATACGACGACGCCGTCGCTTGGATCGACGAGTTGATCACTGTCGGACGCTGCGACGAAACAGCAGTGCTCACGGTTCCAGGCAATCATGACGTAGACATTGACCTGATCAGCCTAGCCGCCAAGGGCGTTCATACAACTTTGCGAAATACGCAACCGAGTATTCTGAATGCTGTGCTCCATGAATACACAGTGGAGAAAGATGAAGTGAACTCAATTTTCCCGAAGCTCAGAACATATCTAGATTTTGCACGCGGCTACAATTCGGAGTTTGAATTTCGGGACATCCCGAGATGGGTCAGATACCGTGAGATAAAGGCGGGACTGCGTTTACGCATAGTGGGATTGTGCAGCGTCCAGGTCAGCGATCTCGAAGATCGGGAAGGCACGTTGATCCTTGGAGAAAAACAGTACATCTTCCCTGAGGACGCAACGGTAGTAACATTGGTGCTAGTCCATCATCCGATGGCGTGGCTCCTAGATCGTGCTGCCGCGAAGCCATACATCCACAACCGGTCTTCGATTCTGCTCACAGGCCACGAACATCTTCCTGAATTGAACAAAATAGTGGCGCTAAACGATCTCGAACGCATTGAAATCTCGGCCGGTGCGATCACTGACACCAAATCAGACGCGCCGTTCGAATTTGCGTACAATTTGCTTGAGGTGGATATCACCGATAATTCCAACAGTTCATTATCGATAACCGTTTGGCCGAAGGTCTGGAGTCTTAAGGAAACCAAGTTCGTGCCAGATGTCAGTAAAACTGGGGGTCCCACTTCGAAAACACTTTCTATCAAGTGTGGATTGCGACCGGCTGCAGCCGCCCCTGTGATGCCGCACATTGAAAAGGCCTCGGTTCCGGGTACAGCGATGCTACGTGACGAAACAGCGGACTTTGGTCGATTGAAGCATTTTTTTTGGCACTATCTCACATGGGAGCAGCGAATCAGCGTGTTGGTTCGCGCTATGGTACTCCCAAATTCCGCTGAGAGTCGCCTGCCGCAAACCATCGAACTGGAGGCGTTGTTGCGAGCTAAGGAGGATGGCAAACTCGCATCCGTTTGGGACGACGTGATGACTTTTGTTCCCGAGGGCAAGAAGAAGCCAAACCCGTTTGAGA